>CALGOB010000100.1 GCA_937958005.1 uncultured Cyclobacteriaceae bacterium
ATAATCACTCTACCGTGATAAACTCTATTTAACCCGAGTGATGCCTTAGACTTTTAAGAGAAAATCATAAATAGCTGTTAGATAGCTGCTTAAATTCTGATTTGCAACGCAGACATAGTCTCCATTATGGTGAGTAGGAAATTAGGATTTAAGTGGCTAAATGACTGTTAGTTATGGCTTGCATCAAATTTCTATTGCATCATTCAGGTTTAAGATACTAGATTTTTTTTGAGACATTAGACTTTAGCCTGCATTATTCATGACAAACCATGACCTTTCGTATTAAGTAATTGATTTACTAAGTTTTATGATGAAAGACTTAAGAATTAACATAGCCCAAATTTGAGGAATGTCAATTTTACTCTACAGAATCGATTACGTTGATGGTCAACCATTTAGTTTTTCTAATAATTATTTCCCGAATTATTCGGGTTAGACCTTTAGATAAAAGAACAAAGACAAAAGACTTTGAATTCCAGTTTATGTTTGAGTAGGGAGCAAGAAATTCTTTACGCTACCCCAAACTCTACCTGTTGCTTTGCAAAAAATGATCAAGTATGAATACATTTGATCAACAGGGTTTAAATGAACCAACCTCAACCCAAGGGTACGGGGTATCTATGGGCAATAATTTAATGATCGACTCAGCGCCTCCGCAAAGCTTTAGCGCTCGCGGATGAGTCGGGGTGCCCAACCAGGGGAATTAATATCCCTTAAGGATTAAAAGAACGGTCAACCCATTTCAAGAACATACACAAAAGGGGTTATCCCAGTAATGAAACAACCCCTTTAAATATCATTTAACGAGAGTTAGTTGAAATCAGGGTGCTTTTCTCCAGGGAATTCTTTTTCAAAAGAATCACCATATTCTTTCACAGTATTTTTCATGTCCTTACTTAACCAGACTATCCCTATTAAGTTAGGTATTGTCATCACAGCAATGGTAATTCCCGAAAGTGTCCAAATAATGGTGGTATCAGCAAAAGAGGCAAAGAAAAATGCCACTACATAAACTACTCTATAATAAACAATGGATTTAGTACCAAACAAAAAGGTCATGGCTCTATCCCCATAATAAGACCAGCTGATTGCGGTACTAAATGCAAACAATAATAAACCGATGGAAACAATGTACTTTCCAAAATCCCCAAAATAACTTTTCGTAAAAGCAATGGCTGTTAAGGGTGCGCTATGAACTAAAGACTTCCCTTTGATTAAAATTCCATCTGTCAAGTTCACCCTTCCATTATCAACGGTAATTGAGCCTGAGAAATTTGAATCACCGTTTAAAACTGTAATATCTTCCGCAAAAGAGTGATTATGGATAAACGTCATATCATTGTTTGTGATGACCCCATTTTCTACTTGTAAGTTTCCCGAATATCCAAAGGCTGTCTTTTCCCCCCTTACAAAGCCACTAATCTTTTCTTTGTCATTGTCATTGTCTTCATTATAATAACCTTCGGCAATTCTAATATCTGTCACTTGAAATTCATTTTCGAATTTCTGATTCCATACACCTGAAGACAATAACACCATTCCAGTAATGGTACAAATTACAATAGTGTCAATAAAAGGTTCTAAAATAGCTACCATTCCTTCTGAAAGTGGTTCTTTTGCTTTAGCAGATGCATGAGCAATAGGTGCTGATCCTTGGCCTGCTTCATTTGAAAACAGTCCTCTACCCACTCCCTTACTAAACGCAAGGGAAACTCCCGCACCTAGGAAACCACCAACAGCAGCAGATCCAGAGAAAATACTACTAAAAATGGAAAGGAAAGAAGGAATCACATTTTCTATATTGTAGAAAATAACGGCTAACGCACCTATCAAATAAATAGCTGCCATTGCTGGAACTAATTTAGAAGTTACCGCGGCTATCCTTTTAATACCTCCTACAATAACAAGACCTAATAAAACGGCTAAAACGGCTCCTGTAATCCATTGTTCTATATCAAAAGTTGCTTTTACAGATGTAGAAATACTGTTAATCTGCGGTAAGCTTCCCGTCCCAAAAGATGACAGTACAGTAGCTACTGCAAAAATAGCAGCCAACCAACTCAGGTTAAATTGATTATTACCAATTTTAAATTTTGCATTCTTCATATAGTACATAGGCCCTCCAGCCATGCTACCATCTTCTTGCTTTTCTCGGTATTTGTGAGAAAGAGAAACTTCTACAAACTTGGTACACATACCTACTGCTGCTGTAACCAACATCCAGAACAAGGCAGCTGGTCCCCCTAAATACAAAGCAAAAGCAACGCCTGCTATATTTCCTGTGCCAACAGTACCAGACAAGGCAGTAGCCAAAGCTTGGAAGTGAGAAGTATCTCCTTGATCATCTTTGCTATCATATTTGCCACGTACTATTCGCAAGGCGTGTCTGAAATATCTTATTTGAGGAAATTTTAGATAAAAGGTGAAAAATACGCCAACGCCTAGTAAAGCATATGCAAACCATTTTGCACTACCTATGTAACTATCAATGGTACTTAGAATATCGTTTAATTCTTGCATGTATATGTAATAAGTGAGTATTAGCCAAAAAACAAAAATATACATTCTTTGGAGAATAGAAAGTAAATAATGATTTACAACCCCATTCCCGAAAGCTTATTCTATCTAAATGGTCTAAATCTTATATAAAAGAGATAAAAATGTAGAGAAGATTACACTCGCTCCACTTCCAATTTTAACGGTAATGAACCAATCCTGATCCGAAGACACCCAGTATCTTAATGATCAATTCTGCTCCTCAACAGAAATGCTATAACGCTCACAAAAAGACGGGATGCTTGAGTTGATCCTCAAATTATTGCCCATTAGACACCCAGTGTTGGTTCATTCAAAAAGGACATATAGTCTTTACTTTACAACAAACTCTAGTAGCAAAATTAGACGAATTCTAGTTTTACAATCTTCTGCTTAGAAAGCTATTCAACATTACCTCAGAAACATGAATCTTCCACGTTCCTTACAGCGGTCAAACATTGCCATCATAAAAGTGTTAGACGGCAAATTTTCAATCTATTCATTTCTAAATGTAATCTATTAGTTGATAACAGGTGAATAATTAGTAATTCAAGTGACTCATTTTTAGCATAAAAAGTATCATTGATGCAGATCATTTAAAATGGCGATCACCTATGTTTCTTAATTTTTTATTTCAAAACGACTATACCAAAGCTCGTCTTTATTAAGTTTTTCATCTTCTGAGAAGTAAAATGCTGGTTGTAATTTATTTGATAGGTGATTATCTTATAGGCATAAATCACTAATTAGTAATTGAATTATTATAGTTTATCTGATTTATATCCTGTATAGTAGCAGTTCTTTCATTTAAGATTTTACTCTTTAGATAGAGGACACTTACTAGTTGATTTAAAATCTCACCAAAAATAAGGTCTAATTGAGAAAAATGAATTAATTTAGATACAGTTAAACACTAAAGATTTCGATAATTTGAATTCTTATTTTGTAAATATTAAGAATCCATCTTTTTTTACATAGTTAAAAGATTATCAAATGCAAAATATTTACCATTTATTTTGATCTGTGGTGTTTAATTTATATATTTGATTAAATATAAGTCTCACAGGTTTTACTGCACTATTACTTCCGAGCTAGTTGTAAATTTAGGGTTAAAATCCAATAGTGAATTTTGGTGAGATTAAATAAATTACGTATTTGTATAAACTCTTTTCGCATTAATAAACTGACATGGAGAATGTAATAAACGATAGAATAATTCAGTTGATTGACTTATTTGATATGAACCCCAACTCATTTGCAGAAACCATAGGGGTGAAAGGAACTGTAATCTTTAATATCATAAAAGGTAGAAGAAACAAACCTAGTTATGATGTTTTGGAGAAGATTTTATCGAGTTTTGAAGAAGTAAGTGCCAAATGGTTAGTAAAAGGTCAGGGAGCAGTGCTTGTAAAAACATATGAGAAAGAATCCCTTTTTCTAAATCTCCCTGAAGTGACTGGTCATTATAAAAGAAAAGAGCAAGTGATGAATATTATCAGGAAATTAGAAACTGATTATAAAATCAACAAGCATACTTTGAGATCATTGAAAAATGAAATCCAAAATATGGTTACGGATAGTGTAGAATACAGAGATAAAGTTATTCAGTTACAAGATAACCAAGACAAAGTGAGAAATATCTTGAGAAACAGAATGAATATAAACATATAAGATTTCTATTAATTAAATTAAATACGATTAAGCGCACAAAAGCCAATTTGGATCTAGATCTGAATTGGCTTTTTGATGTCATTAATACTTCCGCCGACACGAATTTTCCTGTAGAAATTCCCTTTTCTCATCACCCCCCTTCCAAGTCCAACAATTCTGATCTAATCTCAACATAATTTTATGGAGTAAATAATCATTAGCGTTTACCTTATCGGGCAGGCATGAAGAAAGTGATATTTGCGTTTGAAATACCTCAATTTTACACTTCATGTCTTTTTTAGCTTGCCTGAGTTCATAATATCTTAAATCCGCACTATGCATTAGAAATTAGATACAAACCATAATCAACAGCGGTCTAGCCATTTAGGTACACAATCTCCTACTGATCATAACGAAGAGTCTGCCTAAATTGTAAATGAGGATTTATGTAACAGTCTAACAGTTATTTGTGATTTCTCTTAAAGGCATAATAAGAGTTAAATTTTCTTTTGAAATTATCAACATTATACAAAAAGCACTGGTTTTCGGCCAGTGCTTTTACTAATCACTTAGGTTACTTTAAGCCTATAAATCTTCTAGATTTATATCCACCATCGCCTCACGCAATTCTTTTTCCAAGATTTTTCTGAGACGGATAGACTTGATTTTTGCATAGGCGAAATAACCCATGATAGAAAGTAAAACAAATGCTGCTGCCATGATTGCCCATTGCTTATACATTTCTTCTCTTCTTTTGGTTTCTATCAGCTCATAATATCTTTCAGTTACCAGCTGAATGTTATACTGCTGATCTGTTTCTATTAAATTTCTATTTTTGGTTAAGTCGTCTTCCAAAAACGCAGTATATAGCAAATTATATTTCATGTAAGCCTGCGAATCATTTTGCTTCATGCTGAGAGTAGACAACTGCTTGTAAATTTTAAACTTGTTAGGGTTCCCTTCCATGACCACATTGCTAGCCAAGGCAGCTTCATAATTATTTTTAGCCTCTTCAAATTTTCCTTGAAGCATGAGCAATTCTGCATAATCCATGTAACTAATGAAAGCGTTTTTAGGATTTCCAGTTGCTAGTTTACTGGCAATGGCTTTTCGATAATACTCCTCAGATTTTGTGGAATCACCTTCTTCCATATACGTATTGGCGATATTGTGATAAGCCCTTCCTCCATGCCAATCAAAATTCTTAATTTTGTTTTTGTATCTAAATACTTCAAAATGATGATCACGTGATTTATCATACTCTTTAATATCTTTAAAAAGCATTCCTAATTGATGATTGATTTTGGTTAAATATTTATAATCATTATTATCCAAGGCTAATTCAGATGCCTCAAATAGAATTTCAATTGCTTTAGTGAATTCTGAACTCTTTCTAAATGAAAGAGCCATTAAATAGTTATTCTTTATTAAATTTTCATTAACCTCAGAATTCAATCTTACTGCAATTTCATTTGATTTTTCAAAAAATTCAATCGCTTTCTTGAATTTATAATGATCATGAAAAATGCTTGCTATTTTTCTATTTGTGATTATGTTTAATCTTGTAGATTTGTCGTCTTCCAATTTAGCCAATTTGGCAGCCGCCTCCATGAAATATATTATTCCAGTATCTTTTTTCCCATTAACTTGGTTAATATAACCCATTGAGAACAGGGAACGACTAACACCAAATTCATAACCAATATTCTCTGAATAGCTTTTTGCAGATGATACCAATTTTTCAGCTTGCATTTTGTCTGACTTGGCCATTTCTACCGCACTATCTAACAAATGCAATATAGTTTTTTTAGCTGCTTCAGAAGAATTAGTTGTATTTGCCAAACCGAAATGGCAATAAAGCGCTAAGGATAGGATTAAAAATGTCTTTTTCATAAAATATTTTCGTAATTAGCAAAATATGCAGGCCTAAGACCTGCTCTAAATTACGAAAATATTCTATGATAGGATAATGTTTTTAGATGAAATGATGATTATGCCCGATAAAATCGTTATTTTAAATTTAAATTGATTCTTAACCGAAATCTAATTCCTTACCATTCTCTTCATCATCATTCTCTTCATCATCATCTGTAGTGTTATCTACACTTTCAATATCTGTTGTATCTAAAAGTTCATCCAAAGAATCAGAAGACTCACAAGCTGAGAAAGTTACTGCTAAAACAAATGCGACGATTAATAGTCTAACCTTTTTCATATATTTAATATTTATGTGTTTTCAAATTATTAACAATACGAATTTAGATAGATTAATACTTGAAATATAAACATCTAACTGTTAGATAATCACATATTTATCACAAAATAAAAACAAGTATTCACAAGAATTTAAAGAAAGTTATAAAAAGTTATCAAGGCAAAAACATAAGTTATCCACATAGTTTTAAACATTAACCGCACTTTATTAAAACTGGACTATACAATCAGTTTTAAGAGCGCATGTTTTTCTTGTTCAGTAGTAAAAGTTTAACCTAATAATTCTTAATTGGCTGTAATTTTCGACTAATGTAGGGAAAATAGCAGTATTTTCCAGTTCTTTTAGGTATTTATTACAAACAACGACTTGGCATTGTTATTTATTTCCGAATGCCTAAAAAAATAAAGGCGGAAGGTCAATGAAGCCCCTCCACCTTTCAGCTACTGGAATGTTAAATAATCGATTCAAATATAATAGCATCTCATTATATTCTGACTTTTTATCGTTCAAGTTCATAATTCCCTCCATGAAATAGTTAATGTATACGTTTAGCTGTAATCAGCCAGTTGAATCCTTACATAAACTACTGTTTCTGACTTTTTTCTTGTTTTAATTGAATAATCCCCTTAACCCTTATCGATTGTTATTTTTTGTTGCAAAAAGTGGTTTTGATCTTGTTTCTTTTGTTTTTGAGGAGCTTTACTACTGCTGGATACCCAGTCAAGCTGTGCACGACGTGGTAAAAAAGAAATGAAGTTGGCATAACGTAATGGAAAAGGAGTTTGGTGAGTAGAAGAATAAAGTATGAAGGGAACTATACCAATTTAGATTTATAAGGACACATAATTATTTACAAATTTTATTTGCTATACGTTAAACCCGAATGATGCAATAGAAATTTGATGTAAACCATAACTAACAGTCATCTAACCACTTAAATCCTAATTTCCTACTCACCATAGTGATGCTATCATTGTGTTTTCTTGTCCCAGCCAGGAACCGCTTTGTCAAAACCAAATTAACTAAAATATCTTATACGCTTCCATAATCATAAATGAGTATTAGTCTAGACATGAAGAGATAGAAACGGAATACTTGTCGGGTTTGACAAAGGTCAGCCCGAATAATTCTGAGAACCCGATCAGGGAGATAATTTTTAGATAGTTAAATGACTGACCATAAACGTAATCGATTCTATGGAGTAAAAATGGATATTTCTTGAGTTTGGGCTATGTCAATTCTTCAGTTTTTGATCATAAAACTAAATAAATCAATTACTACGAAATATCATGGTTTTTCATGACTAACGAGGTTAGACTGAAAACGTTAGGCATGGTATTAGTAAAAAGCCCTGTTCTAACAGGATGTCAAAACAGGGCTTTGTGTTTCTATTAGGTAAAAGATCACCTATCCTAATGCTTTCACCATAGTTTCGCCAATATCTGCCGGCGAATTTACCACGTGAAGCCCACATGCTTTCATTATTTTCATTTTGGCTTCTGCTGTATCATCTGCTCCGCCTACTATAGCACCAGCATGCCCCATTCTACGCCCTGGAGGTGCTGTTTGGCCTGCAATAAAACCAACTACCGGTTTAGGGTTTCCTTGCTCCTGAATCCATTTAGCTGCTTCAGCTTCATAATTACCACCTATTTCACCAATCATGATGATTCCTTCCGTTTCTGGATCATTCATCAATAATTCTACGGCTTCTTTAGTAGAAGTACCAATAATAGGATCTCCACCTATTCCTATAGCTGTAGTAATTCCCAAACCTGCTTTTACAACCTGATCAGCTGCTTCATATGTTAAGGTACCTGATTTAGAAACAATCCCTACTTTCCCTTTTTTGAAAACAAAACCAGGCATGATGCCTACTTTAGCTTCTCCTGGAGTGATTACCCCTGGGCAATTAGGGCCTACCAAAGTTGCTCCACGCTTTTTAGCATAAGGCTTGGCATGCATCATATCTTTGACAGGAATGCCTTCCGTAATAGTAATAATTACTTTGATACCTGCATCAGCAGCTTCCATGATAGCGTCCGCCGCAAAAGCCGGAGGCACGAAAATAATGGAAACATCAGCACCTGTAGACTTTACTGCTTCTTCAACTGTATTAAAAACAGGTTTATCCAAGTGAGTCTGACCTCCTTTTCCTGGTGTTACTCCACCTACAACATCACTGCCGTACTCTATCATTTGTGAAGCATGGAATGTACCTTCAGAACCGGTAAAACCCTGTACTATTATTTTTGAATCTTTATTGACAAGAACACTCATTGCTTATTAATTTTTGCAAAAATAAAAATATATCATTGCCATGATAGCGTTTCAGCAAAAAACCTTTGCATTCTAGCTATTTTTCTTATAAAAGGTATTCATCTATCAACTCACGGACACAGCCATCTCCTCCATTTTTCCATAGTTGGATATCTACTATCTCTTTTACTCGCTTTACCGCATCTGCTGGACAGGCTGTTATTCCGACTTCTTGCATGATGTCCAGATCATTTAAGTCATCGCCCACAAAGGCAATCTCTTCTTTGCTCCAGTTATTTTCTTTGCACCACCTCTCTAATACTGTTGACTTGGGTTCTTTACCTACATAAACATGCTGGATACCGATCATCTCTGCCCTTTTATTTACCATGGCTGATGAATGACTGTGACTGATAATCCCCACAGCTACTCCACTTTTCTGGAGCATCATGATGCCATACCCATCTTTAGCATTGTATTTTTTAAACTGCTTTCCTTCTTCTGTGACGTAGATTCCTCCATCTGTTAATGTTCCATCAACATCTAGGATGAGTAACTTAATATTCGCTAATTTTTCTTTCATTCTTATTTATGGTCTTATAGCTACTTTGTCAACTTATTCTTAGGTTCAAAATTCCATTGTATAGGTTCAAGTTTTAATCCCCTTACCCCCCTTTGAATAAAGGAGAATTCCTTATTAGTTCAATCACCTCTTCCTCTAAATGCCCTACCCAACAAAGCAAGCTCATCAATAGTCCGTTAACATTTAATCTTTATTATATAAAAATTACAGACTCTAGCCTTTCTTCAACTATAAGTCCTTCTTTTTTATAGACATAATAAGAATGGTGGCCTGTTTCTAAAGCCATTGCTCTCTTAAATTTCCCTTCCACAAAAACAATTCCCGAAAGGTCATCGCATGCAAAACCATCGGACAACTGTTCCTCTGCAATATTCTGATGATAAGTAGGTCTCCTACTGGGATCTCCACTGTAGTGTGGACAATGACTATAGGGTAAAAACCCTAACCCTTCTACTATACTTAATTGCTTGGGCCTTGAGTCTGAAGTGCCTGCATTAAACCAGCACATAGATCCAGCACTACCTCCAGCCAACACAATCCCTTCTTGATAAGCTTGGTGCAGAATCTTATCAATTCCTTGTGCTTTCCAAATACCTAACATATTCAAGGTATTCCCTCCACCAATGATGATGGCATCCATGGCCAATATAATTTCTTCAAACGACTGCTGCTGTCCGTGGGAATCTATCCATACCTTTAAGACATATGGATCTAAATCTATTCCCTTACAACACTGATACCAGTAATCTATGTAATCAGGGTGATCACCCAGTGCTGTTGGTAGAAAACATACTTTTGGTCTTTTTTTACCTGTCAATCTAGCTGTATAGTCAATGAAACCTGGATTTACTTGACCACCATAGGCAAAAACCGTAGGTAATATTGTTTGATTTGCAGTCATATCTAAATCAGATCAAGGTTTTACCGATTGCATTTGCTATCGGCTGTAGGGTTTGGTACATGTTTTCAAATTCTTCAAAATTTAGTTGCTGTGCAGCATCTGACTTCGCAATTTCTGGTGTAGGGTGTGTCTCAATCAATAGTCCTTCTACCGCCATGGCCAGTGAGGCTCTAGTGAGATCAGCTATTCCATACCGATAGCCCATTGCATGACTAGGGTCAACTACTACTGGGAGGTTTGTATATTCTTTTAAGAAAGATACGCCACATAAGTCAAGTGTAAATCGAGTATGTGTTTCAAATGTCCTGATTCCTCTTTCACATAGCATTACTTGATCATTCCCTCCTGAAAGAATAAATTCTGCTGCTTGTACAAATTCTTGCAGTTTGGTACCAAATCCTCTTTTTAACAATACAGGTTTATTACTTTCTCCGCATTTTCTAAGAATACTTTGATCATACATGGCTTTGGCTCCTATTTGAACAATGTCTGCATATTCTATAACTTCATTTACATGAGAAGAATCTTTTACTTCTGTAATGATATTGAAACCATACTCTTCCCTAATTTTCGCCAACATTTTCAATCCTTCAAAACCTAATCCCTGAAAAGTATAAGGGGACGTTCTTGGCTTGTAACAACCTGCTCTTAAGGTACTTATATTTAATTTTTTAAGTAATTCGGCGCTTTGTTTAATCTGATCCCACGATTCTATGGAACAAGGGCCAGCAATCATCATGGTCTTCTCCTGACTCCCTCCTATTTTCACTCCGTTCTCTAAGGTAATTTCTCGTAGATCTTCTTGATAGTCTCTACTTGCTAGTTGAATATCAGAGGTTTGCACAAAAAACTCATCTGTAAAAGGCTCTACCGCTTTATCCAATTCCTTTACTTTGGAAGAAGTTACTAGTATAAATTGCTGATTTTGTTTAAAGATAACTGCTTGCTGGGAAAGTGCCAACTCGTTTGCTTTTAATTCTGAAACGGACTCCTTAAGATGAATGATCATGATTCACTTCTGATTAAATTAATAAATGTAATGTACCCTTTCAATGTATTTCCTTTATCTACTACTGGCAAAAAGGAAATTAGAAATTTCTTACTTTTCACTAGTTTTAACATCTCTGTAATCGTTGCTTCTTCGTTGATAGTAACAGGGGTATTATTGATAATATCTTGTGGTAAGATACTGTTAAAATTATTGATGTTTTTTAATAAACCTCTTCTCACATCAGCATTACTGCTCAAACCACTTAAAATGCCATTTTGTGTAAGCATTACAAACCCTTGTTTGTGATTTTCTATTTCGCTAATAATGGATTTTACATCTGCCTGAGCACTTAAAATAGTAGGTGAATCTTCTAGCTCTATCATAAAGTCTTTGACCTTGTAGTCTGAGTTTACACTGCTACTCCTTAAGTGTAGCAGTGCCATTCCGATAGATGGGTGCTTCACCAAATAAGAACCTGATACTACAGAATCCACACCTAGCATCCGCATAACAAAACCTATCACATCATTCACTCCGCCATCTACCTGAATTTTCTTTTCAGGGTATTTCGTTCTGAACTGTCGGATTTTTTTAAAATTATCCGCTCTGAATTCCCCCCCACTTTGGCCTGGTGTAGTAGTCATGATGAGCACAAAATCGCACTGATCTTTATAATCTTCAAATACTTCTACTGGTGTATCCGATACAATCGCCAAACCAAAACTGGTTTTTCCATTTGCAGGAAAAGTGTAATGGCCTGACAGGTTTTCATATTGGATGGAAACAAATTCTATTGCCAGTTCATCTATTAAATCAAAATACTGTTCTGGTTTATCAGAAATAATGTGTAAGTCTATAGGGGTCTTACTTATTTTTCTTATCTCTCTAATGTCATCAAATACAGAAAGATCATCATTACAGTCTATATGGAAATAATCGATGTGACATTGATCCAACTCCTTGACCAAATTCTCTATGGTTCGGTCTGTATTGGAGTATAGAGAAGCAGAAATTTTCACTTAATTAGGCATTAAATTAAAGATTTATGTGAGTAAACATCACTTCTCACTTTGATTATATGATATATAACCTCAAATAAACTAGTCATTTTGATATCCATTTTATTATAGAGTAACAAAGATATAAGAACGTAGGTTATTCGTCAAAGATTATGGTTGCCTACTTATGGTTTAAT
>CALGOB010000101.1 GCA_937958005.1 uncultured Cyclobacteriaceae bacterium
GGATTATATTAATTGGTATAATAACAAAAGATTACATTCTTCTTTAGGATATCTCTCCCCTTTAGAGATGGAAGTAAAATTAAGAGGGTTTAGAAAATTAGTGGCTTAGAAAATTAGTCCCAAATTTACTAGGAAGTCCAGTATTTTATGGAGTACATTATTAAGACCGTTTATCACTAATGAGTCAAAAGTTTTTAGCGAATCTTCAAAGAAAGTATAAGTAGTTGGTTGGGCGTGGATTTGAGCTAAAATAGTGCTATCTAATTGTTCTGGTTTTTTGCTTTCTTTTTTCAGTTTTTTGTTATAGTCTCTCAATTCTCTTGCTGATTGTTTCCTTTCCCGAATTTCATCTTTTAGAGAAAAATCAACTTTATTTTTTCTAAAAATTAAATAATTACATGCTATCTCAAAATGTTTGGCATAAAACTGGAATCTATTATAATTATATCCTTTATAATACTCTTTATCATTTCTCCAATCTGTGTATTCTGGTGACGAATCAGTACCTGTTCTTTTTGGTATATATTCTGTTGAATATGACAAACCAGAAGAGATATTAAAAACATCATTAGAATCAAAAGATGTATGATATACTATTTGATAGTTATCTGGTTTTAAGCTGTAATTATAGATAGTATCATTAATTCCATAGAATTTGGCACGCGGAATACTATCTTTTACTTTTAAAAATAATGTAATAGCATCAAAGTAAAATTGATCTAAACCACCAATAGCATCAATTTCTTTCTTCATATAATCAGGTATCTCAAAGTCTACTTTGTTGAGTTCTTGGGTTATTTGTTTTTTGAGTTTTGAATTATTTATACCTTCTTTATTTTGTGCTTTTGTGATATTTGATACCATTAAAAGCATAATGATTATTATGCCAATTCTCATTTTCTTAGCTGTAAGGGGTGTTTGTTCTTGAAACAAAAGTAGTTTATTATGGAAATAAAGATAGCTAAAAATCTTTGCTTGTTTGAATGGTTTATCAATAGTTAGTCTATCAAATCAGGAAAATCCAAATTATCAAAATCTTTCTTCACAAGATGTTTTTTCCATTTCCAAAATACTTGCATCATGAGAAATACTGCTATTGCCAAACCAGCCAGTCCACATATCCACCATTGCAAATAAGATATTTTGTTATTGTTTGCAATCTCTTGATTAAATCCAGCTAGGACTAAATCCATTTTGAATTTGTCCTTTTCTTGAATGATTTGTTGTTGTTCATCTAAGAACATTGTGTTTTCTTCACTGTATAAGTTAGCGTATTCAATACTTTTTTTACTATCATTTAACTTATGGTAAACATTGCTCAAAAGATGATAAAGATTATAGTTTTCCGTCTTTAAAGGCATTTTGTTATAAATATCATTGGCTAGTTCTCCCATATACTGGCTACTTTCCAAGTTGTCTAATTCTAAATATGTTTGACATAAATCATGGTAAGTAGCAAATAATTCCGTTGGTTTATTCCTTCTTTGCTTTTCTTCTAAAGCTTTTTGATAGTGTTTTTCTGCTGTAGTATAATCTCCTGCTGTCAGATAAGAATTTGCTAGATTATGGTATGCCCTGCCAACATATTTAGAGGGGCTTAATTTTTGGAAATTGTAATCAATGATTCCTTGGTAATATTCCCTCGCAGTCTCATAATGCCCAGACCTCATGTGCAATATACCTAGCAGATTAAGATTATTTACTGTCATATATTCGTCACCAAGTTTCATAGCCACTTTAAGACTAGCAAGTGCATCTTGTATTGCACTGGCATAATCTTTTTTCTCATGGTTGTTAGAACTTCGATTGTAGAGAGCAATCATTAGTCTTTTTTGCAGGTCTTGTGTTTTGGCTAATGCGATAGCCTGATTAAAATATTCTAAGGCTTCATTATATTTAAAGTGACTTTGTAATATCTGACCGCAATTAACCAGTGTTTTTATATGCGTATTGATTGAACGGACATCTCTTTGTTTTTCAAGAATTAATACCGCTTTGAGATATTCAATCATTGCCTTAACTGGCTGCCCTTTCTGTTCATAGATGTACCCAAGTATGAAAAGTGAATTACCTTCACCATAAGCATAATCAATATCTTTTGAATGTTGTATTGATTGCTTTGTAAGCGTTAGTGCAGAGTCAATATTATTGTCGAGAGATTTATATATCCTATCATGTAGATTATCTACACAATCTCTATTCACTTTAGTAGGAATAGTAATGTTAAGAATGATAAGTAGCGTAAAAAATAGTTTAATCATGATCCATAAGTATATAGAATGGTCAATTTAGAGCATTTAAAAAAGATAGACCAACATTTAGTCTATCTTCTACGCGTTTCTTTAAGGAAATATTAATCATTCCCCGGTCTTTCGCCTACTTTTTCTTTCTCATCAGTACCAGTAGTTTCTGTATTAGATTGATTCTCATCAATACCTTGTGTTACTTCAGTAAAATAGTCATTACCAGAACAAGATGGCAAAACCACTACAAACAATACCAAAAGGATAAAAACTGAAACTAACTTTCTCATAATCATTAATCTTTAAATGTGAATAATAAAATGAGAAAGTTACGACATTAAGGTTAGACTCGAATTTTCTTTTAAATCGAGGAACCTTAAGTAGACATAAGATATTTAAATTGATTTTCCTTTTTTAAGTTCTTTCTAACTATCAATTGCTTTAAAGTAGGTTTCATATTTACCCTCTTGAGGTATTATAGGTTTTTAATCAGTTAATCTACATACTTAGCAGGAGTCATTTCTTTGATGTAAAAAATACCGTCAAATACTTTATGCCAATTTCCTTTTTGTTCACGATGAAAGATACCTTTTAATTCATAAGGTTTCTTAAAAAAATCTAACCCTAATAATTCTTGATTACTCAGGTTCATAAACCCCAGTTCATAATTAGTTTTAGCCATCCGGTTTTCTAAACCACTTTTTTTGCTTTTTATATTGTATTCATCATGGTATTCGATATTTGCATATTTTCCATTCAAAGAGGTAAATCCAATAGAATACATTTTATCTTTCAATTCCTTGAAAACTTCGTTGCCCATAGTGACCATTGCATCACTTTTAAAGTATTTACTTTTCGCTATTTGATTAGGGTTTTTTGCTATGTGCAAATTGGCTGCCCATACAATTACCTTTTTTTCTGGATATTTGCTTTTCAATAGCCAAATTAGATTTTCAGCCATTTGTTGATCTCTTAAATTTATCCCATTAGATAATTTTTCACTCCAAGCATTTGCGACTGCCATTTTTAAGCTCTTCAATTCTTGAAACCAAAAACTTATGTTTTCTGACTGTTGTAACTTTTTTGTTTGATTGGTGATTTTTGCAAGAGTATTGTAAAAAAAAGATTTATCATCCTTCGCTGGCTTGTGATTATATTCCTTCTTTATAAATTCATCCAAAACCCCTAAATACTTGTCAAATTCTAATTTATTATCTAATAGATTATTTGATGCAATGAAGTCTTTCATATCATTAACATAATTATCAATGGAATACTTATGTTGGTGACGACAATCAAAACCTGTAATGTGTAATTTCTTATCCGTCGATAGATTGTCTTCAACATAGTCGAACAATGGTTGTATCTGCTCGGTAGTTCTCCATACCCTATAAATATTTCTCTTCACAGAGTCTATCGGAACTTCATTATTAAGGGCTTTTTTCCAAACTCTATTTAAGGAATAAAAGCCACTTTCAAAGGCGACTACCTCAAAACCCATTTCTTGATGTAAAAATTTTATGAGTTTGATTTTATTGACAAATGCACCGCCATCTCCATGATCTTGTTCACCTAATAAAACCAGTTTTGCATCTCCGATAGCATTTTTTAGCTCAGTTAATCCTTCGTTCTTAACGGATGAAAAATCAATCTCATGAACAAAATCTTTTACTTCCTTTTGAGCAACTGTAGTATGATTAATACATAAGATTAAAATTAGAATGATTAGGTTTATTTTCTTCAACATTTTATCGTTTTTAGAATACGTATTAGGGAGGATTAGCGAATCCTCCCAATTTAACAAACTAATTGTCTTAATCAAATTGACAACCACCATGATGTGTCCTGTGCTCAGTATCCTGTAGTCTAGGGCATTGGTTTGCATGACTACATCTATGCCCTATAGAGAATAAACCACCCTTAACAGTGTTTACTTCTTCATTTTCCATAGTGGTAATGAAGCTTTTTACTTTAAGATCAGAAATTTTTAAATTTTTATTTTTCATTTTTAATAAAATTTTGTTGATGCCTACTCTTAAGTTTTTCGGCAAACACTATTAAAAAGGAAAACGCGCGTTGATTCATTTTTAATTATAAAACAAAGCTCATTAGTATTTGAGAAGAAATCAACCGTAGTGTTACGGTAAAAACACGGTTAAAGTACGGTATTTTCTAGAATAGTTTATCTGCCAAAAGCTTTAGCAATTCAGCTTTGTTCTTCACTTCAAGTTTAGTGTAAAGCTTCTTTCTTAAGTCATCTACCGTTCTATGACTTCTATGAATAATATCACCAATTTGTTTACTGGTTAATCCCTCCTTTATGAAGCTAATAAGTTCTTTCTCTCTTTCAGACAGATACGCTTGATTTTCTTTTGACTTTGCTAATTGCTTTTCAAATGTCAGTGTCATACTTTCAGAAATGTATGTTCCTCCATCGCCAACTATTTTTACTGCTTTTATTAATTCAGCTATGCCATCCTTATGATTAATATGACTATTAAAGCCTAATTCGTAAACGATACTGGCATAATTCACGGTATCGTCAGCAGACACGATAATCATTTTAGCTTGAGAATGAGCCTTAATAGTTTCTTTTATTGATCGTACAATTGTTGGATTAACTTTTAAGAAATCTACAATTACAATAGTAGTTAGTTTTATATGAAACGATTTCTTTCGTTTTATATCTTCAATATCAAAAGGAACTACTTTATATTTATCATTTCTCCTTAACAGTTTTTCGATAGAGTTTTTGTAATAGCGGTTGGTACTGACAACGGTTAATTGTATTTGTTTCATTGAAGTAGTAATTGCATAAATTAGAATAATAAATCGCTCATGTTAGTATATGATATAAATACTTGCATGAATTGTAATTAAACGATTTTTTTTAAAAAACAATATTTTTCATAGCAAAAATGGTTGCATTTAAGCCTTAACAATGCTAAAAAGTGGTTTAATGTATCTCTTTTTACCTTTTTTGAGAAGAAGAAAGAACTCAAAGGAGTCCTTCATCAGCAAATGAAAAGTATCTATATTCATCATCACCTAAAATGATATGATCTAATATCGAGATTTCTAATAGTTTAGATGCTGCTACTAGTTTCTTCGTAAGTTCTATATCTGACTTACTCGGTTTCAAATTTCCCGAGGGATGATTATGTGCCAAAATGATCGATGTTGCAGTTGATTTTAATGCTTTTGAAAATATCAATTTTGGATCAATAACTGTACCTGTAAGCGACCCTTTAGAAAAGCTCACAATCCCTAATACTCGATTGGCTTTATTCAATAAAATCACTTTAAATTCTTCTTGTAATGAGATTAAATTTTTATCCCATGGTAATCTAACCAACTTGTGTCAAGTGGTTGTAATGAAGAAACTTATGATCGGAATAGGTTCCTAATTAATGCAGGTTAAAGTAGTTTGAGGGTAAGAATAAGCATAGAAGTGTAGTTCCTTGATCCGTTTTCAATTCACTTAAATGTATTTTCGGAAAAGAAACCCAATCGAAGATACAATCACACAGAAAGATTACGACCCAGGAAACAAGGCGTGAAATACTTTATCAAAGAATGAAGAACTTTGCTTCCCTTTAGCCCCGGCTACTTCTAAAACATTCTCATTTTGTTTATTCTCCTGAATAATCGTCTTTTTTGAAATAATAATCGGCTTTATTTCTTGTGATTCAGGTGATATATCTACACTTTTCTTTTTTGATTTCTCTTTGGCCTGTATAAAATCTTCCACTACCATGTTACCAGTAATTTCAGTTGGACATATCCATTCTACGGCATCTTTAAGATCTGTAAAAGACTTAAAAGTAAGATTGGGGTAAAACATGGACAAGGTCTTATATATAGTTTGCCCATAAACCTGTCCCAATATAGTTTTTGATTGAATCACGGCTACTTTCCGCATTTTTGGGATCAGTGGTTTTACATGAACCTTAAGGTATTCATTTTTAACCCAAAGCCTACATTCAGCGTCTAATTTACTAATATCCCTGCGATCCATGATCACACTGTCTACAGTCCCCCTTCTTGCAAGTTCAGCCCCACCTAAAAGTGTCCTTTTATAATCTTCGAAGGACACATCTCCATTAAAAGTGGCAATTGCCATTTTTTTATTTACATCTAAGTCAATTTTTCCAGTTGGGAGGTCTAAAACAGTTTTCATGTAGGGTTATTCTTCTTTAAGTACAAGTGAAATTAGCCTGTTCTAAGATTCATTTTTTAAAGCTTTCGGTGAGATTGATCATTCACCAGTTAGAATTACGCTATATAACTGTGTATTCAAAAAGTAATGGAATTAATAGACAACAAAATATGAATCACATGATACCTAAACTTCTTGGCAACACCAGAAAACACCTCTCCCGTGAAAGTAGTAGAACGTATAAACCTTAATCGCTCATTCAAAACAAAGCAATAAATCTTTTAAGTCTTATTAAATCATTTATTTTGAAATTGGCATTATATTACTCTCTTGAAATGTAGATAAAGTCTAATGAAACTTAGAATTCTGGGAAACAAACTTCGATTTAGGTTATCAAAACAAGAAGTAAAAGAATTGTGTGATGGAAAACACATTAGAGAACAAACACATTTTCCAAATGGAAATTCTTTAACCTATCAAGTGACATCACGAGACACTGTAGATCAGCCAGAAGCTTTGTATGAAAGTCAAAAAATAACAATTCAAATCCCTAGCCCTCTCCTTGCCAATTGGCACCAAGATGACAGAGTCGGAATATATCATCAACTTAACTCTGGAAACACTCCATTCGAAATTGCTATTGAAAAAGATTTTCAATGCCTGCACAAACGACCTGGTGAGGATGAAAGTGACAATTACCCTAACCCGGCAAAGTAACAATTAGACTCTTTAAGTTCTAATTATCTGCACCTGAGTTCATCACGGTAGAATGGTTTTAACCTGAGCTCGATTTTAAAAAGTACACATAGAAGGTCTCCGTCTACGGACCCGGAACAGTTTTGAAAGATTTGCTTGGTCAGCCACGCTGCCGCAGTGGAACTGGGGCAGCCCTTGCTGTTTTTAGATCGCTCTCAGAGCGATTGACGGGGTCGCCCGTGCGATTTCAAATTTCTCCATTCCATGGAGACTAGCCTTTTTGGTGGTTCGCCACTGCGACTACTTTTTTGCCCCCGCTGCGGCGGACCGCTGCAAAAAGCGGCAGCCGTTGCTTGTAGGAGCACGTCTGGCTTGAAGACGGGGTCTCCAAGACAAGTGCTTATAAATGAGTCGAATACGTGAGTCAAGAAATGAAAAATGGAAGAAATTATTAACCGAACTCAGGTTTTTAGTTACTTTGTTCCCTTTTGACTCAAGTCTACCGAACAAATAATTATGAATTTATTTATTACTTTGACAAGCTCAAATAAGTAGCGTGTAAAAGGAATTTGAATTACACAAAACCAATTATAATACAATTTTACTAGAAGAGAAATTCTTGCTACAACTTTCGGTTAAACCCCGTTCGATTCTACTTTTTCTAATTTTAACTTGGCCTGCATTTGCTTTGCCGTTAGTGTTGTACCGTCAGGACTCCAACCGGGGGCACCAAAAACATACATAAATGCATCTTTAATAGATTTAGCATTCTTTACATCGCGCCAGATATCTTTATATTCATGAGAAACAATCACAAGAGGATTATTTGAATTTGGTGGGTGAAGAACACCATATTTAGTCTCGATATTCTTCTCATCCAATACTTTATGGGTTCCGAAAATTCGGTCAAAAATATTTAAATAACCTCCATGATTAGTATCTAAATATTCAGTATTTGAAGAATGGTGTGCCTGATGTTGTTTGTGGGTATTCATAAACTTTTCCAAGAACCCTAAATGAGGGACAAACTTAGAATGCAACTGGAATTGCCACAGTGCCTGTATGCCTAAGCAAGTTGCTACCATTACAGGGTGAAACCCAATAGCAGGAAGCCATAACCAGAATAGAGGTTTGTAAAATAAAGTTACCCAACCATTTCTTACTGCTGTCCCAAGGTTGTAATTAAAAGAAGAATGATGGACAACATGGGCAGCCCAAAGAACTCTTATTTCATGACTTAATCTATGATACCAATAGTAATTAAAATCATCCCAAAATTGACAGATAAAAAATAAATACCAAGCAAAACCAAATGGTGTATAACCACCTATGATATTAACCCGACTTGAAATATTAATTAATGGAACGGAAATATCTCCGGCAATACTAGCATCAATAGGATTGAAAGTATCATATACAAAAAAGAATAAAGCAATAGAGGCCATTTTAGTAAATGTCGCCAAAAAGATAGCCCCAATTCCCATGGAGGCGCTAGAAGCAAAATCCTTCCATTGGTATAATTCCTTGTCATATTTCAAGCTCAATATGATCTCAGCCAATAGCAGTGAAACAATAAAAATCATTCCATAAGGCCAAAGTGGGTTCCTTATGTCTAATTCCCTGACTATTTCTAGCCATTCTGCTTTAAATAATAATTCTTCAAAAAACTCCCTAAGCCAATCCATATTCTTGATTTATCAACCGCAATGATACTGAATTATAAACTATTAAAAGAATGAAACTAATCGTTTGAATGAATCAGGTGTTACCATTGAATTAATGTTTAACAATCAAAGCCATTAATTCTGATAAACTTAAACAGTTAAAGTTTTTTAAATTTAATATTTATGTTTTTTGAGGGGGCAGCACATGGGAATGGTCTTGTCTTAAAAGCATAATGCGTTTCATACTCTTACCCATCCTTTATCTCCTGCTTATAAATACTTCCGTTTTTTCACAGAGACACGGGTTAGACAAAAAAGAGAGTTATCACACCTACGTTTTTCAGCCAACAGACTCCGAGATCATAAGGATCTTTAAAGAGGGTGAATCGATTATTAATGAGCAAATGCTCCATACCCCCATTGATACCTTTTTATCTACTCGCTCATTTTCAGACTTACCACCAGGCAATTATCTGCTAATGAAAGCAATGGATCGCTTTTTAAATATTGAGTTCTATCAACGCCATTATTTGATCCCTCATATTCATTCTACCAGCCAAGGTTTATTGATTGATATCAATGATCTTTCGGGACAAAGAGTTTCAACTGCTGAAGTAATGATTGATAAGAAAAAAGTTAAATACAATAAAAAAACAAAACAATTCAGTATTTCCAAAATTGGAAACAGAAGATTACTTTCGATTAAATATGAAGGTAAAACTGATTACTTCAAATTAAAAATTCATGAATCTCCAGAAAGAAAATTCAATCTAGGTAGAATTCACCATACTAAACCCATCAGATATATTTGGTATCCCTTTAGAGCAGTTTATCTTTCTGTTAAAAATGGTTATCCATACGGATGGGTGAATAAAGTATCAAACTTGTTTTCCACAAAAGGATACAACGGGTTTATTGCTTTTAACAAACCTTCCTATAAAAAAGGTGATTCAATCAAGGTAAAAACCTATTTGATCAACAAGAGTGGAAGACCCATCAGTAAAGAAGTAAAAGTTTCCCTTTGGAATGGCAAAAAGAATATCATTTTAGATTCTATAAAACCTTATAGAAAAGGGGCTTATTCTTACCAATTTAAAATTCACGATTCACTTGATATTAAATCTAATCAATTTTTAAACCTTACTTTTTCCTCAAAGAGTGGGAGTTTGAGTAATAATTTTCAATATGAACAATATGAACTCTCTAAAACATCATATTCTGTCAGCAGTCAACAAAAAGAATATTACCAAAAAGAACCCATTGAATTAACCTTTCGAGCTAAAGATGATAATGGACTCCCCGCTTTTGGAACTAGTGCCAAAGTAGAAATCACCACTACACAAGTAAACGAACTGTCCCAAAACCAAGTACTGATCCCAAATCAGTTATTCAGTAAGCGCATTCAATTAAATGATAAAGGATCAGCTAAATTGATCATTCCCGATTCTATATTTCAAGAAACCAGTATTAATTTTAAAGTAGCTGTAACATTTAATGATTCAGAAAATAGAACAGAAACTAAAACGCTGTTTTTAGAATATATCTATAAACCAATCAAGGTTGAATTTAAGATGGTAGAAGACAGTGTGATCATAGAAGCATTCAATCAAGGCAAACCCTTTCAAAGTAAGGCCATACTTAAATTAGAGTTTTCAGATGATGATTTTACTGAAACAGAAATACAATTACCTTATAAAGGGCCAATAAACCCACATGCCCTATCGTATTGGGTCAGTTTAGACTCTGTAAATGAATATCAAGAGATCATAGATTGGGAAAGTTTACTAGTCAACAATTGTTTTAATCAAAATGAGAAAGCACATTTTCAGGTAAGAAACCCACGTAAAATCCCATTTCATTACGAGCTTTATAAACAAAACAAGCTCATTGAATCGGGTTACGAAACAGGAAACTCCGATCAATTTCTTCTTCAAAAGAATCAACATGGGAATGCAACTTACTTTTTCCATGCAAATTATGTCTGGGCTGGTGAAACACGCGAAAGTAAATGTCGATTAGACTTTTATGAAAAGAACCTAAGAGTAGAAACAGAGCATCCAGGCGTAATCACCCCGGGCCAAGAAGTAGAGATAATAGTTAATGTGAAAAATGCCAAAGGCAAGCCTGTTGCTAATGCTGACCTTACGGCCTATGGATTTTCAACAAAATTCAAATATGACAATGTTCCTAATTTACCTTATTATGGAAAAGTAAAAAGGCGTAAAAAAAGAGCGCAGTCCGTCTCCATAGATGAGTTTATTGACTTCGATAAAAATCTCTCTCTAAATCACAAAACTCTGAAGAACAAAATTGGACTTGATACTATTGAATATTATCGATTTTTATATCCTGAAAAAGGTTTTTATAAAAAAGAAATATCCTTGGATGATTTTCACAAAACAGAATTTAGTGCTTATTTCTCTCAAAACGGCAAAGCTTATAAAGCACAGGTTATTTATTTAGATGGTTATCCAATCTATTATAAAAAAACAAATGAAACCTTCCCAAGGTATTCATTTAAAACAACCTCAGGAACTCACAGTCTTAAAATCCGAACTGCCAATAAATTAATCATAGTTGATTCTGTTCATTTTAAGGCTGGTTTCAAAACCATCATCAATATCAGCAATGAAGTGAAAGGCAATAATTTTCAAATACTGGATATGCCTAACAAATTGACTGAAAGCGAAAAAAGAGAACTCTGTAATTACTTAATAAAGATAAATCTAACTGGAAAAGATGATGCCGTTATTCAACAAGGTTTTAAAACACAATACTTAAAGAATAATTATAACAGCAATGTCAAAGAGTTTTTAGTAGGCCCTTTTAGGCCTACGGAAGCTGAGTACAAAGAACCTGAGAAGTGGTTCAGAAAATTTGAAGTAGAACCTGGATACTCCTATTATTTTGAAAAGGAATTAGTTAAAATGACGTCTTATGATTCAAGAGGGCTACTGGGTCACCCAATCAGCCTAAGAGAGAACAATGATAACCTTGGATTAAAAGAACAATCGTTGACCATCCAAGATATACAAAACATCAGGGAGAATAAATGGCGGAATCAAAGAATCAATTACCTGAACTCAAGACAAACCAGCAAAGGAAATGGGGAGATACGTCTTCAGTTTAAAAATAACCAATTCTTAAAAGAAAACCTGACCAATCGCATCATTCTATTAGATGAAAAAAACACTGATATCCTCAGGATTTACAAAGCCAATACTTGGAATTTCTATGATTTACCTGCCAGCAGCTATCGGTTAATCTATGTTTTTGAAAATGGTTATGCTGAAGTCAAAAATTTAAAAACTATGGCAGACGGAACACTTTACGTAAAAGAGGCAGGCTTAGAACTAAAAGAAAATGATGCATTGATGCATGAAACTTATCGAAAGGTTGAGGTATCTGAATTAAAACTCTATTTGAAAAAACCTGCCTTTAAAAAGTCTAATGTTAAAATACTAGAAAAAAATTATGAGAACCCTCCAGTAAAAGGTAATTTAAAGGGAAAGGTTGTCACTACCCTAGGTAAAAGCATATCAGGGGTTAATGTAATTATTAAAGGAACCAATAGAGGTACTATTACTGACATAAATGGATATTTTGGGTTAAATGTTTCTGAAGGTGAAATGCTACAATTCTCTTTTATAGGACTAGAAAGCATAGACGCTAAAGTCACTGACTCCGGATTTATAGAAGTGATCATGGAAGAAGATCTGCAGCAACTCAACAAAGTAGTGGTAGTAGGTTATGGAACTTCTACTAAACGCAATTTAACTAGCCCAGTCACTAATGTCTTACACGGCATGGTTGCCGCAGTATCAACAAACAATTCTTCTGGCACTGCTCTTCCTATATACGTAAGAGGCACCAGCTCATTAGCTAACAATAACAACAACAAACCTCTATATGTGGTAGATGGGGTACTTTATGATGAATTACCAACTAGCATAGACATAAATACTGTTCAATCAGTAGAAGTGCTTAGAGATGCTGCTGCTAGTGCAATATATGGATCCCGGGCGAGTACTGGTGCAGTGATTATCAACACCAAAAGTAATACCTTGGCGTCTATTAGAAAGACAGGCATTAACCCAATAGGTCACATTAGAAAGAATTTCCATGATGACGCTTTTTGGCAGCCAAAGCTAACCACCAACAAAAAAGGAAAAGCAACTTTTAAAACCAAGTTCCCAGACGACATCACTCAATGGAAAATGCATTTCTTAGTGATGGGAAATAAAAGAAGAACAGGACAATCCAGCAGTCAAATCAAAACTTTTAAACCAGTAAGTGCTGAACTGATAGTACCCAACTTTCTTTTGTCAGGAGACCATATCAACTTGAGAGGAAAAATAGCTAATTATAAATTAGATAGCATAAATGTTAAATCTTCTTTTACCATAAATGGACACAAAGAAACAGAGAATTATGGAGTCGTTAAACAATTTAAAATAGACTCTGTCAGTTATTCTGTACCTAATAATCCCAATGATTCAATTGCCGTAACTTATGAAATCAACTACGATCAAAGTAAGGTAGATGGTGAAATGCGAAAAATCCCTGTCTATGCAAGTGGAACGGAAGAAGCAAAAGGTTTTTTTCAACCCTTAAAGTTAGATTCAACCTACTTATTTGATGAATTTCCAAATAAAGGGGCAGACAACGATGATGAAATTATTGTTACTGCTATGAGTAACCCAACAGATATGCTGCTTGACAATTACGTAAGCCTTACTGGATATGCATACAACTGTAACGAGCAAATGGCAACTAAACTCATGGCTTGGTTTGCTCAACGAAATGCGAATAATGAAAAGGCAATCAAACCTAAAAACAGAGCAAAAATTAGAACAATCATCAAAGAACTTTCAAAAAACATAAATGAAGAGTCTTTATGGGGTTGGTGGGGTAAAAGTAAAACAAGTTGGTGGATCTCCAGGCATGTGTTAGAGGCGTTGGTAACTGCTGAAAAAGAAGGCTTTAAAATTAACATACCAAAAGAAAAAATCATTGTATCCCTAAAATACAGACTTGACAATAGCCAACCTGCTTACATGATTTACATCCTAGAAATGTTAGCACTCTTGCACGTACATGATATTAAATACGATCAATATATTTTGGCAATCAAAAAAGACACCAGTTTAACACTCAATCACGCAATAAGATTAGCGATTGTTGGTAAAAAGTCCTCTTTAAAAATTAAGTTAGACAGTCTGCTATCCTTAGGAAAACTTAATCCATTTGGTGGACTTTGGTTTGGAGATGACAAAAGGTTAATTGAAGACAATGATATAGTAAATTCTGCCCTAATGCTTAAACTGCTGATATTATCTTCAAAACACACAGATAAACAGGCTCAAATCGCTACTTATCTACTAACAAAAAAGAACCATCATGGTTGGAGAAACACCTACGAATCAATTACAGTTTTGAATCAGCTAATGCCCTATTTTAATAAAAACTACAAAAAAGGTAAATCCAGTTTGTCAATCAAACAAAACAAACATAGCGAAGTGATAGAAGACTTCCCATTCACAAGAACTTATCAAAATGAACCACTAGAAATTAAATACAAAGGAGGCAGTCAAATGTTTTTAACAGCTTATCAAAAAAGTTGGAAAAAAAATCCAGAACGCGTAGACTCTTTAATTCAAGTAAATACATCTTTATCTAAAGGACAATCACTAAAACAAAGCATCAAAACAAAACTTGAACTAACCATAAAAACCGCACACACTTTAAATTATGTCATGGTTACTGTACCCATACCAGCAGGATGCAGCATAGCAAATCAAGTAAGTAAATGGCAATTAGGAGCCGATCATGTAGAGTATTTATATAACCAAATCAATATTTATTACACGCAAATCAACAGAGGTGATAAAACTATAAGTTTTGAGCTAATCCCTAGGTTTAGTGGTGAATTCCAGCTAAACCCAGCCAAAGTCGAACTAATGTATTTCCCAACTCATTTTGGACGTGAAAAATTAAAAAAAGTAACTATTCAATAAATTAATTAGACTATTTTGATAAACGAAGACTAATCTATGTCTGCATATTTAAACAACAACTGTTAAATAGCATTATTATGAGACATAACGGTTTGAATATTGCACTATTCGCAGAAGTTTGAAGAATATGCCTTTAAATAATTTCAAAGTTTAAAAAAGTGTATTACTTTCAAACCTTTGTTAACCTAAACATTTACTAATTATGAAAAAGAAATCTTTAAATTTAAACGCGCTAAAGATCGAGAGTTTTGTTACTTCATTAGAAAGTAATAAAGAAGAAACATTAAAGGTTAAAGGTGGAATGCATACATGTCCGATCAACGATCCGGAATTCCGAACTACGCCTTGCAATTGCGGGACTAGTGTAGCTCACACACCCTGTAATGACCTAAGATAAAAAGTATCAATTTCAAAAAGGCTTTCTTAATTTATAAGAAAGCCTTTTTTTTGTACAAAAAAATTAAATAGTTGTTTCATTGTTCTTTCAACAAATGAACCAACCCCGACCCAAGGGTACGGGGTATCTATGGACAATAATTTAATGCTCGACTCAAGAGTGGGGACGCCCGGCCAGGGGAATTAATATCCCTTAGGGATTAAATGAGCACTTTAATTAATGATTATCACAATAGGTTTTGTATAGATCTAGTTCCTTCTAAACTCTACTCTTCAGAGATAGTTAAAGTAATCATGAATCACTAATTATTTGCTTGATGAACTTGAAACAAAAGGAAACAAACTAACTATAATCATTCTGCCGTGATAATCTCTATTGATAAGTCTCGCCTATTAGCAGCCCTCCAAATAGTCAAATCAAGAATATCAAAATTAGATACTCAAGATCCTTCTCTCTATTCTGGTTTATCGGGAAAAACTCTTTTCTATAGTTATGCTGCGGCTTATTCAGGCAATCAACTAGATTATGATCAATCTATCAATGCAGTTAAGAAGGTAATCGAAAATTTAAACCAGACAAGCCAAAAAGGGAGCTTTGCAGATGGCTTTACCGGTATAGCTTGGCTTCTCCAACATCTCCAGAACGAAAAACTAATTGAAGGCATTACGGACGAACAAATTTCACTTTTTGATTCACCTATTATTCAAACTTTGAAAATATACCAACAAAATGGAAATTATGACCCATTGTATGGAGCATTAGGAATAGGACTCTACTACTTAGAAAAGTCAAGAAATAATTGCAACCAACTTAAATCAGTAATTGATTTTCTAATAGATGCATCTGTGACTCAGAACCAATCAGTATTTTGGTTAGATAAGGTAGCATCACCAGCAGGTGTTAATTCTCCTAATCTAGGGTTATCACACGGAGTCACTGGCATCAATTTATTCCTTTGTAAATGTATTAAAGTATTTCGAGAACTAGAAAAACAAGGCAGTGACTCTAACAGTTTACAATACCTTAAAAAAACAACTGAGTTATTGACTCAATCTACCTTCTATCTTCTAAATCAACAAAAACCAGCTGGAAAATCATTATTCCCTAATAATGCGGGGGTCGTTGAGGAAAGTCGACTTGGTTGGAGTTATGGGGATTTAGGAATTGCAATTGGTATCATCAAAGCTAGTATTTCATTAAACAATGACCGTTGGTTAAAGGAAGGAATTAATATCGCCTTATCAACTTGCCAAAGAGACCTTACTTCTTCTCAGGTATATGAGGATCATTATAAAATTCCTGATGTAGGATTTTGCAATGGCTTAGCTGGTATAGCAACTCTTTACCAGTCTCTATTTCAATTGACTAATAATCATCATTTTAACCATGCGACCAATAAATGGGTAAATCATACTATAGAAGCTATATTTCAAGCAAATACTCAATATGGCTTAAAGAATGTCCCCAATGTAAGGACTCATTGGTGGAACGATCTCAGTTTAATAAAAGGCTTATCAGGTATAGGGTTATCTTTGACTTCGTTTTTGGGCATCTCCTACTCTGCCTGGAAAAAGTCCTTCCTGTTATTAGATTAAAATCAAAAATTTATAAGCGTACTATTGCTGGAGTTTGTTCCCCACAAAAGCTTCATTGGGCACAAGCATTAATTTGAAAAGTCTATAAAATTGTGTTTTTAGCAAATTTATGCCCTAGAGTCCACACAAGATTCATCTAATGTGGCTTAGGAAGTAAAACGAGGTTGTCTTAAACCTTAAGACAACCTCTTTGTTGATTTAAATTCAGATGATTTTCAAGTATGTTGACAATCTCCTCAAATTTTGACAGATGATAGTTTAATTCCGCTATTGATAGACATCTAGCTTTTGAAGCCCCTCCCACTTGATTTCTCAAAATGGTTTTAACTTACTGTCAATAGTAAGTGATATTCTAAGCAAAAGGTAAACATGAATTGAGCAGAAATATTAAATTTTTCTCAAAGCAGAAGTATTATACCAATTTATGTTTACTAGGGTGTATAAGATATTTTAGTGAATTTGATTTTGACAAAGCGATTCCCCGCTGGGACAAAAAACGCAAGCATAGCATCGCTATGGTGAGTATTTTTAACGGATGGCAAATAATGAACCAACCCCGACCCAAGGGTACGGGGTATCTATGGGCAATAATTTAATGATCGACTCAAGAGTCGGGGTGCCCGGCCAGGGGAATTAATATCCCTTAGGGATTAAATTTCTAATAGATATGCCCTGGACTTCCTTATAAATCTGAATTGGCACTAAATAGGGCAAGCCCATTAACATCCTATCTTTTGTCCATCTAAATGGCAACAAAGTCTCTTACAGAAGGCCTTATTGCGAATCTGGCATTTTGAAAATCAATATATCATATTTTATTAAGTGCCTAAATCAAATAGAAGAAATAGAGATAGCTATGCACTGAATAGACGGAGTAGATTCTTACCCGTATAATTAGAAAGAATCTCTAAAAGTGATCAATTATTGATCACTTTTAGAAAATCAACTAAGGCTATCAATCAGCATTCCATAAATAAAAGCCTTGTCTCTTAAAGAAGTCAAGGCTTCTAAAAAGGCCAAATTAAGGGGCTTTTATTAATTTCTTAAATGAACCAACCCCTACCCCAGTGCCTCTGCTGAGAAGGCTACGGCGCTTACAGAAGGTCACAGAGCATCTTTGCATAATCATTTAAGATCGCCACAAAGCTTCAACGCCCGCGGAAGAGTCGGGGGTGACCAGGGGAATTAATATCCTTTAGGGATTAAAATGGCAAAACACTTTCTAATCCTTGGTTTCTTTTTATACTTGTAATTTGTCCCAAATGAAAAGCTTCGTGATATAACAAGAAGATCAGCCCACCACGGACAGTTGCATCTTCGGTTGGGGGTTTAAAATCGATCTCGGTATTTAAATTCTCTTCAGTCAAATTAACTAAAAGTGGTTCTAAAATAGCATTAATCGCCTTCCAGTGCACCAATAACTCACTCATAGATGGATAATCTTTAGATGCATCAAATTTCCCCTTACAAACTTCTGCAAAAGGAAAATCATATGAACCACCTACTAGCGATAAGATAAATACACGGCTATTGATTAAATGACCTGACATCCAAGTAATAGAAGTAAAGTTCTCCCCTATTACTTTGTTTGCAACATCTTCATTTACAGTCGCTACACGATCATTAAATAAAGTGCTATTAAAGTTAAATAGCTTGACAACATTTTCAATTGCTTTGTTTTGCATTTTTATTCTAGGTTAAAATTGAAATGGATAAGAAAAACTCTTTTCCCAGTGAGATGAACAAGGGTTTGAATCCTTTAGTTCTTTACATCCTGAACAGTTGAAATTTTATTTCTAAATAGTCAAATGCAAGACACTCTAAAAATTCCTTTCATCATTCCAATCAGGCACCTCATTTGTCAAATAAATTATTTCAAGCAATAGACATTATCACGGTTTATTTATTAGAGCTTTTTATTTACAAATATCGCCTTGATCTGTATCCCCACAGGTCACTTAAACTAGAGAAGTTGATCACATATGTTAGGTATACAAAATCAACCATGATAATCTTTAACCCGAATGATGCATTTGACTTTTAAGAGAAAATCATAAATGGCTGTTAGATAGCAGCTTAAATTCTGATTTGCAACGCAGACATAGTATCCATTATGGTGAGTAGAAAATTAGGATTTAAGTGGCTAAATGACTGTTAGTTATGGTTTGCATCAAATTTCTATTGCATCATTCGGGTTTAATGATGAAAAACAAAAAATTAGACTTAATAAGCCTTAAGGTAACTAGTTTTATCACGAACATTGATGAAAAAACAAGCGAAACGGCAAAGGGTGGTTCTATCAAGGGATTATCTAGAATTGCTTCATGCGGAATTGCATGCATAACAGTGAGAGAAAATTGTAATTTGGACACATTATTCAATAGAGTAGGTTGTGTTAAGCAATAAGTAATTTTTTCCACACCTCTCAATAGAGATACCGAATTTACCATCAAGACAAATTTTTATTGAACCAAGCCCGACCCAAGGGTACGGGGTATCTATGGGCAATAATTTAATGATCCACTCAAGTCGGGGCGCCCGGCCAGGGGAATTAATATCCCTTAGGGATTAAAATCAGTCAAACTTCACTGTAACTTTAATAGTCAATTAGTTATTAGCTAATTTCACAACACGAATTAACTGATGAACTTTATTTCTTATAATAGACGATTTTTTTTGTTTAGATATTTACAAAAATCATACTTACTTATATAAGGAGAAATAATACCAAGTTAACTTTAAAAGTTCGGATTAGATTTCTTAGTTTATTTTTTATTCTCAAAGGCAAAAAATGAAGGAATAGCAGCGCTATTCAAAGGCTTTTTAACGCATGAGAATGGGAAATAAACAGGAAGATAAACGAAGTTTTAAAGGTAATTTGGTATAAGTACTAATTTCGTCCAAAACACATATTAATAATCAAAAACATAAAGATGACAAACAAAAAACTAAAACTGAAAGAACTAAAGGTTAATAGTTTTGTAACCTCGCTCAACAACAATAAACAACTCCATGTTAAATCTGGGAATGAAGACATCATTCGAAACCCAGAAACTAACATTGCAAATACTGCATGCCCAACCTTTTCAATCGTAGGCCCATTTGTCTGCACCGGCGATACTAATGGAACTACTACCAAGACATCAGTCCCTATTGACTGGACTATTACGTTTGGTTAAATCATCGATTATTTAGTCCTAATATAAAATGAAATAAAAATGAAAAAAATGAAGTTAGAATCACTCCGTATAAAAAGCTTTATTACGATTGTGAACAACAGTAAACTAAATACCTATAAATCTGGAAGCATCGAAATTGAAACAACAAAAGCTTATGATTCTATAGTCATCTGCCGATCTTTTTTGAGAGTATGTGGGGATACAGAAACACCTTCCTGTACAGACAGGTCAGGTACTACCACTCCGCAGATAGATTTTACCAAAACACAGACAGGTTAATTTAAATCCGAAAAAATAAAAACAGTAAACCAGTGGTTATCACGACAGATTGTTTATAGTTACGATCTTTCCTTTTTTCTCAAGTTCATCAAACAAATAATTAGTAATTATGAATTCATAATT
>CALGOB010000102.1 GCA_937958005.1 uncultured Cyclobacteriaceae bacterium
CTGATGAAATTTTCTTTTAGACGGAATGACATTTTTCACAAAGCCATTTACCAGATCCTCCGGAAAGCTCGACAGCACATTCCTGAATTCCTTTACAATCAGTTGCTTAAAATAATTCGTGGTCACCTGATAACCATCGGCCCCAGGAATATTCGGTGTGTAATGTTTAGTGATGTTCTTTTGCTCAAAAAGTACCGCTTCGATAAAGGAGTTGATATTCTTAATTTCAGAACCTTTGGCTTTGATCACCTGTCTTTTAAATCTCGTATTCAGTTCTTTTTGGATGCTACTGAATTTGAGGTGGTAGTACGTATTGTAGTCTTTCATGATTTGGATTTGAGCGGTTCATCCAAAGTCTGTGAGTAGGTAGCAAGATAGGAAATTATGTGGTTAGTTGGTTGGGAATAAAAAATAAAAACGTATTTTTAGGATTGTTAATACTGAGCTACGTGAGCGACTAGCAACTGTGAGATGTTATAGGAAGGTTGCGGTAGTATTGTAGTTGGCGGTCATTAAAAAAAAGAAAAACTAAGGAATGTACAATCCTACTCACATTTATTATATGAACACGATTCAATGCAATCAAAAATGCACTAAGTGTTCACATTGGAAATATAAAGATAAAGCAGAAAGACTTCCTACAAATAAAGTTATCAAAGGAATCTTATCTATTCCCAATGCAAAAGAGTTATGTATCGTTGGAGGTGAACCTTTGCTTTTCAAAGATGAGATTTATAAAATACTAAAAGGTATATCGGAAACTAAAATAAGAACCGTAATAATTACAAACGGAGTTCCAATGGACAAAGTATTCATAAGTGAGGTGTCAAAATACAATGTTCATATTGTTGTTTCAATAGATACAATAGACAGAGAATTCTGGAAATTTGTACGAGGCACAAACTCTTATGATAAGGTTTTTCAAAATCTTGAATATGCAATAAATAATCTTGATAGACCTCAAATTAGTGTGCAATCAGTTTTATCAAAGGAAACAGAATCACATATGAGTGCTGTCGGAGAATACGCTCAGGAAAAAGGTATATATCATTCAATCCAGGATTATATTACCGAAGGGTTTGAAGGAAATTGGACACCAATGGAGAATAAAAAGGCATTTGTTCCAAGTTCAGAACAGCAATGTTATGCAGCAGATAGAAATTTGTCTATTGTGCAGAATGGCGATGTCTATACTTGTTTTCAGCAAAATTGGATAAATGACTGTAAAAAACCATTGGGCAATTTAAATTTAATGGAAATGACAGATATTCTTTCTTCTGATTATGCGGAAGCAGTAAGTGCAAAAATGAGAATATGTAATCTTCCTTGTAAAGTTTTAAAATGTAACACAAAGAACTGATGAAATTTGAAGAAGTCATAGTTGAGTTAAGTTACAATTGCAATCTAAGCTGTACGATGTGTGGATTTGGTAAGCACGTCAATCCATTCCACAAAAGTAAATTTTTGCCTTTTGAAAACTATAAAGAAATTTTAGAGCAAGTAGGGGGAGTTTCTAGTACAATCCGACTGAATGGAAGAGGAGAAAGTACAATACACCCAGATTTTAAGGAGATTTTAGACTACACAAAAGAGCGATTTCCGCAACTAAACATCAATTTGTTTTCAAACATGTCATTTGGAAATGATAAAATATTGCAGAGTTTGATTAAAAACGATGTTCAGTTATTTATTTCAATGGATAGTGCTAACAAAGAAAATTTAGTAGTTATAAGACGAGGAGCTAAATTTGAGCATATCATCAATAATATTACAAGGCTCAAACCTCTTTCAAAACGCCCATTTATAATATTTACTATCCAAGAGGAGAATATATTTGGAATAGCAGAAATTGCCAGGTTTGCTTTTGAAAATAATTGTCACATACTTTTTAATACGATAAGACGTGACCAAGGAATTGAAGTATTTGTTAGACGTGTTGAAGATAACAAGCAAGAAATCAAACAACAGTTTAATGAAGTAGCAGATTTATATAGCTGTAGTAGTTTACAATATCATCTTCCAGACCAATTAGCGGGAATTACTCTAAACTCAAAATATACCAAGCAAACGCATGGAAGTATGCAAAGTTGCCCAATATTGGACAAAGAACTTTGTATATTATTTGACGGTACGGTTACGCCTTGTAATATGTTTAACCCATACATCTACGGTAATATAAAAGAGCAAGGTTTAAAAGAGATTTGGGAAGGAAATAAAAGAAAAGATTTTTTAACATCACACAAGTATCATTACTACTGTAATAATTGTGCAAACCTTGGAATGTAATGAGTTCATTATCCAATTTGCCTTATGGTAAAATACTTGATTATTGGTATGAAAACCTAAAAGGACACAAAGACAGGAATAAATTTTTGCTTACTAAGTTCATCGAAGCATTTACATTCAAGTCAAGTTTGAAAAATTCAAATGTAGACTATAAATATGTTCCGTTTCCGAAAGGTAAAAAGCATAACTTACCAATAAAGCCAAAGATAGCTTTGGTAATACCTGTTTATGTTGAATCAAATAATGATATTCAAGATGCAAAAAACTTATTTGAGTCAATAGAAAACCTCGAATATAAACCAGATATTGTTATCGTAATTGATGATGAATCGCCATTAACTTATGACATTCCAAAACAATTTTTAAAACTAAATAATGAAGTAAACTCTGGTCCAGCAAAAGCAAGAAATAGAGGAATTGAAACAGCACTAAATAATGAAGCTGATATTATTGCATTTGCTGATTCCGATTGTATTCTTGACAAAGATTGGACTAAGCAAATCATCTTCCATTTTCAACAATATCATTCTAGTGGTATAGTTTCAGGAAATACCATCTCAAAAGACAATCATTGGTTTGGAACATATCACAATATAAATGGAACATTAAATGGACGAAAATTTAGAAACTCAGACAGATTACTTTATGGGACTACCGCAAATCTCGCAATTACAGCAGAGGTGGGAAAAAGGGTGAAATTCAATGAAGCATTCCCTAATGCAGCAGGTGAAGATATTGAGTTTTGTTTCAGAGCAAACAAAGAAGGATTTGATATAAATTATAATCGAGAAATGGTTGTCTTCCACAATTATGGATACACGTCAAAAATTAATGAAAGCTTGAGAATATTTAGAAATCAATTCAGGAAATATGGAAAGGGAGAAAAAATACTTCTTAAAGAAATTCCAGAATATTATGCTTACTTCAACGAAACAGAAGAAATTCAAGCTGAATAAAGAAAACGAACCGACAATAAACCGTCCGCAACATTACTTTAATCTTAACAATTAAGTGTAAGTTTAATTAAATTTTAAAGGTCTAATTTGTACCAAGGATATTATGACCGGCTACAAAATATTAGTACGTAAGGATACCTTCGATCAGGAAAAAGGGACAAGAGAATTCTTCGAGTTAATCGATAAAGAATTTGTACTGATTAAAAAAATTACATTCGAATACGATAAAAAAGACAACTGGACAAAAGCCATTTCTTATATAAAAGATAGCTATGAGAAGAACAGCTCTCTGAAACCCGAAACAATTGTAGAAAGAGAAGTTACTTATTATGAATAGGGTTCGAGTAAGATTTTTTGGAGCGTTTTTCTATAATGAGTAAGGTCAGCGTCACACCATTTCATTTCCTCATAAAGTTGTTATTTCATTTCAAGATATTGCACTTCCGAAAATTGTATATCCAGCAAAGGTATTGTTATGAATCGGTAATTCATTTTTTGTAAACAACCAATATTTTATTTGTATCTATCAAAAAACATCCGCATGCTGAAATATAAATACAAGAGGCAGGAATTATATGAACTTCTCTGGAATAAATCTGTGACTCAATTGGCAAAAGAGCTAAACCTCGAATCACGGGAAATTCGTAAAATTTGTAAAGACTTCAAAATTTCATTACCGAAAACCGGATATTGGTCAAAGCTGGAATATGGCAAAGCAGTTGAGATCGAAAACTTACAGGCTATCAAAGAATTTGATGATCTTGAAATAGATTTAAAATCACCCAACCTCAACGAGAATGATCATTATCTCACAAAGCTTGCACGTATAGCAAAAGAAATAAAGTCCCAGTTTCCAAAACAAAGTAAACCTAAAAAAT
>CALGOB010000103.1 GCA_937958005.1 uncultured Cyclobacteriaceae bacterium
ATTTGAGGAATGTCAATTTTACTCTACTGAATCGATTACGTTGATGGTCAACCATTTAGTTTTTCTAATAATTATTTCCCGAATTATTCGGGTTAGGCAGCTATCTAATAGCCATTTATGATTTTCTCTTAAAAGTCTAATACATCATTCGGGTTAAATTCATAGGCTTTGACATGACTGCTAGTAACAAGTTTGTTCCTTTATGTTACTTTGTCCAAGTATTGAAATGGGAGTTACATTGAGCATGATTATACTTCTATTAGAAGAAATGAATGTGTCCAGTGTCTCCCTATCAGGAATTCTGCTTTTAAATATTTCGAAACTAAAATAGATAAAAAGTTATCAGAATTGGAGAGTGATTTTCATAAAATCGTTAAAAATCAGATGAATTACAGATGAAATTATCTCTTTCATCTGTTATTTCTGTCTAAAATTAGATAATTATTTTTTTTAAAACGGAATCCCTGATCTCCCTATAACGTAATGTTGAATCCCTAAGGGATATTAATTCCCCAACTCTTGAGTCGATCATTAAATTATTGCCCATAGATACCCCGTACCCTTGGGTCGGAGTTGGTTCATTTTAGTTTCAATTGTTATTTGTATCAGATAATCTTTAGAATTTCTAATTTTAGCTTTGGTAAGTTTGAAACTTGATCTCTAGTTAAAATAGGATATTTCGAAAATATATTCAATGTATTATCATTTGATAATTAATGCTGATTGTATGTATGAAAATTGATTACAATTACCTATTGTAGTAACTATTGCATACGAGTACATTTGATTATTCAATTAGCTAAGGATCTAAAAGGGTTCATTTTGAGCCCTTTTTTATTCAAATAAGCCGTGTTGAATAGCATACTTAATTACTTCATACGTAGATTTTGCACCTAATTTTTTTAAAATATTCTGCCTATGGTTATTAACGGTTTTAGCACTGATGTTTAGATCCTCACCTATTTTTTTGCTAGTCTTACCAATCATTAAATGTTTGATTATTTCAATTTCTCTATTTGATAATTCTATATCTTGATAGATCACTTTTTTATCAAATACTATTTCCGATCGGGCATTTCCTAAGTGATGTACAGCTATGGCTGCATAGTCTTTACCAATACCTATACCTACTTTTGTAATCCATCCGAAGCTAAGCAGCGGCTTTTTCTCATCATCTGTTTTAATCAATTGGTATTGAATTAATCCACTGGAATTTTGGAAAATACCTTTAGAAAATCTTGTAAATATCTGAAAACAAAGGTTTTGTATGTCTTCTTGATCATACTGATCTCTTACCATCCTAAAACTTTTCTCAATTTCATTGAGTACGGGAAGATCATGCTCTCTAAAAATCTTAAGGAGTGGTACTTCAGTATTATCCTTACAATACTTAGGATCAGCTCCAGTAACTGCAAATGCATTTTTACTGATGTATTCGAAAGAAAGCGTATTGTAATTGAATAAAAAATAAATAGTATGTCCGTGATCCCCAATATCATCAAGGATTTTGTACTTTGCCAGACATGATGCTATTAGTTTTTCATCTATTTTATGAGCGTTCTGCAGTTCGCGCAGCATGCTCATATCTAAATGCCCCATAAATTATAACTATTCCTTTTTAAAATTATTTTCTAAAAGTCATAGCATAGATAGTCCAACCTAATTTTTAGCTAAATTAGTTATCTATTTGTAAAACGAAAACATTTAGTCACTTTCTTCCTGACTTGGTAACTCCAATACATCTACGGAATCCAGCGCATTTCCTGCAATTCCTTTGATTGCGCCGAATAAAGAGGCAATGTTCTCTTGAACTACCCAAATATCTTTTTCTCGTTTTGCCCAAATTTTATACATGGCTTTTTTCTCACTATTCAATTGTGTCATCATGCCATCGTAATTCTCTACAATTCGTTTGATATTTTGAGCAAATTCATTACTTGTTAGGTATTGATACAATAATTCCATTCTATCTCCCTTATTATCCTGTGCCATTCTTACTGATTCAGTGCGAATCAACATTTCTCTCAATGCTTGTGAAAGGCTTTTTACATCTTGGAAGGTACAGATCCATACACCGTCTTTTACTCCAAAACTATTCATATCAGAGGGGAGGGTTTCGGTAACAATCATGGCAAGGTCTGCCTTACAGGTAATTTGGTCTTGTTTGAGCTTTTCTATCCAGTCATTTGCAAAATGTTTCGTTCTTTTGCTTTCATAAACTATTTTACCACATGGTGTTTGTAAGTTATTAATAACAGATTGTATTACATCGGCTCCCCTTACACCTTTTGGTACTTCTTCTATTTGATCAAAGGGATAAGTTTTTATCAACAATTCCTCTAGCGCTATTTCTTGTACCTCACCCTGCATTTGCATAGACCCTTGTTCGGCCTTTCGCTTCATTTCTTCAGCTAACTTTTTATTATCTTCTATTTGCTTGAGTAATTTTACTTTTTCCAATTCAAAGTTTTCCCTTTCTTTTTCTCTGGCTTTTTCCTCAATCTGATGCTGTCTTTCAAGCATTTGTTTTTCCATTTGAAGTTTCAGGTTTTCTTGTTGTTCCAAGAGTTCATTTTCCTTTCGCATGAGGTTTACTTCCTTGGCCCTTAGCGCTTTGTTTTCTTCTTTCTTTTTTGTGTTCTCATCTTCTAGTAATTTCATCTTTGCCTCAAAAGAAGCGAAAGCAGCTTTTTCCACTGTTGCTTTTTGTTCCTCAAGGGATTTGGCTAACCTATTTCTAAAGATTTCGTTTTCTTTGGCTTTTTTATCCTGAAAGTCCTTCCGTTCTATTTCTAATTTTTCTCTTTCGTTATTAAAAACTTTTGCTTGGTCAGCTATCTTTTGTTCGTATTTCTTTCTGAATTGTGCTTCTAATTTTCCGCTTAAAGCTTCCTCCACATCAAATTGATGGCTGCAGTTAGGGCATTGTATTTTATCATTCATTATTTGAGAATTTTAAGGCAAGCACTTTTGAATTAACTGTAAAAATAAAACTTAGGTTTATGAATTATTCATGTATTGGAAATTAAATAATGAATCAGTTTAAGAAATAGTGCGTAGACTGTTTTTCTATATTTAAAATTACTGGTATCCTACTAAATTTATTTTTAGAGCAAAATCCTTGTTTGAGTAGAATAGAAGCCTGTTTCAGAGCTTACCCCAAACCTCTCTACTTGGCAATTGGCTGGTTTAGTGACTTTGACGATCCGATTGATTAAAAAACGAATGGCAGCGGCGTCCTCCAAAAAAATCAACAGGGTCGTCTGGTGAACAAAATAATCCCTCTAACTAGGTATTTTGCCATGCCAACCTTTCTGCATGAAGAACTTTATTGGTCTCAGAATTAGTTAAAACTATGCACTTTAGTGCATTTCGCTTTCAGCTTCTAAAAAACTAACTTTGTTTGAATGTCGAAAGATGAACGCACTAATTCACATACAGTTTCCCGGTTAACAGTTCATTTAGTATGGTCGACAAAGTATCGTTACCCAGTTCTTCAACGAGATTTAAAGGTTAGGTGGCGTAGTATATTGATACAAGTTTGTCAATCAGAAGATATCGTTATATTGAAAGGAGTAGTTTCTGCAGACCATGTTCACATGCATATTGAATACCGTCCTTCTCAATCGTTAAGTGATATCATTAAAAAGCTGAAAGGAAGAAGTTCAAGGAAATTACAACAAGAATATCCAGAGCTAAAATCACGTTATTGGGGTCGTCATTTTTGGGCAATAGGTTATGGTTGTTAGAGTACTGGCAATATAACCGATGAAATGGTTAATGAGTATTGGGAACATCATAGACAGCCAAACGATAACGGAAGCTCGGACTTTATTTTGGAATAGAGGCCATTGGTCGACTTTGAGTCGACTCTTTGAAACTATGGACTTTCAGTCCATAGTGGTTCATTTTTAAAATGTCCATAGTTTAGTAAGATGACAGTAATTTAAAATGATGAATAGTTGTTATGTTCTTTGTCATTTGTTTAGGTCAATAAACCAAAGTATTTTGCAGTAAACATGACCGATACCCTTATGAAATATTTATTTTTTGGATTTCTCTTTTTGATAAGTACTCTAACGTATGCTCAACAAATACAAGTGATACATGCGGGGACGGTCTTTAGTGTACCAGGTGAGAAGCCTTTAAAGAATCAAACCATAGTAATAGATAAAGGAAGAATTGTCAGTGTTAAAAGTGGATTTCAGTCTTTAAAACAATTGAAATTGAAAAATGCAGTTGAGATAGATTTAAAAGATAAATATATCATGCCTGGTTTTATTGATCTGCATACCCATGTAACGGGAGAAAGAGATCCTCATGAAAATATTCATCTTTGGACTACACAAAACGAAGTGGACGAAGGATTAAGCTCCATTCCCTATTTGGAAAAAACTTTAATGGCAGGTTTTACTACTGTTAGAAACCTGGGGGCAAATTATCAGGTGATCATTCCATTAAAAAATGCAGTAAAGTCAAGGAAAATTATGGGACCTAGGATTATTGCTGCTACCAGTGCGATTACTCCAACAGGCGGACATGCTGATTTTCACGGTTATAGAACGGAGATCTTAGAAGCTATTGAAAAAAGTGTAGGAGTGTGTGATGGCGCTGATGATTGCAGAAGGGCAGTAAGAGAGGCTGTTAAGCAAGGAGCTGATGTGATAAAAATAACGGCTACAGGTGGTGTTTTAAGTAATACTAATGCTGGAGTAGGTCAACAATTAACAGATGATGAATTGAAGGCAATTGTAGAGACAGCCAATTCACTGGGAAGAAAGGTGGCTGCTCATGCCCATGCTGCTGATGGGATCAATGCTGCTTTGAGGGCTGGGGTGAATTCAATAGAACATGGGTCATATTTAGATGAAACTTCTGTAAAGCTCTTCAAAGAAAAAGGAGCATATTTAGTGCCTACACTATTAGCTGGGGTTTGGCTTTCTGAAGAAATGGCTATTAACGATCAAATACCACCAGCCATTTTAGCAAAAATTAAAAAAGTAGTACCCGAAGTAGAAGCATCTTTTAAATTAGCTCTTAATAATAATGTAAAGATTGCTTTTGGAACAGATTCAGGAGTGAGTAAACATGGTTACAATGCCAGAGAGTTTGAACTTTTGGTAAAATATGGGATGAAACCAATGGAAGCGATTAAAACAGCGACTGTAAATGCAGCAGATTTATTGGGTATGTCAAGTGAGTTAGGTACATTAGAGAAAGGGAAAATAGCAGATTTAGTGGCTACTGACAATGACCCTCTTAAGAATATTAGTGAATTACGTAAAGTGTCTTTTGTTATGAAAGAAGGAGTAGTTTTTAAAAGATAATAATTTGTTGAGCAATAGTTTAGGGAAGAATAGATGAAATGGTTAATAGGGTTTGCCACGATCTATTTTGTGTCCTTAAATTGTTAGGAAAACAGGTGGCAGTAGCGCCTACAGACGGTGACTTAGCGATGTTTTACTCTATACTGGATCAATCGATATTATCTGGTGCTTTTCTTTATTTTGCGTGCTTATAATTAAGTT
>CALGOB010000104.1 GCA_937958005.1 uncultured Cyclobacteriaceae bacterium
ACGGCAAATTGGATGATAAAAACTAAGCCTAACAATCTGTATAGTTAATGGCTACATAGTGCTAAATTTGAGGTTTAGTTCCTTTTATAAAGTTCTGTGCTAAACTGAAAGTTTCGGTTCTTTAAAACGCCACTAACTATATAGTAAACGTTATATGCAATTACTGCAACACGACAAATGAAGAAGAACGGATTACTTATACTCCTATTAACCTTATGCCAACTAGCTATCGGTCAAACTTATGAACCTCAAATCCTCATATTAACGCCTAATGAAACTAAGATTGAAAAGAGCTTAAGGAGAGAGGTTGAAGCCATAAATAAAAAACTCAATGGTTCAGCAACCAATGAAAAACAAGTAAATAATTATCTCACCTCAGATGATTTTTTACAGCAGCCATTGAATCTTCAAAAAATGATCAAGAGAGAGATAGAATATTCAAAAGGCATGAATTTTTTCGGTCAAGTAAGTTCTATCTCTGAACAATATCTGGCATACAGATTTTTCGAACGGTTTCCTAAGCTTTTAATAATGCTATCTGATCAAAAAAGCGACAATACAGTGGCTAGTTTAAAGCAAATTGTTAACAACGAAGGACTTCAATATATCTTGAATTTCCCGTCAATTGAGATCTACAGAGATAAGTCAATTCCTCATGTAAAAATTTCTATCCAGCTTTTTGATCGTTCTACTGAAACCTCAATTTTAGAGAGTAACTACATTGGCGATTGGCGCAACCCAGGATTCGAATTCGCTTGCCAAGACAGTACCTTGAATTGTACAATTAACAACGCTTTATCTCAGGCTCTTGATGACGTCATTCGTGTTGTAGCAACCAATAGCCCAACACTGAAGAGAGAAAGACAATTGAGTTATGATCGATTCAACATATTATTGGAGAGTTACCTGACCGGTGAGATCAATAACCAAATTTTGAATGATGCGATTCCAAAATCAGACAGCACAATTAATCTATCCGATTGCTATCAAACAATGACTGATAAAAATCAATCCAAATTTGTAGCTTTTTTCATTAAGCAGATCTCTTCACAAAACCTCAAACAGTTGACTGACAATAAGACGGATCAAAATGTTCAAATTATCTCTAAGAAGGATGTAAAGGGTGAAGGTTTTCTCGATGAAATACCTCAAACTTATGCCCATTTAGTAAAAGGAGTTAAACATGACAATAATTGGTATTATGAAAAATCTAATGTTACATATTTCCAACCAGAGTCACTTGAGCAAGGAAAAAAGGAATACTTCAATAATCTTCAAAAATGGAATTTCTTTCAAGATGAAACTATTGAATTCAACTCTGATTTTTGGGAAACGTCACTATTTGAAAAAGTAAAGGACTTGAAAAAAGACCCTGATTGGGATAAATACGGGGATAATATTTGGATGACGGATGAGATAAACAATAGAGATTACATTGGCTTATATGAAATTGTCGCTAAAGTTCTTCGTAAAAAGAATAATCAAATGAATTCTGACTTTGAAAAATTCATGGAGAAAGAGGTTTTCGGTAAGTATTATGAAAACTTAAAAAATAATACCCCAGATAAATATATCAAGATTTCACCACATTCTATTATCTATCCAAATGATAGAAATATTGCCATCAATCCTGTATTAATAACCACTAAGGATTATGTAAAGACGATTCATTACTTTGCTTCATTAAAAGATTCTCGAGAAGTGTATGAGTGGACTTACTTTGAACCTTCAGTAGTGCCTACAACTTTCTACGGTAGCAAAGTTGTAAATCAAATAGGCTCTTTAACAGATTGGAATTTTTCAGTAGATAACTTGAATGACACTGCCTTTTGGAATAATTATGTATTAAAGAAAAAGGATGGAGCTTATGCCTATCTTATCAAAGAGTAAATAAAAAGCTGGTAACAAATGCTAAAAATGAATATGCGAACTGAGCATTTTGAAATATTGCTGCAAAAATCGAACTTAGTCAGATCTAGCATCTGGGCGCATACTCATTTTAGCTAGCCGTTGGCAATTATTAAGAAAGATGATTCAAGATTACAATGATTTTGCACAATACAAGTACAAACTAAGTAATGAAGATATTTTCTCAGAAAACCTTGAGTCAGGAATTTCTGGGATAAAATGTGATTCTAAAACTTTATTGGTTCTACCACGAAATAAGAGTTTAAAACCAATTAATCAATATCAAAATTTAGAATTTATCGAGTTTAATAATTATGACCTAAACGAATCAGAAATTGGAATTTTAGCAGAAAATCAAAAAAATCTAAATAAAGTAACCTATTTGAGTTTTTGGAATACACCACTAATAAACCTTAGATTACTGGAACATTTTAAAAACGTTGAGTATCTAAATGTTGCTCATATAACTGATTCTGATTTTACCTTTGAAGGTATCGATAATTTGGAAAATTTAAAAACTCTTTGTGTTCTTAAGACCGGAAAAGTTAACGATTTAAAATCACTTCAGATTAAAAATAAAATTGAGAATTTTTCTTTAATCCAACCAACAAAAATAAAAAGTATCCAGGGAATTGAAAATTTTGAAGCGCTAAAGTATTTGAATATTGAAGGTTCTTTTGACACAACATATAATATTGAGAATTTAAACGGATTAAATAAACTAAGCACATTGGAAAAGATAAAACTTTTCAAAGTAAATATCCCATTTGAAGAATTGTTGTTGACTTTAAAAAAGATATCTTCGCAAATAGAACTAATAATAGATACCAATCTGTACACAACCGAGCAATATAAAGAACTTAGTATTGAATTAGAAAATGTAAAATCAACCTCATTCAATCCTTACATAGAACAGAGAGGTTCTATTAGACCCGTTGGAAAAGGGAAAAGAATTATTAAAAAATCCGACAAAAAATTTGAAGAGAAAAAAGAAAAACTAATTAGAGATTGGAACAAATAACAATTACTAACACGATGTATAAAACATGGCTAAAAAATGCTTAACCGAGAGTTTGGTGTATATTTAAAAAGTCCACCAAATTTTTAATTTGGCTTTTAAAATTGATAAGTTAAAAACAAAATATAAAAATTCGGCTCTGTGTTAATCCGAAAAGTTAGTGTCCTTTTGCACGCTACGTTTCATACACAAGACCGTTATGCAAAATTAAAAATGAGTCGAGCAATTAAGAGAAAAATAACAGTAAATCAAGAAGGCTATTTTTGGGTTCTTAATGGAAATACTATTGATGGACAAAATGAAAATCACATCAAAGTTCATTCAAATAAGTTAACTAAGAGCATTTTATACCTTGACCCATATAAATGGCACTTTGAAGTACGACCTAAGACAATAGAACAAGCGATTTTATTTGCAAAAGACAATGGTTGGACTCCTGAAGAAAAAGGAAAAACAATGTATTTATCAATGACAGATAAGGATGATTTTTATGTTCTTCCAAAAGGTATAAAATTTGGATATCTCGATAAAAATAAAAGAGCGTAGCTGAAGTTTGAACAATAAGGAAATGCGGAATTAGTCAAATCAGAAAAGATCGAAATTGAATACAAAACAATTAAACTGAAAAGACTTTTGAATCGAAAACAAAATAAAATTGCATAACAAGGTATAAAAATAATAAGGGTTTTAGTGCGAAACTCGAAGCTGGTGTATATTAACAAAGTCCGCCAAATTTACAATTTGACGGATAAAAGAAAAATAGCGGTAAAATTGTAAATTTCACCGTTCGTGATTAATCCAGGAAATTAGGTACTTAAACACGCAACTAATCTTATACCAACCGTTATATTTCATTAATGAATCCGTAAATGAAGTACTATTTCTTACTGTTTCTTTCAATTCTATTCTTACTTGGTGGAAGCTCAATGACGTTCTTTCTTTGGAATGTTGAGAATTCTTGGAAATCGAAATTGTTCTTGGCATTAATACCAATATTCTTCATTTATCTAGTGATTAAGTATTTACAGATTTACTCTAAGGTGAAACAAAATAAGAATATAGTCGAAGTGTCGAAGTTCTTTTCAAAGAAAACCTATGATCTTAATGACTTAACATCTTGGGATGAACAAAGTAATTCGATTAGGGTCAATTACAGAGCACTTTGTATTACGTTCCCAAATGAAAAGCTAAGGATAATTGATCATGCAGACCCAGATAAAATTGCTGACTTATATCATTATCTCCGAATTCATTACAAGGATAAAATGATCTAACGCTTGTAGAGCAATAAACTTTTCTTAGTTTTGATTCCTTTCGATTCTCTTAATTTACCTTTAATAATTCGTCAATTGAAATATTCAATCCTTGAGCAATTCTTATCAAAGTGAGTAGGCGAGGATTTGTTTTGCTATTTTCAATCATGTAGAGTTGAGTTCTCCCGATCTCACAGAAAAACGCAAATGATTTTTGGTCAAATCCTTTTTCTTCTCTTAAATCCTTGATTCTCTCCCCTAATTTTTGAAAATATTTCTCTTCTTCCGTGTTCACTATACCGAATTTGAAGAAAATATTTATATCTTGTGTTCGTTATAGCGAACATCTATTGTAAGCATAGATAAAAAGTTAAAAATTCATTTGAAATTCTGTTTCATAACGCACTTAACATTATGACTTTAGAAAAATTAAATCCGATTAACTTGACTCCTAAATCCATTGATGCTTTAGATGATCTATCTGGTTCAATTGATATTCCAAGGTTCAACAGATACCTCAGAAATTTACTGCTCCAACATCTGATCAATGAGAAAGAAGATTCTAACCCTGACTTTTGTGATCTTGCGGAAGATATGCAATACTTCTTCAACTTCCTGGATATTCTGGAGGACGAAAAAAGGCATATAACAGATGCTATGAATGAATAGAGGGTATGGAAGTACAGGGATTTAGTAGTTTTTTCAATCAGCGCAATCTTTTCATTTGAAGAAGTGTCAGAAATAAAGTAGATTTAAAATAAAAAGAAAGCTGTGCTGTCCAGAAATGTCTGTCAATCTTTCATCTCTACTCATCATAGCTGGACGTTGTGCGTCATTAGAAAAAAACCTTAGATGAAAAAGAAAATATTGAACATTCTGAAGATAATTATAGGGCTTTATATAATTCTATGTGGATTATTATTTCTTTTTCAAGAAAGTTTAATCTTCTTTCCTCAGAAATTAGAAAAAGAACACCAATTCAATTTCAACGGAGAGTTTAAAGAGTTGAACATTGAATCTACAGATGGGAAATTATTAAATGGTATATTATTTAAATCAGATAGTACGAAAGGGTTAATTTTTTATTTACACGGAAATGCTGGTTCCTTGGAAAACTGGGGAAATGTTGCGAAAACATACACTGAATTAAATTATGATGTTTTTATTCTAGACTATAGAAGTTTTGGAAAAAGTGAAGGAAAAATAAAGAATCAAACACAATTATTTGATGATAATCAAAAAGTTTATGATGAGTTAAAAAAAGAATACACTGAACAAAACACAATTATTTTAGGATATTCAATTGGAACAGGAATGGCTTCAAATTTAGCATCAAAAAACAATCCAAAACAATTAATATTACAAGCACCTTACTATAACCTGACAGATATGATGCGGAGTAGATTTTCATTTATTCCTACTTTTATCCTAAAATATAAGTTTGAAACCAATGAATATTTAAAAAATTGTAAAATGCCAATTACCATATTTCACGGAAACCAAGATGGCGTGATTAATTATAATTCTTCTGTAAGATTAAAAGAAGATTTTAAACAAATAAAACTAATCACTCTAGAAGGTCAAGGACATAATGGAATGACGAATAACTTTAATTACAAAAGAGAATTGAAAAATATATTTGAGAAATAAAAACGAACGCACAACACAGTATATAATTTATTGCTGGCTTCTTGCCTACTTACGAAAGTCCTCGCAGACTTTCTTTGTCCGTAATTATCTATTAAATTAGTTGCTTGAAATACGCAACAAACCATATACAACAACGTTACCTGCAAGCAAAGAAAAATGTCAGATTTTAAAAAAATAGAAACCATAAAGAGTGAATTAATTCTAACAAATAATTCAACAGTAAACTTTCCGAAGAAAATTACTTTTAAGTTTCCTGAAAGTTATAAAATGCTAGTTACTAAGATAAAGACCACTGAAATATCTGCTGAATGCATTCTTTTTAATTCTGTCAAATCAGTTAATGAATCTAAAGAATTTTCTGATTTAGATTATTGGGATAAAGAGTTTGAAATTGAAGACATAAAAAATTATTGGTTCTTTGGAGCAAATGGACAAGGAGATTCTTGGATTTTACACCAATCTGATAAAGTTTTCTTTTATGACCATAATAATGGAGAAATATCCAAAGAAAACCTAATAGACTTGGAATTGAGTTTTGACAAATGGCTACAATTTGCTTTTCTAAATAGACAGTTTGAGGAAATTTATTATAATGAGAGTCTAACTCAAGATTTGAAAAATGCTTATAAGTCTAAATTATTGGGGTTAAGTAATGGATTAGCTAAAAATTATCCTTTTGAGATATGATAGCAAAAGCCAGCAGGTAACACGGTGTATAAAACATAGCTAGCAAAGGCTTAACCAAAAAGTTATTTTATATTTAGAAAGTCCGCCAAATTTTTAATTTGGCTTTTTAAAAGAGAAAAATTAAAAACAAAATATAAAAATTCGGCTCTGTGTTAATCCGAAAAGTTAGTGTCTTTTTGCACGCTACGTTTCATACACAAGTCCGTTGGCAGTAATCCCCTATAGTTCTCAAAACTGTTAGTACTTTGCTAACGTCAAGAGACAAGAAAAGAGGAGATTTTAATAGAATTTAAAGTTTTGATAATCAATAAAATAAATT
>CALGOB010000105.1 GCA_937958005.1 uncultured Cyclobacteriaceae bacterium
GAGCAACAGATAGGATGGGATCAATGAACCAACCCCGACCCAAGGGTACGGGGTATCTATGGGCAATAATTTAATGATCGACTCAAGAGTCGGGGAATTAATATCCCTTAGGGATTAAAAATATAGGATGTTGATTGGATCGCTCGTTTAAATTAATTCAATCAAATAAGTGCTGTTGAAATCATGAAAAATAAGGTTATGAAGCTTTAAACAACCTGGATTTTTGAGAATAAAAAAAAGCAAGGCCTCTTGCAGAAGACCTTGCTTAGACGAAATTGCTACCGATAGGTATCCCGTACCCTTTTGCGAGTGCCTTAGTTTTCTCAGCAGAGGCTCTGAGTCGGGGTTAGTTTATTTTTTACGTGATGTACTTTTTCAGAGGAGTGCAGGAATATGAAAAAAAATTAAATTAATAAGTATAAAACATTATGATATTAAGTGGTTTAGAAATAGCCTCTAGGTTGGGCAAAGACATAGGAATAGATCCTTATGATCCAGCTCAACTAAATCCTAATAGCTATAACCTACGACTCCATGAAGAATTAATGATGTATGATGCGGATGTCTTAGACATGAAATTAAATAATACAGCATCAAAGTTAACTATTCCTTCCACTGGTATGCAATTAGTTCCTGGAAAGCTCTATTTGGGCCGTACAATAGAGCATACACGCTCAGATAAATTGGTCCCAATGCTTGAAGGAAGAAGTAGTATCGGTAGACTAGGAATGTTTGTTCATATAACCGCAGGTTTTGGTGATGTGGGTTTTCAAGGTTATTGGACATTGGAGATATTCGTCGTTCAACCACTGATCATTTACCCCAGTGTAGAAGTTTGTCAGATTTATTTCCATCATGTTCAAGGAGCTGTCACAGCCTACCAGAGTGGAAAATATCAAAATAATAACGATATCCAGTCAAGTAAACTCTATCAAGATTTTAAGCCAGGTATATAATCAGTATCAGCCTTATCCAAGATATAAGTTAAAATATGAAGGGATGGAATAGTAACCTCAAATTGATAAAATCTATAGAAGAGGGCTTTTAAAGCAGTAATTTGAACACAGAGTTAGCCTAGTTAAAACATAAACGAGGATAAAAGAGAGTTTTTGTATTAGAGGGTTTATAAATTTTTAAAGCGGAAACGGTAAAAAAACTTAGAGTAAATATAGAATAGTGATGATAGATGAAAATTTAATAGAAAAAAAACAACACGATCTTAATGGAGACAATCACCTAATGACCTCAACCGAAACGCCTTTGAGAGAAGATGCCTTTGTGAAATCAGATGAGGAAAAAATGGCTAACATCGAGAAGCTTTTCGGTGGGATTATGGAAGAGCTAGGCCTTGATTTAAATGATGATAGCCTGAAAGGTACACCATATAGAGTTGCAAAAATGTACGTAAAAGAACTTTTTCATGGACTTGACCCTAAAAACAAACCGTCACTTTCTGTCTTTGATAATAAATATCAATATAACAAAATGCTTGTAGAGAAAGATATTGAATTCTCCTCAGCATGTGAGCATCATTTTCTACCGATTGTTGGTAAGGCACATGTGGGTTATATTTCTTCAGGCAAAGTGATAGGACTATCAAAAATAAATAGGGTAGTAGAATATTTTGGACGTAGGCCTCAGGTACAAGAACGAATGACATTGCAAATATTCAATGAACTAAAGCGGGCATTGGAAACTGATGATGTGATTGTGGTAGTAGAAGCAGAGCACCTTTGTGTCTCTACTCGTGGAGTGGAAGATAAGTCAAGCAGAACTACCACATTGGAATATGGAGGGAAATTCACTGATCCAGATTTACGAAATGAGTTTTATCAGTTTATTTGAATGTTGAACTCATGGATAAGCAAAGTGCTGAGGGTATTTTAAAATTGTATGCTAAACGTACTACTGATAAAAGATTGGCCTTGCTAAAACTTTTGATGAGTGTTCGCAAAGCCTTTGATTTTTCAGAGCTTGAGGAGCAATTGTCTGTTTTGATGGATAGGGTGACAATTTACCGTACACTTCACACTTTTGTAAAGGTTGGACTTGTTATAAAATTAGTGGATCACCGCGGCAATGCCTTTTTTATGTTCAATCACACGGATCATAGTAAATTAAGTATGCATCCCCACCTTCGTTGTAGGGGTTGTGAAAAAGTGATTTGCTTACCCTCTTTGCCTGAAGAATACCTTGAGAAGCTTAAGAAGTTTGAAATAGGTGAGATGTATTTCTTAATGGAAGGACTTTGTCAGGAGTGTAAAGATACTAATGATAAAGATTGTATATTGAAATAAGAGGTTAATTGCATGTTGAATTTCAATCTTTTAACCCGAATGATGCATTAGACTTTTAAGAGAAAATCATAAATGACTGTTAGTTATGGTTTGCATCAAATTTCTATTACATCATTCGGGTTTAATCCCTAAGGGATATTAATTCCCCGACTCTTGAGTCGATCATTAAATTATTGCCCATAGATACCCCGTACCCTTGGGTCGGGGTTGGTTCATTAGGATTTGTGATTTTTCATTCACGGAACCTAGATATAAACTTCGTTTTCAATACGTTTAAGAAAGATGCTTTATTTCGTTTTAGGTAGGAGAGGCTTTTCTCTATGATTAAAATCTATTATCAGGTTTTATGGTGGAGAATTTTAGTTTGAAGAAGTGATTCACAGAATTTAAAAAGTATTGACAGGTTGTTTTAAGGCAACCTGCCATATAATTATTCAATAATAAGTGTAAAATCTAGATCAAAATCTGTGTCGCCGTTTAGAACAGTTGTAGTAGATGTTTTAATATCTGGTTGATGCTTCAAAGTCACTCGAAAAGAACCATTAGTTATTGGGTCTCCAGTAGTCCAGTTAGTAGATAAGCCTACAGGATTATTATTTTCATCTTCATCATTGTAATTGATTGGCCCACCATCAGCATCTCTATTTCCATCTCCTGTAGGGTCTGTAAAAGCATTGTTTGTGAAGCTGAAGAAAAACTGGTGCTCATTGTCCTCTTCAAGAATTTCAGCACCTATATCTTCAGGATCACTTGGAATTAATGCATTCAGAATTTCATAGGTTAAAGTATAAGTTGATCCTGAACTTAAAGTTATATTATCCCTGATCTCTAACTCATCCGCACCTGTTCCATCAGGATCTACAGCCCTTGCCCTAACAACATCAGAAGCATCTGCTGTATTGGTAAAAATAAGCGTCACATTGGTAAACACTTCTACTTCATTTTCTGCTTCAGGAACTTCATCATCCTCACACGAGGTAACCAGTATTACTGATAACAATAATACATATATTCCATACTTTTTCACTTTTTCTAACATAGTAGTTCTCATTTGTTTTTATTTAAAAATTGTAATTGATATTAAAAAGAAAATTCCTTCCAGGTTCATCTGCGAAATAACGTATCTGATTCAGGTAATCTCTATAGCTTGTGTTGAATACATTCTTTACTGCTAGTTGCCCTCCTAACTTTCCTCGTTTCCACTCCCACCTGATATCTGTGAGAAAATACCCTTCAGGAGCATCTCTGAGATCAAAAATTTCAGAATCAGGCAAGATTTCTATTTCTCCACTAATTAGCTGCTCTGGAGTCACGGTACGTGGAGCTTGTGACTGTCGAAAGTTATAAGCAGTTTTTAAAGTCAATTTTGAGAAATTCAACTTAATGAATAGAGGAGTTTGCCAAGAGAGATCAGCATTGATATTTGTAGGGGGCTGATTAATAAGTGGTTCATCTTTACTAACATTCTTTGACCAGAGGTAGCTGACCCCAATTATCCCTTTAAGGTTTTTTGAGAAATTTTGTGAATAAGTGGCATCAACTCCTGCAAAAACTGCGTCAGTTTGATCAATGATAAATGCAGGTAATGGTCCTCTAAAAGTACCAATTACAGCTAATGGTCTTTCAAAGATATAATTATTAATAAGATGTGCATAGGTAGTTAACTTGAAAGAGTATCTTTCTTTTTGATGAGTAAATTCATTAATCCATTTATAACCTTTTTCTGGTTCCGCAACACCATCTTCTTCGGTTAATACCCTGTTTGTTCGTAACCTCCCACTTTCGTTAGTATAGCGCCATAATCCAAACTGCGCTTTAAAACCTTGCTGGCCAAAACTGTAAAGTTCTGCAACATTGGGTGATCGCCAAGCAGAACCTAAATTGGTTCGTAGTTTCCAATTCGGAGATAATTCACGGATTAACCCTAAGGAAGCTGTTAAATTGGTGAAGGAATATTTATTTCTAAAAATCTCCTGATTGGTTTCCCGTCCTCTAGCTGAATTATTTTCATGATCCAATCTTAAACCAAACTCAAAGGTATTACTACCGTTTTGTATACTTTCAATGATAAACCCACTAAACCGGTTGGTATTGTAGTTGGGGATGAACGGGGTAGTTTGAGTACCGGGGTTGTTGTCATTATTTTGGGAGAAGAATTGCAATCCAATGGTACCTTCTAAGTTTTTGAATGAAGGATGTGCCCATTCTAGCCGTGTATCAGTAGAGTTTAATTCGAGATCAATAATGGGCAAATCAGCATTCCTTCTAACATCAAATTCCTTGCGAAGATTGATTTGTCTACCTAACAAAAACGTCAACTTTCCTAAGTCTGAATACCAATTTACAGTTAAGGTAGCTAAATGGTGATCCGTGTTTTGGTTTGGTTCGTTTATATCATAAGAGAAGTCCCTGATAACTAATGGGCGGTCAGCATTAATAGAACGTGTAAAAAGATCTCCACTCTCCGCAACAGATGAACGCAATAATCCAAGATTTTGATCCACATAGCTATAATAAACCTTAAAATCCCATTGGTGAAGATGGTAACGAAATCCTGCGTTAAATGAACGCTCTTCCATGCCTGTGTTCGTGAGTGAATAGTCTGGGGTATGTCTGTCGCCTATTCTTTGATAATTGCCTCCAAGGTGATAACTGATTTTTTCAGAGCCTCCTCCTAGTGATGCATTGGTGTAATAACCCTTGCCATTTGACTGATAACCTGATGCCACCTGTCCATGAAGTTTTTTAGATAGATCCAAACGATCCCCACCCACAATGATGACTCCCCCAAAAGCTTCTGGGCCAAACTTTACACCAGAAGCTCCTTTGAGTACGGAGATGTTATCGGCACCTGATACATCAATTTCAGGTGCATGGTCAGTACCCCAATTTTGAAAACCGTGTTTTACACCATTATTGATAATGAGAATTCGATTGCCTCTAAGGCCATGAATGACTGGAGTCTGTATATTAGACCCGGTAGAAGTGAAAGTTACGCCTTGTATTTCACCAACCGCTGAAGCTAATGATTGTGTTGAATGAGCTACTAATTCCGATTTGTCAATTTGATTAATTGCAATAGATTCCAGCCCTCCGACTATTGCTTCTCCCTCTACTATAGCAGTTTCCAATTCAGAAACAGTGGAGGCCAGGTAAATAACTGGTGCTTCATGATAGGGATCATGATGATGTGTAATAGATTTATAACCAATATTTGAACAAATTAATGTGTATTCCCTTTCGCAAAGATTATCAAGTAAAAAAAGGCCATTGTTATCAGCTACAGCCCCTTGTTGCTTACTTTTAACCAATACAGTAGCAAATGGGATGGGTTGCTTAGTATCTGCATCAAGTATTTTACCCTTGATTACATAGGAGCAAGAGTCTGAAGGCTGCATAGCCTTCATTTGATGAGCATAGCAAAATGCCCAAAAAAAGAATAAATTTAGTAGAACAAATTTTTTCATTTTTTAATATTTATTTCCTTGATATATCTTGAAGGATTGACTTCTTGCTTTACTTCTCATGATCGTTTAATCCCTAAGGGATATTAATTCCCCGACTCTTGAGTCGATCATTAAATTATTGCCCATAGATACCCCGTACCCTTGGGTCGGGGTTGGTTCATTGATAAGCTATGCTTAGGTACTTTCCTTATCCTTCTTTTACATCAGGATGATCATATTGATCACGTTACCTTCATGATTGCAATGAACAAAGCGTCATTGCTCACAAAGAGAAATAGGTTTTTGAACCTGAAGCCTCACCTGCGTATATGGAGGGTGGGTTGGGAATAAATTAGGCGGCTTTTGGAGGTGGGGATTGCATCCCTAAAATTGGTGGGGAATAGAGCATAAGATGCTTGGTGAAAAAACTGTTCATTAAAACCTCTTGTACTTGAGGGACTGTAATAAATTGACGTTCTCTCAAAAACAAATCAGGAAAAAGATTAAGATAAGAAATAGATTTATTAGGAATAGCTTCCTCTTGTTCGGGAATCATCTCACCCAATATACAACTGGCTTGACAATCTTTATTATGTTGGCGATAATGCTGACATTCTACCAAGTGACCATCAAAAAAAAGATGAAACATAGTTAATGATATAGCTGGACTTAGCACATTCATAACCATAAACAATACCGGTAGAATACTCAACCGTTTTAATTGTTTTTGCTGATTAAACCACCTATATATATTCCCCTCTCGCAACATTTACGCAAATGTATAGACATTTTCTGTAAATGCAACAGTGTTGCATTAAATAAAATTAGAATAATGATTTATGTAATTTGTGTAAGAGAATTCGATGCATTTATACAATCTTCAATTACTTTTTTAAGTAAGGAAACCTCACTGCCAAGACCAACTGTGAGAAGTTTTGGACCAGTAATGGGAATTCCGTTATAAGGCCTTATATAGATGCTCCCATCTGGAGTCCGTTCAAAATAGGTGTATTGTTTTTCATTCCCTATTTGTGTACAACCTTTTACACGGAGAATACTCTTTGGTAGTGCGTTACAAATCTCATGAATACAATTTGTGCTGGGTAAATTGGGTAAATCAGTTGAGCATGAAGACCAATGAGCCTTCAAATGGTCTATCTTTTGATGGTTATTTTTAGAAGGCAATAATTTAGGAAGAAGAGCAACATCGATCATGTCCATGGTAACTATTTCAGCCAATGGGTTGAGTTTTTGAAGTTCCTTTACCACAAATTCGCGCCTGTTAGTAGGTAAGTTTTCTAGATGTGTCAATACAATCAGGGAAGATACCTGAATTTGATTTGCTTCTAGTTCATTATGTTCTCTTCTTTTTTGCCAGTTTTTAACATCTACAACTGATACTTGTATAGGTGGCAAGAATTGATCTTTCACTCCTACACCAAGAAAACCCATGAGCGAGCAGGCATCAGATGTGCCATTTGCTTCTATCAACGTAACTCCGTTTTCACGTTCAGGGATGTTATTGACTAAATCTCTCAATTCACCTATTCCACTACAACAGATACAACTACCACTAAGTGCTCTAACCTTTTTTGTGTCTACCTTCTCTGTAAACTGCTGTACATCGAGGTTCGCATTTTCATAGTCATTAAGGATAATGAAAGGATTCCAATCATTCTCAATATAATTGTTGACCAAGTACTTTAATAAGGTTGTTTTTCCAGCTCCTAAAAACCCCACAACTGTTACAATAGCTTCCATATATCTGTTAAATTCAAAAACGGTAGAATGAACCAACCCCGACCCAAGGATACGGTGTATCTATGGGCAATAATTTAATGACCGACTCAAGAGTCGGGGCGCCCGGCCAGGGGAATTAATGTCCCTTAGAGATTAAACGGCATTAAGTGTAAAATGGCTTTATTCCTATTCATATTTTATAAGAAGTTTTTGAGAAAAATATCCTTTTCCTCCATCAAATACTTCTTTCCACCCATTTTTCGCTAAGTATTTTACTAGATAGTGATTAAGTAATCCATGTGACACAAGTAGTGTTTTTCCGTTATTTTTGTTACTTTCTTCTAGGATAGTTGCTGCCTTTTTTGCCCTTGATTTTGCCTCGGAAAAGCTTTCTATACCCTTTTTATTGAGCCCCATGAACCAAAATATTCTAGAGCCAGTAAGCCACCATTTTAAGGGTAGTTTGATGTTCGGAAATGCGAAAATCTTTCTTTCAAACTCACGAAAAATAACTTTGGCCTTTTGATCTTCGGGTCTTTGAAACAACTGCTCAGCAGTAGAAATAGATCGGTTTATTGAACTGGTATAGATGATGTCGATTTCACCCGGACGAAGGTTGACAGGTGAATATTCAGGAGGATATACACCCACCGAATCATAAACATTAATAAAGCTTATAGCCTCTTTCCGTTTTCTCCAACCCTTTTTATTAAGGGCAGGTTCTCCATGCCTCAAAAGAATAATTTGCTTCAATTTGACAAAATCTTCTAGCAATTCCATTTCTTCATTTATGAAATGAACAGTTACAAGTTCTTTTTTGGATTGTTCTTCTAGCTTTTTGTAATGTGCTGTTAAATCTTCCAATTGTGCATTAGCAGAATGCCACGTACTATTTAAAAAAATGATAAGTATCAGCTTGCTTATTAAAAATAGAAATTTTTTCAAAATGTTCATTTGATATGCTCAAGAAATAAGGCGTATTGAATTTTCAATCCCTTTGTTTCAATTTTAATGCAAAATTACAGAGAGTAAATTGTAAACGCAATTTAGTTGCATTTATAAAAAATAATGTAGATTTACTTTTTTTGTTAAGGAATGCATTTAACTCTGCTTGATAGTATTGAGCACAGCTTATCAAGGTGTTGCATTTGGGTCTTGTAACGACTCTGGAATTAATATTTAGAAAAGAACTTACAAGTTTATAAACTATATTTTATGAGATTATTTTTCTTATACCTTTTGCTTATTTTAGTGTCTGAACTAACATTTGCTCAAGACCGAATTACAGGAGAAACTTTTGCAACCCGTTCTGAAGTGTTGGGTCAAAATGGAATGGTTGCCACTAGTCATCCGTTGGCTACCCAAATAGGCCTCGATATTCTTAAGAGCGGCGGAAATGCGATTGATGCTGCTATTGGTGCAAATGCTGCATTAGGCCTTATGGAACCCACTGGAAGTGGTATTGGTGGTGATCTTTTTGCAATCGTTTGGGATGGAAAAACCAAAAAACTCTATGGTCTCAACGCTAGTGGCCGTTCGCCTAAAAAACTCACTTTAGATTATTTTGAAAAACAGGGCATGGAGAAAATCCCTTCACATGGAGCATTACCTGTTAGTGTACCGGGTGCAGTAGACGGTTGGTTTGAGCTTCATAAGAAGTTTGGATCAAAGCCTATGACAGAAATTTTGGCTCCAGCCATAGATTATGCTGAAAAAGGGTTTCCATTGACAGAACTTATTGCATGGTATATGCAACGAAGTATTCCTTTTTTCGAATCAAAGGGCTTTCCAAATATTAGTGATACCTACAAATCACAAAATGGAGGCAAATTACCTAATGAGGGGGAGGTTTATAAAAACCCATATTTGGCAAATACCTATCGGAAGATTGCTAAAGGCGGCCGAGACGCTTTTTATAAAGGTGATATTGCCAAGACCATTGGGAAATTTATCAAAGAACAAGGTGGATTTCTTTCTGCTAAAGACCTTGCAGCTCATAGGTCGGAGTGGGTAGAGCCAGTATCTATTAATTATAGAGGTTATGATATTTGGGAACTGCCACCAAATGGTCAGGGAATTGCTGCTTTGCAAATGCTAAAAATATTAGAAGGGTATGATTTTTCAGACATTGAATTTGGGAGTGCAGAACATCTTCATCTTTTTACTGAAGCTAAAAAATTAGCTTTTGAAGATCGTGCAAAATACTATGCTGATATGGACTTTTTTGATGTACCTGTTGAGCAGTTACTCTCAACTGAATATGCTGAAAATAGAAGAAAACAAATTGGCACTAGGGCAGGGACCTATTCTGCAGGTCAAATTTCTGCAGGAGAGACTATATACATGACGGTGGCAGATAGTGAGGGAACTATGGTTTCATTGATCCAGAGTAATTATCGTGGAATGGGCTCAGGAATGGCACCACCAAAGCTGGGCTTTATGTTGCAAGACCGTGGTGAATTGTTCAGTCTGAAACGAGGGCAAGCTAATACCTATGAACCTGGTAAGCGACCTTTTCATACCATAATTCCTGCTTTTGCTACAAAAAACGGAAAACCCTTTGTCAGTTTTGGAGTTATGGGTGGTGATTTTCAACCAATGGGACATACACAAATCATTATGAATCTTATTGATTTTGGGATGAACTTGCAGGAAGCTGGTGATGCCCCTAGGTGGGATCATACTGGTGGTGCTAGTCCTTTAGGTCAAGTTACTGAGGACACAGGTATGATTCGTGTAGAATCTGGAATTCCTTATTCCACTTTGCGAGGCTTGATGGACAAAGGACATAGAATAGGGACTGCGAGAGGTATCTATGGCGGTTATCAGGGGATCTTATGGGATGATGTAAATAAGGTGTATCATGGAGCTTCTGAAAGCCGGAAAGATGGTCAAGCAGCAGGGTTTTAAATTAAGATTGTGCAGTCTTGATTTATAATTAGTTGAAATTTTTAAAGATAAAGAAAGTGTTTGCCTTGACAGTTAAATGAGGCATTACTATTAAATGCTATTGCTTACCATACTTAATAAAATTAATTAAAAATGAATCAAAAGTTACATTACATTTTTGGACTATTGGGACTAATGATTGTTTCTACTTCATTTAATCACCCTATTAAATTAACCTCATCACTCATTGAATATGATTTGAAAAGCAAAAAAATGAGGATGGAATGCCGGGTATTTATAGATGATTTTCAAAAAACTTTGAATAGAAAAGACTTGGATGTCTCAAACTTAACTAAAGATGATATTGCCGAAATTGAATATTACTTTGATCAGTTTTATCTATTTAAAATAAATGGCAAGAAGCTACCGTTTATTTACAAAAATTCAGTTGTTTATGGGGAAAATAATGTGCTCAGTATAAAGTTTGAAATAGACGATGTTGCTATTAAAAATGGAGATGATTTTTTGATTGAAAACAAGCTTTTTTTTACAGATTTTGGCTTTTTACAATCTAATAAGATGACTATACGAATGCCTCCATATGTTGCTCAAGAGTATTTTGAATGTACGGATAAAAATTACACCGTCCAATTTACACTTTAGAGGTATAAGAAATGCATAACTTAAAATCTTTTTTTGTCAATGGATGGGAGCATATAGTTGATATAAATGCTTATGACCACTTATTATTTGTGATGACTTTATGTGCGGCATTTCAATTATCAAAATGGAGACAGGTTTTGGTAATTATCACTGCATTTACAATTGGGCATAGTGGAACACTTATTTTGAGTTCACTTGATTTAATCCCTTCTAATCCCAAATTAATTGATACAATCATCCCATTTACCATCATGATAACCGCTGTTGCGAATGTGGTTAATTATGAAAAACAAGGTGGGTTTTCAGATGCTAAAATTAAATATGGGATTGCACTAGTTTTTGGTTTGATTCATGGATTGGCATTTGCAAGTAATTTTAAATTTATGTTATTCAGTGACAGCATAATTATGCCTTTGTTTTTATTTAACCTTGGTATTGAAGTTGGTCAATTATTTATCGTATTGCTATTTATGACGCTTTTGTGGCTCTATACTAAAGTAGTTAAAGGCGAACATTCAAAGTGGAATTTATTTATTTCAGGAGCAGGCTTTGGGATTGCTACTACTATTTTCTTAAATGCGCTTAATGAATGATCTGCAAATATGTTAATCCTCTATTTTATAAATAGGGTTATCATATATTGAATTCTCTACTGACATTTTTTTGATCTTGGTTATTAAATAAGGTCTACAGTAATAGCGAAATCAAGCCCGCCCATTTGTGTCATTTTCTGGAGTTATTTATAATTCCCGGGCTATTGGTAAGGCGGTTTTAACAGATAGTGATACAGACCGAAACAACTTTTTGATATTTTTTTTGACGATTTGTAATGTAAGAATAAATTCCTATGCAGGGAAGTTAGTATTATCACAGGTTATTCATATTTAGTTTAGGTAAATTGAATATTGGAAAGAAAAAAACTAATTATTAAAAAAAGCTATTCTTACATAGAAGGAAAGTGAAAAAATGTCAACTGAACAACTTTTTGAATAAATAAATAAAAAAAAGAGAAAGCAAATAATCTATCTGTTAGTTATTCGTTAATTCATACATCATATTTGCTGATTATATAATTTCCATACTTTGTATTGTAGATTAATTGATAAGAAGTTGTTTTTCTTGTCTAGTGTCGCAACATTTGGGATTGGATTATTTTGTAAACTATAACATAAATTTTAGAATGATCAATTTTATTAAGTCAACTAGCGCTTTTTTAATCGCCTTACTATTAATAAATACAGTTGCGTACGCTCAAGAGGAAGAAGTAAGTGATGCGGATTTGGAAGCCTATGCAGCATTAATTCTTAAAATAGATGAAATGAAAGCCGAAGCTAAAACAAGTTTTGGTGAAATGGTAAAGTCTCATGAACTGATGGATGCTGGTAGGAGGTATAATGCAATAAAAAAAGCAAAAGGAGATGAAGCGAAATTAGCGGAAATAAAAGCTACACCAGAAGAATTAGCGGCTTTTGAGGAATTGGTAGGTAAACAAAAAGAAGCATCAGCTAATATTAAATCTTTTCTAGGAACCAATGTTAAAGAAGGCATTGGAGCTAAGATGTATAACATTATCAAAAAGAAAATTAAGTCTGATGAAGCTTTCAAAGCACGGTATGATAAGGCTTTTGCCTCTGTAAAGGCCGTACAAATTGAGCAAACATTAGAAGAGACGAATTAAATATAAAGAATCTCATCAGAATGATTTGAAAAGGATTGAAGTATCAATCCTTTTTTTGTTATATTGAGTTATTAAATTAATAATCACAAATAACAATATATGTTTACTGAATTTGAGATTGAGGCAATGGTTGAAAATGAGCAAGTTTTAAATGCAACCATGGATCTTAAAAAAGACTTTTTAAAAAATGAGGCTCCTTATCTTGAAATCAGTGATCAAGATTTCTTATCCTTGATAATGATGACCCCTACAGTAGGGATTGCTTTGGCAAATGGGAGTGTTAGCTTTTTTGAAGAACAAGCTTTAAATAAAAAAGCAAGAAAATTATCTAAAGGAGGTTATTTTATGAAGAAAGATCCTGTAGTCTTTGGATTGAAATTTTTAATCAAAAAGTATGATAATTGGGAAGGAAAGTTTTTTGAGGTTATTAAAATTATAATGGAAGAGTTATTTCAGAAATCCTCTTTAGAGGAAAATTTCGATAAAAATAATGAGGTTTCTTATCAAGAATACAAATTAACTGTAATGAAAACTTCCTATATTTTTATCAGATTTCTTTCTTCTTTTTTTCTCAATGAAGAGGAGGATGTAATTAGTTATAGATCTATGGCGAAAGTGGATTATACACGTTTACTTGAAATCGGTACTAAATTAGGACTTGATCGAATCCCTGTATATCATATGTTTTGCAAGACTTTTAAAGTCAAATAAATTCCTAGTTGTTAAAAAAATACCTTTCCTTTAGCTCAGTTTTTTTAATTAGTCATACACTTTTGATATTTTTGCCGTTAGTTTAAGTAAGTGTTAAAAAATGGGTGTGTATTATAAAAGATATTTTAGAGTATTTGTGTCAATTGCAGCGCTTTTTCTATTGCAGCAATGTGGTGGTTTGGATGATAATGATTTTATTGATTCAGATCAGTTAGCTAGAGAACAGAATATAGCTATACTAAATTTTTTCGCTGATAATAATATTACCGGAGAAGAGCAGGTAGGGGACTCGCCTATTTATTTTGTAAGGGAAATATCCAATACAGATGGAGAAGAGACTAGCAGCGCTGTTTGTGGTATTTATTACACAGCCTCAGTATTAGATGGAGAGGTTTTTGACTCACATTTACCTGAGGATGGTGAAAGTATTTTACTCAGACAAGGTGTTAATGCTATTCTTCCTATAGGGCTAGATCTGGGAATTGCACAAATGAAAGAGGGTGAGACTTTTACGTTTTTCATCCCCAGTGCTCTTGGCTATGGAGGATTTGAATTCCCTCAAATTCCAGCAAATTCTATCATAAAAATCCTTGTTTCGGTAGATAGAGTCTTAAATGAGGTAGATAGATTGAATGAAGAAATAGCCTTAATCAACGACTTTGTTGAGTCAAACGAATTGAACGATTTAGAACAAAATCCACTAAGTGAAGTAAGGATTTTAAGTAGTGGAGAAAGATATAAAACGATAGTTGCAGGATCAGGATCAGCGAGACCTTTACAGAATCAAGTGGTTTCCTTAACCTATACAGGTTCTTTTTTAGATGGGGACGTTTTTGACGCAACAGAGGGGGACGCATTTTTTACTTATTCTTTTGGAAATAATCAAGTCATACCAGGTTTTGATAATGGTGTAGGTCAAATGGTTTTAGGGGAAAGAGCCTTGGTTATTATCCCTTCTAATTCTGGTTATGGTGCAAGTGTCAGAGTAATTCCGGCCTTTGCAAAAGAAGAATTTATTAATAACAGAATTATTCCAAGTTTTGTACAAGCAATTGATCCATATGAAATAATAATGTTTGATATGAATTTAAGAGAAATAAATTAAGTACTTGAATTTGTTAACTAAACATACACCAGTACTTAAATACCTTACAGCTTTTGTACTTCTCTTAGTATGCAGTGAGGTCAATGGACAATATGTTGATGATCCTGTTTTTAGAAGCCCTGTTAGAAAAATCCTTAATAAATTTAGCTTAGGTCTTTCAACAGGTTACGGTGCCACTAGGTATGCTCATAGTTTAAACGGGTTTAATTTAATTCAGCTTAGTGATGAATCTTATATCCTACCTGATAATGGTGAGCCTGTTGGTCGCATTACAAATGGAATTATTGATTGGTTAAATGACCCTTCTTTAGTTGAAGATATTAGGGTAAGTAATGATATAGTTGTTCCTGAAATAGGCATTGAAAACCCAGTTAATAATCCACTTCTTTTAGGTGGCAGGGTATTTAATGGTGATTCGTTGGATATTGGTTTTGTAAATGTTTCTCATAGTGTTCCTATTAATTTATCGCTGCATTTTAATATTCAAAAATTTAGAATTGGGGGAGGTATCCAATATGAAAAACAATGGATAAGACCCCTTAAACCAACAGTTTTAAAAAATGAGATAATTAATTATACTCCCAATATCAAAAAAACCAATTATTTCAGGTTTCATGGTATGGTAGGTTACCAATTTTATAGTTGGTGGGATTATACTTTTGCAGCAGAATTGCAGATCGGGAAAATTTCAGGAGGGCAAGGTTTTAATTCAGGTGTGATCTCAAGAGGACTAGTTACTAATATAGGGGTTGTTATAGAGGATAATTGGTCAGAGTACTTTAGGATAACCTTGAAGCCAAGTATAGATATTAAAAATTATTCAGTTATTCTGCCCGAAGGTCCTCCTATAAGACATAGTTATCATGCTTTCTATCTACAGGTGGGGATAAGTTTTACTTTTCCGGAGATTCCGAGGTCTCCAATCAAAAATGACCATATTCAATTGAAGCACATTGTCACCCATCCGCGAAGCGGAAAAAGGATGGAAGTAAGGGGACAACCCTTCTGGAAAGTACAAAATCCCAAGGTTGGTCAGAACCATAAAAAAGTCCTTCGAAACAAGGGGAAGAACAAAAAGAAATTTAACCCTTTCTAATTGCTTGACGAACGTTATGTTCGAAAGGTAAATTTCATTAAATTGCGCTCTATTCTTTTAAAATTTAAGTATGTCAGAAGATAATGATAACGGTTCGGGCGAAAACTCCGGGTTTGGCGGTCAAAATATAATTCCGATAAATATTGAGGATGAGATGAAGGGGGCTTACATTGATTATTCAATGTCAGTTATTATCTCAAGAGCTTTACCCGATGTAAGGGATGGTTTGAAGCCAGTGCATCGAAGGGTGCTTTTTGGTATGCAGGAATTAGGAGTAGGCTATAACCGTGCTTATAAAAAGTCTGCTAGAATAGTAGGAGAGGTATTAGGTAAGTATCACCCTCATGGTGATTCATCTGTTTATGATGCCATGGTGAGGATGGCTCAAGAATGGTCTCTAAGGTATCCTTTAGTAGATGGACAAGGTAATTTTGGTTCTGTAGATGGGGATTCTCCAGCAGCCATGCGTTATACGGAAGCTAGATTGAAGCGAATAGCTGATGAATTGCTTACGGATATCAACAAGGAAACAGTAGATTTCCAACCAAACTTTGATGATTCTTTAAAAGAACCATCGGTAATGCCTGGTAAAATTCCGAATTTATTATTGAATGGGGCCAGTGGTATTGCTGTTGGGATGGCAACTAATATGGCACCTCATAACATTACAGAGGTGATCAATGGTATTCATGCCTATATAGACAACAATGACATAGAAATCCCTGAGCTGATGCAGCATATTACTGCACCAGATTTTCCAACAGGCGCTAGTATATATGGTTATCAAGGAGTCAGGTCAGCCTTTGAGACGGGTAGAGGTAGAATCGTTTTAAGAGCTAAAGCACATTTTCATGTGACAAAAACGGGGAGGGAGCAAATCATTGTGAATGAGATACCATATATGGTAAACAAAGCATCAATGATTGAAAAGACGGCTCAGCTGATCAATGAGAAAAAGATAGAAGGGATCGCAGATCTAAGAGACGAATCAGATAGAAATGGTTTACGAGTAGTTTATGACCTTAAAAAAGATGCCATACCTAATATAGTTTTAAATAACCTATATAAACAGACTCAATTACAGTCTTCTTTTAGTGTCAATAATGTTGCTTTGGTTCATGGAAAACCACAGCAATTGAATTTGAAAGACCTCATCTTGAACTATGTAGAGCATAGGCATGAGGTAGTTACTAGAAGGACAGAATTTGAATTAAAAGAGGCGCAGAAAAGAGCTCATATCCTTGAAGGTTATTTGATTGCTTTAGATAACTTAGATGAAGTAATTAAGTTAATTAGAGAATCAAGAGACCCTGAAATTGCAAGAAATGGCTTAATAGAAAAATTTGGTTTGTCTGATATTCAGGCAAAGGCTATTCTGGAAATGAGACTTCAAAGGCTTACTGGTCTTGAAAGAGAAAAAATAATCCAGGAATATGAAGAAATTAAGAAATTAATTGATCATTTGGAAGAAATCCTTGCCAATAAGGACATTAGGATGCAAATCATCAAAGATGAATTAACTGAACTCAAAGATAGATATGGCGACGAAAGGAGAACAGATATAATTCACGCTGCTGATGGGTTTACTGCCGAAGACATGATTCCTGATGAAGATATGGTAATTACTATATCTCATGAAGGTTATATTAAACGAACACAATTAGCAGAATATAAAACACAAGGTAGAGGTGGGGTAGGTTCCAAAGGAGTGGTCACAAAAAGTGATGATTTTACTGAGCATTTGTTTATTGCCAGTACACATAATTACCTGTTGATTTTTACTCAATTAGGTAAAGTTTTTTGGAAGAAAGTATGGGAAATACCAGAAGGTAGCAAAGTGTCCAAAGGTAGGGCCATCCAGAACTTGATCAATATTGAAAGTTCAGATTCAATAAGAGCAGTGATTAATGTGACTAATTTGAAGGATGAGGATTATATCAATAATAACTACTTAGTAATGTGCACCCTGAGGGGAACTGTTAAGAAGACTACCTTAGAAGCATATTCAAGACCTAGACAAAATGGTATCAATGCGATAACCATTAACGAAGGTGATAAATTGTTAGATGTCCGTTTGACAAATGGTGATGATCACATTATTATTGCAACTGATTCAGGAAGAGCGATTCATTTCCATGAGAAGGATGTAAGGCCAATGGGAAGAACAGCTTCTGGTGTCAGAGGTATCTTCTTAAGTGAAGTTGAAAAAGTCATTGGCATGGTATGTGTAAGTAGAGAAGATGCAAACCTTTTAGTAGTTTCTGAAAAAGGTTACGGTAAAAGGTCAGATATATCTGAATACAGAATCACCAAAAGAGGTGGTAAAGGAGTGAAAACTATAAGCATTACCGAGAAAACAGGCTTATTGGTATCTATCAAGGAAGTGATAGATACAGATGATTTGATGATCATTAATAAGTCGGGTATTACAATTAGACTAGCTGTAGATACATTGAGAGTTATGGGTAGAGCAACTCAGGGTGTAAGGCTAATTAAATTAAATGGTAATGATGAAATATCTTCTGTTGCTAAAATAGAGCAAATAGAAGGTGAAGAAGATGAAATAGAGGAATCTGAAAATCCTGAAGCTTCTGAGGATGGAAATGAAGGAGAAGATACTTCTGAAGAATAAACAAAGACAAATACGAAAGAATAAATAAAAGAGAGATCATGAGAGTAAAATCTTTAATATTTTCTATTGCTATATTATTAAGTGTTTATAGCAGTTATGCGCAAAAAAAACCTAAACAGCCGAAGCCTAGTTTAGGAAAAATGGAAGCTTTAATTACCAAGAGTAAAGCAGGTGCTGTGACTTTAGAAGAGTTGACTAAAGGAAAGGAGATGGCAGATTTAGCCGTGAATTATGATAAGACTAAAGGAAAGAGTAAAACTTGGTACTTAAGAGGCTCAATTTATAAGTTGATCTATGAAAATGAACAAGAAGTTTCTGGCGTCTCAAAAGAAGAGGCTCTTAAAACTGCTACTGCGGGATTTAATAAGGCAAAAGAAATAGGTGGTGAAAGTGATACCTATTCTTTCTCTGCTAATAATGAATTAGAAGCCTTGTGGGGTGATTTAGTTAATAAGGGAGTTACTAATTACAATGATGGGGACAATAAAGAAGCAGCTAAATATTTTGAATATGTTGCCTTAGTAAAACCTCAAGACACAACTGGTCATCTTTATGCAGCAGCAGCGGCTCAGGAAGATGGTGATTTTCCAAGAGCAATCAAGAATTATAAAAATCTGACGAAAGTAAACCCTAAAGAGAAGTATTGGACTGTAATCATTGCCTTGCAGAAACAAGAACTAAAGGATTTTGATGCTGCTCTTGCTACAATAGAGGAAGCAAAAAAATCTCTGGGAGAAGATAACACAGAAATTAATAAGTATGAGATTGATATTTTAATAGCAACTAACAAAGTACAAGCAGCTATTGATAAATTAAATACAGCAATTGCAAATGAACCTACTAATTCTAAGCTTTTAGTAAGACAAGGACTTCTTTATGACCAGTTGGTTAACGACGAAAAAAAGAAAGATAAGCCAGATGAGACTAAAATAACTGAATATCAGGATAAAGCCGAGGAGGCTTATAAAGCAGCACTTAAGATAGATGATAAAGATTTAACAGCAAATTTTAACTATGCTGTGGTTCTTAGTAATAAGGCAAATGTGTATTTCAAGGAATATAACCTAATGACACCAGCTGAAGAACGTAAAAGAGGTAAGGAGGTTAAGGATAAAGGTCAAGCTATTGTGAAGTCTGCTATTCCTTACATGGAAAAAGCACTTGAGATTCAGCCAGATGATCAAGATATTCTTTACGCGCTTCAATCATTTTATAATAAAGTAAATAATAAAGATAAAATGAAAGAGATTTCTGATAAACTAAATGAATTGGGATACGATAATTAATAGTCCTACTCAGCAAAAAATAAAAAAGCCTCTTCAATAGATATTGGAGAGGCTTTTTTATTTTCAAATTATTCCTTCTATTAGCCTATTCCAATCAAATGCAGGCCCTAAATCCCACTTCCCTGATTTACGGTAATTGACATGGGAGACAATCCCTTTAAAATTAGGAATTGTATCTGCGGAACCTGTTACATACAATTGATCTTCCGGCAAGAAAGCTACTGGTATATCATATTGAGCAGTTAAATACTTTAATAAAACAATTAAACTTTCATATTGATTATTTGTAAAAGTAGCAAAGTATTCCTGCTCTCTGTAAGGAGATTCTAGTTTTGTGTATAATGAAGTATCTTCTAATGAGCAGTAGACATCACTATTGCTATAGGCTGAGACTAGGTTATTTCCTACCTTTTTGAGATAACCAATATTTGAAATTTCGATAGCGATAGTTTTTTTACTTCCATTTGTATTTCCGCCAATGGCACCTGGGCCTAGATGATATGACCAATAGGCGGAAGACCACATATTTAATATTGTCCCGTTTCTTCCAAGAATAAAGGGGACAGAGACATGGCTGGATTGGGTAGTTAAGGTTGCAATATCTCCTTTTAAATATCCAGCTGTAAAGTGAAGGACTATCTGTGTCTTTTCATTCTTTTCCTTATAGTAATAAGAGCTGTCATTGTTTTCTCTTTTACATTGCACATAATGCATTTCTTCACTGGAATTTTTAATAGCAATGCGTTTGTTGATCAAATCAAATTTTTTACCGTGAGAATCTTTTCCGCTTGTAAAAAAAGAATTTTCGTGACGAGGGATACTTGTTGCTTTCATTATGCAGTACTTTATGGTTATTTCATGAATGGATAAATGAACTTCCTGTTTTTAAATAGGCTTTTATTTACGATAATATTATGAAATCAAAATTAGAAAAACACGGATTTCAAACTTTTTAATTATTATGGTATGTATTTAAGTAGAAGTATTGGTATCATTTATTTCAATAGGTAATATTATTTTGAAAGATGATCCAATTTCAACTTTACTTTTCACAATAAGGTCACCATGGTGTTTTCTAATGATCTGCCGAGAGAGGCTTAAGCCAATTCCTGAACCTTCTTCTTTTGTGGTAAAAAATGGTGTAAATATATTGCTCATTACCTCATTACTTATTCCCTTACCATCATCGGTAACATCAATTATGAAAGATCTAACCGTTTTACTCAATGAAATGGTCACTTTTCCGTTTTCATCTATTGCCTCTAAACCATTTTTTATTAGGTTTATCAAAACCTGTTCAATTAGATCAGCGTCAATTTGCGTATTGAATGTTTCGGTTGGAATATCTAATTCAATGAACCTATTTGCTTGTGTAAAAACAGGTTTATACAATTCATATACATGAAGGATTGTTTGATTAAGTGAACAATCTGACAATTTAGGGATTGGGATCTTAGCTACTTCTCCGTAGGCATTTACAAACCCTGCAAGCCCCTTACTTCTTTTAGCAATAGTCTTGATGCCAATCTTAAGATCTTCTTCATCTTCATTAGTAAGATCAGTTAGTGCAATTAAATTATGCTGATCAGGGATAAGCATTTGCTCTAAAACTTCCGATAGGGTAGAAATAGGAATTACAGAATTTTTGATCTCATGAGTCATGACTCTAATTAGTTTTTGCCACGATTCTAGTTCTTTTTCGTCCAGTTCTTTTTTAATATTATGTAAAGCAATTAGTTTATAATTTCCCCCTTGAAGTTGTAATCTTTTTGCAACAATAGAAAGTTCCTTCCAACCTGATTCATCCTCAAATCTATATAATTGATTTTCCCCATTTTCTAATTTTAGAAATAATTTCACTAAGTTTTGATCAATTAATGCTGGACTACTTAGCTTCCTAAAATGTGGCTTTTTAAATAATTCTTTTGCCCCTTCATTAATTAACCGTACTTCTTGATTCTTTTCTTCAAAAGCAATCATTGGGACACCAGCATACTCTACTACGGTATTAAGAAATAGATGATTAGCTTCTTTTTTAGAAGCAATTTGATGAAACTTAGTACTTAATGACTTAAAGATTTTGCAGAAGAATTCTTGATCTTTTGAAATTCCTACATTTCCCACAAACTAATTTTGATTTATTGATGTCAAAAAGCCTTGTAAAGTTCGTTTGTGCTGTTCGATAAACCGGATTAATTCAATAATACTAATTAGAACAAACAAAAAAGCCCAAATAGACAAGAACCAAAATTCAGTATAATCTAATAGATAATAAGCGGCAAGACCCCAAATTGCAATTAATGAGGTTCTTAAAAAATAGGAATCCTGATAGACTGATTAAATATCATAGATTGTTTTTTCTATTTCGTTAAAGAATTAATAAATGATTTTTTCTAGGGCTGATTCTATCTGCGAGCGTGCATTTATACTTGGCCTACCCGCGTTAGCATGAATAATAGTTCCAAAATCATCTAACAATACGTAATGTGGAATTGATTTAATTAAATAATCTTCAGCAATTTTACTATTTGGACCACCTCCATAGAGTTGAATTCCTGAAAAACCTTTTTTACGGAGAGTTTCTTTCCAAGTATCAATTTCTTCATCTAATGAAATCCCAACGAAGATAATTGGGAGATCTTGAAATTCTTCCTCTAACTTTTTAATATCAGGTAGTTCTTTTAGGCAAGGAGCACACCAACTTGCCCAGAAATCTATATAAACAACTTTCCCATTTAAATCATCTAATGATAAGTTTTTCCCATTTTCGTTTAAAAGGTTAAAATATGGAGCAATAGAACCAACAGCCATTGGCTTTAATAAGGCTATTTTTCTATTAATAGAAGTGAGTTTTTTTTGATTTAATTGACTTTTGTAAGTATTGACAAAATATTCAGCAGTACCTGATTTTAAAGATGATATGTAATAATTAATTATGTCTGAATATACCGCTTGCTTAACTTCTGTATTCTGAATCAGATTTTTGGCTACTTCTAGCGACATCGCGAGCGTGATACTATCAGCTTGCTCAGCTATAAAGGTCATAGTAGCCAATTGAGATTTTACAGTCTTTTGTATTTGATCAAATACGAAGTTATTAAACCTAAAACTGTTGAGATATTGAGGTTCATTAAGCGGTATTTTGTTCAAAACGCTCTGGATTGTATCACTTGGGAAACCAACATTTTTAATTCTTAAGTTTTGATAGGTTAGCAATTCATTCGCCCAAGTATAGATGATGTTTCCTTTAGCGGTTTTTAAAAATGAGTCATTGGCGATACCCTTACTGTAGCTGTTCAATAGCTTTGTTTTTGTGCTTTTAATTGAATCTATTTTTGCTAGAAAATCTATTTCATTTAGTGCTGCTAGGTCATAGATACTTGGTAAACTTGCTTCAGTGATAAATTTTTGAACAAGATAATTATTAGCAACTGTGTTATCCCCTTTAAACTTCACAGTTTGGAAGTACTGATCCATATTTGCTGTAAATTCAGTTTTAGATTCAGGTGTTACATAAATATTAAACAAAAGATCATTATAAAGAAATTGCACCTCTGTTGGTCTTTTAAGTTGATCAAGGGTCAAGCTAAATGTGCTGTCAGCATTAATGTCTATTTGGAAAGAAGAATCATTGACTTTGGCTTCTATTTCAAAAACAGTTGGGTTCAGTAACTTTCCTTTGATGGATGTGACAGGTTTAGAGACATTACTTTTAGTTTCCTTTTCTGTTTTTTGGTGACAGCTTGTCGTAAGAACAATATTTAATAAGACCATAAATGGTACATAGTAGTATTTTTTAAGCAAGTATGATTGAATATGTTTCATGAATTTTCCAGTAAATTTTTTATATAGTATGACTCTTTCAAAAAACTAGTTTTAGAGAAGCTTCACTAAAATTCCCAAAAGTAACCAATAATAATTTTTGGTATAGCTGGTTTTTTAGCTGCATTTACCCTCAAAGAACTAGTGGATACCTTTTGTATTTCCCCTGATGTGTTCCATTGTGTTAGACAGTCTTTCTCTTTTTCTTATTTTAAGTAGCACTCTTTTAAACGTTCCTCGAAGAAGAAAGGAATGGCTTTGAAGAGTAATATTAGCATGCTTGTATAAGATCACCCAAACTTGAGTGCCTTCTTTCATTCATGTAATAATACATATATTTTCGATGTTTGTAATATAAATATACCCTATCTTTTTGTGGGGGGAGCTAGTTTTTTTCATACTCATCCGAAGCCTCGATAAATGTCATTGCCAGTAGCTCTAATTTTTCCACCTATTAATAATTTTACCTCTGCAGGAAGTACTGTAGAAGTAAATCATTCACTTGTAAATTATGCTCCTTGATCTGTATAAAGAATATCAGGAGTTTCATTTAATTGAAAAACATCTTCAATAAAATAGGCACATTATTCGGCTTCTATATTATTTGAAATTGACCAATGTACAACATACCTGAAGTATAATCAATTATAGCTGGATAAACACGCTTAGTTCTGATTAGAACCCTCATTTGCAGCACAGGCGTAGTTTCCATTATGGTCAGTGGGAAATTAGGATTTTATACCAATTTAGGTATAAACTAAATCTAAAATTTGATGATAAGTACTCTTGAATTGATTTAAATGAAGGTTTTTAGTAATTCTGAAAAACATGCTTTAAAACTAGGGTATTCCTAAAATAACAGGCTTTCTGCGTTGGTAGTCCGGTTTTTTTTCCTTGCCATGAGGGTGAATCCTTGAAAAAACGAACCGTAGGGTGGTCGCCCAAAAAAAAATAATGAGATCGCCCTTGTGACCAAAAACAACACGATACGCCATTGTGGCTCTGCTAGGTTTTTTTGACGAGGAAGCCAAAGCAGGCCAAGCCTCTTGTATGGAAAGTATAGATTTGACAATTTTTACTGATTTTTATTTTCTTGGATACCAGTATTTAATTATTAGCTTTTTCCTTTTTATGTTTGGGGAAATAATTAAAGATCATGTCAGATAAACATTTGAACATATTTTTTCCTGAATGGCAAGGATATGCGGAGGATAATTTGGTGAGTGTAGGGGCGGCTGTTTTGAAAAATCACTTACATTCAATGGATTTCCAAGAGGTAGTAGTTGAAGCGCAAGAAGACTTGCCAATTGCCAATAATATCATAGGATATGAAGCCAACTTGAGGCAACTCAAGATGGCCAGAAAAATATTGGAAAGAGAAAAACCTAGTACCACTTTTATGATAGGAGGAACCTGCGCATCCGAAATTGGCCCTGTTTCTTATCTGAATAATTATTATCAAAATGATTTAGCTGTATTATGGTTTGATGCACATGGTGATTTAAATACGCCCCATTCATCTCCAAGTAAACATTTCCATGGCATGCCATTGCGTACCTTATTGGGAGATTCTGATGATGAAATACTTCATACTGCTTTTTCAACGGTAACCCCTGAAAGAGTATTTGTTTTGGGAGGTAGAGAATTTGATGAAGAAGAAATTACCTATATCAAATCATCTGGCTTGCATCACTATACCCCTCAAGCTTTAAGTAATCCACAGAATTTGATTGATGAGATTAAAGGATTAGGTTGCAGGAATTTGTATGTGCATGTGGACTTAGATGTATTAGAACCTACTGAGTTTCCTCATATGCTCTTGCCTATTGCAGATGGCCTAGGGGTTCAAGGGTTATTGGATACTATTAATTTGCTGAAAGAGAATTTTAAAATTGTTGGATCAAGTATTGTTGAATATGTCCCTAAAGAAGGAGGGGATTTGCATACAGTGGATGATATCATAAAGGCACTAGGAATCTAGTGCCTTTATGATCATTTTCTTTACTTACTAAATGAGATTAAAGATCAAGACTAGTAGGGGTTTCAATTGTCTGGTAAAACTAGATTTTTCTATGACTCAACCTTTTGAATTTACCCCATATTTCTTAATTTCCATTTAATATCAATGGAAGTCCGCCATTTTCACCACCACCACCTATGATAATTACCTTAGAGTTAGGTGAATTGGCTAATTCTTGAGTAGCTTCTATTCCCCTCATTTTTAATAAGCTTCCTGTAAGACTGCTATTTATGATCTTATTGGCAACTGCCTCACCTTCTGCAGCAATTTTCTTTCTTTCTGCTTCGCTTCTTTCTTTATCGAGCCTAAATTGATAAGCAAGTGCTTCTTGTTCTTGCTGTAATTTGTTTTCAATGGCACTTTTTATGTTAGCAGGTAAATTAATTGACCTAATTAACAAAGCATTCATCAAAATATTATTGTTTTCACTACTCAGTGTATTGTCAGTTTCGCTAATGATAGTTGTTTCTACTTCAGCACGTTTAGTAGAGTAAATCTCTTCTGCAGTAAAACGACCCATGACTTGTCGTACCGTAGATCTAACCTCTGGAATTACTAAAGAGTGTATGTAAGATTCCCCAAAACGCTCATGAAGATATCCTATTCTTCCTGGTTTAGGATTAAACCTTATGGTGATATCAACTTTAATAGAGAGTCCATTTTTATCTAGGATGTCCATTGACTCTTCTGCTTTTTGCTCTTTTACATTATACGTATACATCGTGTTCCAAGGAGCAATAATATGAAACCCTTGGCCATATACATTGTCTCGGTCTAATCCTTGCCCGAATGGTTTAAATAAGACGCCAGCTTCACCAGCTTCTATGGTTAAAAACATTTTGCTAGAAAAAGCAGATAAGACGATGACTACTATAGCAATAATGATAATTAAAGGTAGATATTTACGATTGTCCATTGCAATAAAATTGTTTGTATAAGGTAAAGGTAACAAGCATTTTATAAAAGGACGAGGAATTAGGATAAGTCAAGGTATGATAAACTAGTTTGATAAGGCTAAAAAAGTAACCGATACTACTGTTAATTGAAGTATCGGTTTTTAAAGCATTTATAAATTAATAAGAGTCAGTCTATAATAAGGCAGTAAGAAAGAAAACGATTGATTCCATAAAATCCCCTAGCTTTTTAAAAGGAGGAAGCCAAAGCGTTTTTATTTTTCTTTTATTCTCAAACTAATACCATATAGACAGACTCTAATTAGTAATTAGTTGTACAGTTCTGTACTATGCAGGTGATAATGGCTGAGAAAATGGGTGATTAAAGATTAGACTAATACCCTCTCTCGTTGAATTTTAAGCAAAGCCTGGAATTTGATTATATAGTTTATTCCTCATGGCCCTCATTTCATCTATAATTTTTTGACCAATCGGAGTGATGCTGAAGATTCTTTTTCTTCTTCCGCCTCTGGTAGCAGTAGCGCCACCAACTGTAGATTGCAAAAAACCTTTGTTTTCTAACCTATCTAAAGTAGTGTGTATGGCACTGATATTCACTTTTCTGCCTGTCTGGGCTTTTATTTCTTCCATTACATTGACACCATATGCTTCAGTTTGAAGTATAGCTACAATTAATAAGACCAGTTCTTCTAATTCTCCTATTGTATCTTTTCCCATATGCTTAACGATCAATTGTAGGTTTAATCCCTAAGGGATACTAATTCCCTGATCAGGCCACCCCGTACCCTTCTGCGAGCGCCGTAGCTTTCTCAGCAGAGACACTGGGTCGGGATTGGTTCATTTCACCTTATGTGATCTTCTTTCGTTAAATTATTCATTCTTCAAAATAGTAGCTGGGTTCATATTGCCAGATCTCAATACTTGTGTGGCAACAGTAGCAAAAGTGATGATTCCTACTAATAGGATAGGCATGACAAAATAGACGGGGTTTAAAAATAACCTGGTCGTATATTCGGTGAGCCACTGATCAGCTAAATAATAGGCAAGGGGCACTGCTATGAATGCACCTATTACTATTAGTTTGAAAAATGAAATAATAAATAATTTGACTATTTGAAATCTTTTTGCTCCCAAAACTTTTCTTACAGCTACTTCCTTAATCCTTTGCTCAATCATAAAAGCAGATAGCGCGAATAACCCTAAACAAGCGATGATGATTGCTAAGACAGAAAATATAGTAAATATGCTTCCGAATTTTCTTTCATTATCATATAGTCTATCAAACCTTTGGTCAAGGAATGAATATCTGATGGCTTCTTTTCCTGCAAATTGTTTCCATTGGTCATTTACTGTTTCTATAACTTTTTGGTAATCACCGTTGATATTGATCAACATATATGATTGCCAGTCTTCTCCCTTTTCTAAGTTATCAGTGTATCGTAATAGTAAGGGTCTGATAACACTTCTAAATGAAGCAGAGTGGAAATCTTTCATAACTCCTTTAACGATATACTTTTCATCAGTTCCTCTTTTAATAATTTTACCTACTGATTCACCCAATTGCCAGTCTAGACCTCTTATAAACGATTCATTTACAATTACATAAGAAGAATCATTTGTGTGTCCCTGAAAAAATTCTCCAGTGAGCAATTCTAAACCGAGTACCTCTTTATATTCTGGTGTAACAAAGATATTGTCAGGGCTTATTTCTTTTCTTATTTCTTCATTGGTCCCATAATTCCAATCGGGTACCCAATTTGAAGGGTAACTACTGGATATACTGATGACATTTACTTCTGGTAGACTTAGCAGACGTTGCTTGAATACAGGTATTTGAGCGCCTATTTTATTCGCATGATTAATAACCAAAGTATGTTTTGTATTTATGCCTAACTCTTTACTGGTCATATAATTTACTTGAGCATATACGATGATGGTACAGATAATCAATAGAATAGAAACGGCAAACTGGAAAGAAACCAAACCTTTTCTTAGAAATGAGGAATCTTTAGTCTTAAAAACCCCTTTTAGGGCTAATAATGGTTTGATAGCAGAGAGGTAAAAAGCAGGGTATAGACCAGAAATTAAACCAGTGAATAACCCTAAACCTATTAGTATCAGGATGTTTTCAATTGAGAGTATGGCCAAAGTATGGAAGCTTTTTCCTGATAACTCATTAAAATATGGAAGTAATAAAGCTGTTAATATAACGGCAATAAAAATGGAAATGAAACTAATAATAATAGATTCAATTAGAAATTGATTTCTTAACTGACCTTTAAGTGAACCTAATACTTTTCTAATTCCTACTTCTCTGGACCTAGTGCCAGCTCTGGCAGTTGATAAATTCATGAAGTTGACGCAAGCAATTAGCAGAATAAACAAGGCAATAATGGAAAAAGTATAAATCTGTTGAATGTCTGTTTCAGGAGTAATTGACATCCATTTATGTTTTAAGTGTAGATCAGTTATTGGGAATAAAAAGAACTCATACCTAGAGTTACCTTCATCTTTTAAGTAATCATCGTAAGTGCTATGTCCAGAATAAGATAAAATTTCACTGGACATATATTTTCTTACAAACAATTTGAATTTCTGCTCTAAGTCTTTTGGGTTTGCAGATGAGTTGAGTTTGAAATAGGTATACATATTGTTACCTGTCCAATAACCATTAGTGACCCACTTTTCTCTTGGCAATGGAACTAGGTAATTAAAGCCAATGTGTGAATTAGTAGGAAAGTCTTCAGCAATTCCGGTTACTTTTCTATTCACTCCATCCACTTTGATAAATTTTCCCATTATGTCTTTTCTGTTGAAAAATTGAAGAACCATCGCTTTGGTTAATACGATTGATTGAGGGTCAAGTAGTGCTGTTTTAGGGTTACCTTCAATTAGTTTCCAGTTAAAAAAATCAAGGAATGTAGAATCAACAGATAGACCTCCACGTTGTGGAAAAACTAATTCATTGAATTCAAATGTTATTTCTCCATTGGTGTAGATTCTTAAGGCTTGCTCAATCTCCGGGAACTCATTCTTAGCCGTAAAAGCAAATGGGGCGGGAGTAGCTCCATAACCATTAAGAGAAAGCCTCATGATTTTCTCGTGCCCTTGAATAAAGCGATCGTAAGTCAACTCATGTTTAATAAACATGAGAATCATAAAACAACAAGCTATCCCAATAGATAGACCAGCTACGTTGATGATAGAGAAAAACTTGTGCCTTAAGAGACTTCTAACTGAAATCTTCAAATAATTTTTAATCATTACCATAGATCCTAAATATTTTATGTTTTCGAAACCTTTTATATACTTCCACCGAAAGAACCTGATCACATTCCAATAAAGCCCGAGTAATGCCCTATTAGTACCATTTCTTTCTTCATTAATGATGAATAACTCAACAAGATCTCCTTCAATTACTTCTAATTTAGAAGGCTTGAGATAGAACTTGAGTATTTTCATCACTAGTTTGAAAAGAAATGTGTTCATTCAAATAGATTATATTTACAATTATAAAAGAAATATTTCATTTACAAAAATGAAAGATATTGCTTTTGATTGTGTTAAAGGATTAAGATGCTGAAAATCAGAAAATTAATCCCTAAGGGATATTAATTCCCCGACTCTTTAGTCGATCATTAAATTATTGCCCATAGATACCCCGTACCCTTGGGTCGGGGTTGGTTCATTTTTAATCTATTTTGAGAATTGGGGTGTTATATTGGTTTGCGGAAAGAGGATCTGTATAAAACTACCGTTTCAATAAGGTCTTCTGCAAGAGACCTTTCGTTTTTTAGTTTAAACAGTCATGATTGCTTAAATCTTCTCGGAATAAACAATAAATCTGTGTGGAAACCTCTCTAAGCTCACTCTCAAACTTCTTTAACAAATTTCAAGTCAAACATTTGATTGAATTGATTTAAACTGGGACGATCCATCAACATCCTCTGTTTTTAATGATCTCATCCTATCTGCTACCCATCTAAATGGCAACAAGGTCTCTTACAGAAGACCTCGTTGCGAAGTAAAACTACCGTTTCAATAAGGTCTTCTGCAAGAGACCTTTCGTTTTTTAGTTTAAACAGTCATGATTGCTTAAATCTTCTCGGAATAAACAATAAATCTGTGTGGAAACCTCTCTAAGCTCAC
>CALGOB010000106.1 GCA_937958005.1 uncultured Cyclobacteriaceae bacterium
TGCATTACGAAAAAATCATTTTACCTTATTAATAACCCATCAATATTTTGAATCGAAGTCCAGTTAATTGTTCATTTGTTTCTATTTGGCAAGCCATTTAACCTGAGCTCGATTTTAAAAAGTACGTATAGAAGGTCTCCGAGCAGTTTTGAAAGATTTGCTGGGGCAGCCCTTGCTGTTTGAGATCGCTCTCAGAGCGATTGACGGGGTCGCCCGTGCGATTTCAAATTTTTCTAGGGTTTGACACCCCCGCCAAAAACCCCGGCAGAGCCGCTATGGCGTACCATGTTGTTTTTGGTCGCATGGGCGATCCCATTGATTTTTTTGTCCGGTTTTTTCATCATGGAAAAAGTGAACAAAGCCTCCAAAAAGATCTGACTTTTATAGAGAGGGGTACTTTTGAGGTGGGCATAAAAATATGCTTTCATTTTCTTTTAAAGATGTTTTATCGTGTAAAATAAATTTAGTCGGATACCTCTCTATTTCAATGAACCAACCCCGACCCAAGGGTACGGGGTATCTATGGACAATAATTTAATGATCGACTCAAGAGTCGGGGAATTAATATCCCTTAGGGATTAAATTTAAAATGACTATGGATTTACATAGGAATAAGGTGTCTCATCTTCTAGAACCTTGGGAGCATCTGGTCGAAAAATTTCAGAATTTATTTGATTATGAGTTTTCCTTGATTGATTCCTGAAAATTAGAAGACATAGTATAAGATTTATCCCGAGGAAAGAAAGTGCCATGCCATCTACCCAACTAACATGACCATAGTTTAGTGCTTTATAAGGAATAATACTTATTCCTATACAAATTGCCGCAATTCCAAAATGATATACTTTGGATATCAGGTAATCTAATGTTTTATGGGCTTTGCCAATTCCTTTTTCTGTTACTTTCCAACCTAATTTCATTCCAGATAAAAAATTGAATGTACTTCTTAATTGAATAGACATGATCAAAGTATCAATCATAAAAAAACCACTGTATAAGTAACCTAAGTTTTGAATGAATGAATACTCAGACTTTTTTAAAGATTTGAAATAAATAGTCACCCCTCCAATAAATTGAGGGATTATAAATGTGATCAACAAGAATAAATTAGTCATTGGTCCTGGGACAAATAACTGCAATATAAAAGCAATTGGTAAAATAAAACCATTAGCGAAATGGTGTAAGACATGATAGATGGCATCAAACTTCTCAATCAAATTAGTGCCTTTTAAAAATAAATCGTGGAAACATTTGAACAAAACTTGATTGGTTCCATAAGTCCACCTCATCCACATGTTTTCAAGGGCACCTAGAGAGCTTGGAACCCATTCTCCAGTTTCTATATTAATTGATTTACCATAATAGCCTAATGCATATACCTGAGAAGATTTAAGAATATCCTCAGTAATCATAATATTCCCTTTATAATAATTAGTCCAAGAATCTGTTTTTTTGAGAACTGATCTTCTCCACATTCCATTATGACCTTCAAAAATTTTATAGCCACCATAGCTTCTACTGGTTAGTCTGAGTCTATGTAAATCTTGTGAAGCAGCTATGGATTGTGTTAAAGAATTGAAATGATTGTTTGTGGCCTTCATATGGAATTGTAAAAAGCCTAATTTACTATCTTCTTTAAACTCAGCAATGGCCCTATTAAATAATTCTTGATTTTGCGGCAGGGTAGAATCTATGTCTAAAATAACTACAAATTCACCTTCAGTTATAAATTCTTCAGCTAAATCTAGATTACCTGGTTTCAATTTATTAGTCGTAGGGTTGAAAATAAATTTTGCAGTCACATTTAAATCAGGGTAAGTAGTGTTGAATTCGTTAATATAACTAAACCATTTTTTAAAATTTTCAGAATCCGTATGCTGAGAATTATCTACTACTATGATCTCTTTTTTTCCTTTATAATCAGTATTGACCACTGAGTCAAACGTCATTTTCGCAACTTGGAATGGTTCTTCAAAGGAAGGAATAATTACTGCTACCGCAGGAAGCTTATTCTGTTCATTTAATTTTAAGTGTGGGTTATAAGAATCGTCGAATGAATTGATGATTTTCAAATCATAGAAAACTTGATAAAACTTATTCCAACTTAAAAAAAGCAAAGGAATTATTAAACCAATAGAGATCAAAATAGAGCTTTCTTTAAGCATCATCCAAATAAATACAGCATAGGATAAACTAGCAAAAAGAGAAATGACCAAGCCAATTTGATTCACAAATTTCTTATGAATCAATTTCCTTGAAGTATTATTAAGGTACTTCTTTTGGTAGTTCTCTTGGTTTCTAAATTGTTTTTGTGACCGCTTCAAGTTGTTCGTAATTAGTTTAATTTTTGAGTTTAACTCTCCATATCTATTCGATAGCTATAATTTACATCGCTATCTATATGTGTCATTTTTCTTTTAAATGATCGTATGTTATATACAACGGTATGCATACTGATTTTATATATTTTCTCTTAGTATTCTTATAATTTACTCATCATGCAAAGAATCTACTGGATTGTTTAAGGCAGCTTTGACAGAATGGCCGGCCACAGTTAAAATAGCTATGGATAAAATAACAAATACAGGAAGTAGGTACATCCACCAGTTTATATGGAACCTAAAGGCAAAACCTGTTAACCAGTCTGTTATCACATAATGTGAGACTGGTATTGCTACTACGATAGCAATCAGTACAGGCCATAAAAAACCTTTTACAATCTTTGTCACTATGCCACTTAAACTTGCTCCTAAGACTTTTCTTATCGCAATTTCTTTTGTTTTTTGTTGCGTAATGAATAGTGCCATACTAAATAAGCCAAAACAAGCAATAAAAATAGCTAGCAAACAGAAGGCAATGAACATCTGGCCAAATGCCTCATCTTGTTCATATTGTCTCGCAAAATGTGAATCAAGGAAAAAAGAATCAAAGGCATCATTTGGATAGGTATTTTCCCATGTATCTTTTATTAGACTGATCGTTTCCTGTATTTTATCAGTCGACATTTTTAATGAAATATAACCAAACTCATAATCATGCCCATATAATAGCAGGAGAGGGGTTATTTCTTTTTGCAGCCCTAGGTAATGCGCATCTTTGACCACCCCGATAATGTACTTTTCTTTGTCTCCAAAAATTAACTTTTCATTCAAAGCATCTTCTGGAGATTTAAAGCCAAGTATTTCAGCAGCTTTTTCGTTAATTAGAGTATTTTCTGATTCAGGCCTATCTTTTGAGAAATCTCTACCGGCTACTAGGTCTATACTCAAGGTAGACAAATATCCTTCATCTACTGAAGCGAAATCAAATGAATTGTTTTTACCCGCTTCTTTACCAGGTAAATGAACTCCCTGCTGATGAAATAAGAACTCATTTCCTGGCAAGCACCCTGAAGCCGTGGCAGTTTGGATAGTCGCATGTTGAACTAGGCGATCTCTAAAATTGATAAATTTTTGAACTCTTGTGTCATTTCCAATCAACGTTCTAGGTGTGTGAACAGATAATACCTGATCCATTTGTATCCCTAAAGGTTGATCTCTCATGAACTTAATTTGGTAATAAATAGCACCAGTGCAAGATAGTAAGAACACAGCTACAAAGAACTGCAGCATGATGAGTCCTTTTCTAAAATAATTACTACCAGCATTGCCCAAAATACTACCTTTTAGTACATCAATGGCTTTATAAGAAGAAATAACTAATGAAGGGTATACACTAGAAATAAACCCACCAAAAATTACTGTTGCACTAAATATTATCCAAAGAGATAGTCCGTGAGTAGTGAAGATATTTGAAATGCCTGGAATTCCAGAAACTAATTGTGAAGCTATCCAAACGATAACTGTTGCTAATAGTGCTGCTAATAGGCTTGCCATCATGTTCTCAAAAATAAATTGAGCAACTAAGTGCTTTTTTTCAGCACCAATAGCTTTTCTAATTCCCACTTCCTTTGCTCTTTCAACTCCTTTTGATGTGGCTAGGTTAATGAAATTTATCCAAGCTATCACTAAAATAAAAAGTGCAGAGATACTCAAGGCAAGGACAAAAGTTTTATTCCCATTTGGCCCTAATTCATCTGAAAGGGCAGAAGTAAGGTGAATATCATTGATAGGTTGAAGATCAAAGTTAAAAGTAACGTTGTTCTGTTTCTCAGATTCAGGTATTTTCGAATTAAGGGATTCGTTAACTGAGGCAATGATCTTACTTGGCGAAGTGCCTTCCTTGAGAGAGATATAAGTATGGATGAAATTCCATTCAGGAGGCATGCCTTTATCCATACCAACACCATATAGATTAACTAATGTAGCATAAGAAACTATAAAATCTACAGCTAGGTGCGAGTTTTGTGGCAGATCTTTATATACTCCCTGAATCATAAAAGAATGACCTTCATTTAACCATATTATCTTACCTATTGGATTTTGATCCCCAGTCCAATCTGTTCCAAAGAAACGCTCTGCTGCAGATTGTGAAATAACTGTTTGATTTGGGTCAAACAATAGGGAAGGATCACCTTTTGCAATATATTCTAATCCCAATACTTCAGGAAAACTACCGTCAGCCCAGTAAGTTTTTTGTCTATTGAACTTAACGTTTTGAGGTTTATAATGAAACAAACATTCTTCATTTAAGATCCTTGTAAAAGCCTTCACTTCAGGAATTTCACTTTTAACAAACCCACCTACACCTGGATAACTTTTAGCACTGTGCATGACCTCAGTTCCATTTTCAAACTTCTGCACTGTAATCCTATACGTGTCCTTTAAAGTTGAAGAATAAGTATCATAATTGGATTCATATTTGACATATCCATTAATGAGTAAAAACCCAGAAAGCCCAATGGCTAACCCAAGAATATTGAAAATGGTCAAAAGCCTGGATGAACCCCTTTTAAAGATTAGATTCCTAATAGCGAGTTTGAAGTAATTTTTGAACATAATAAGTAATCTTTATCGTTTTAACAGTGTACATTTTTTACTCAGTTCACTGATTTTGTTTCATGTAATTTTGGAGTATTTAGGTAACCACTTTTATTGATTGCATCAAAAGTTCCTTGATCAATTATTTTTCCTTTATCTAAGATATAGATGTAATCAAACATCTCTAACAGATGTAAGCCATGAACTGAACAAATCAATATTCTGTCATCATTTTTGTTTAATAGATTTTCATAGATCTTATTTTCTGTTTGAGTGTCGATACTACTGGTTGCTTCGTCAAAAAGCAATATACTACTACTATTGGCTGCTAACATACCCCTGGCGAGTGCTAAACGTTGCTTTTGCCCACCTGAAAGATTATTGCCATTTTCTTGGATGATGGTTTCGAAGCCATTGGGTAACTTTTCTAAAACCTCATCAAAACAAACTGATTTACAGGCTTGTATAACTTTTGACTTTTCAAAAGGCAACCCAAGTGTGATGTTATACCAAATAGTCTCCTCAAAAATTTCAGGCTCCTGTGGGAACAAAGTAACCTCTTCATTTAGGCTTGTCCAAGTATAACCTTTTTGGTTATCTACAGTCAATGAATATTTATCATTTGGTTTATATAATCCCCTCAAAACAGCTAATAGCGTACTTTTACCACTACCACTTTCACCTACTAATGCTATTTTTTGTCCTTTTTTTATGGCTAGATCAACATTATTCAAACCAGCTATCCTTTGTTTTTTATCACCTTCATTCACTTTTTTGAATTCAAGTTGATAAGCAAAATGCAAATTTCTTATCTCTATCTGACTCCACTTTTCTGGCAACGGAGCAAAATGTTTATCTTTTGTAAATCGCTGCGATGCTTCTTTGATCATATGCACAGAATTTACATTTGTATGCATTTCCACTATGTTAGTATATGCTGAAGCTATGCTATTGAAAGCATTGGTAAACATAGTTACATATCCTAGTAAAGCGACTAACCCACCCACTTGAAAGGTCTCTCCAGGAATATAATTCCCATGGATGTAACCTATTACCATAATTATATAAATGACCCAAATAAGAACGCTGGCAGAAAACCATTTCCATTCATTTATGATTACATTTTTATTAAAAAATGGAAGAATATCATTTATTTTTTGGAGCAAGCCAATTTTAACCCTTTTTTCAAGCTTTAAGGTGATAATAGTCATGATATTGAATAAGCTATCTGTCATATTAGCAGAAGCTAAGTGTTCTTTTTCATTCACCTGATTAAGTGTTTTTATAAAAGGCTTATCAAACTTAAAAATCACCCAAATGGTCAAGGCGCCTAAGAATAATGCTACAATCCCATACTGCCACGAGAAATATATCATGGCAACCCATGAAAAAATAAATTCAACAAAAGTATATAAGTAGGTGAACCCATTTTGAAAAAATAGCTTAATAGAATCATAGGCCTTTTTAAGCCTGTTGATAGAAGCACCCGTGTGATGACTTTTATGCCATTCTATTGGTAAATCGAGCAGTATTTGAAAGAATTTAGAGAGAAAGGTTTGAGCTATTTGAAAAGCCAATTTCCTTTCCATAACTCTCGCAGGGGCATGCAATGCACTGATAGTTAATTGTAATAAAAGATAAGCTCCAGCATATATCCAACTACTACTTAATATATTATCTTTTTCATTTTGTAAAATATAGATCAGCCAACCATAAAGCATCGGATTAACCAGTTTTCCAGCGCTTGAGAGAATAAACATAAAATAGATAACCACATATTTTACCCTGCTTCCATGGGCATATTCCCAGCAATGTTTTAATAGACTAAAATATGGATTTGACATCTATCTAGTTATTTTAAAAGTTTCCTCATTTAAAATTATAAAATTTAAATTGTTTGCATAGCATTCGTTTTGCCAATATGATGATTATAATCTATGTTAAAAATCCCAGAAGATTGATAAATAAGATCATATAAAACTGGGACTCTAGAATCCATAACCCACATGGTTTCAGCATAACTTTTTGTATGTTTAATATACTTTATGAGATTCATCAAAAAAAGGTTCTTGTACCCAAAATCATGACTGATTCTCATTTCATCAACAAACTCAATTTTAAATCCGCTATTTAGCATGTTGTAACAGAAGAACACGTCTTCATGATTCCTGATTTCCTCATCAAAACTAAGTTTATCGGTCACATAACTTCTTAATGCTAAATTACAAGTAGCACCATACATAAGTCCTCTTCCATTATTTAAAGGACGTCCATTCAAGGTGCCATTCATGTTATGATAAGTGGCAAACCATTTTTTGCCATAAGAAATAGTTCTTCCTGAAATTGCATCTGTATAAAGGTCATTTTTAAATTTTCTTACGATATTTTCCAACCAACAATCCCATAATATACAATCATTGTCGGTGAAAGCTATAATGTCAACACCTGTTTCTTGTGCCTTTCTTATACCAACATTTCTGGCAACAGATGGTCCTCCATTTTTTTGAGTTTTTATTTTCTCTGCATAATTTGGCACCTCATAATTAACTGGAGAACAGTCATCTACTATAAAGACTTTAAAGTTTCTAAACGTCTGTTGTTCAATACTTTTGAAAAGGTTACTTAAAGTGTAAATATCTTTTTTTTGAACAAATACTGGGACGATTATTCCAACCAAAGGTTCTTCAGGAAGAGTTGGTCTAGGAACTGTTTTATAATCAAATTTTATTTCTTTTATACCTTCTCTCCAGGGTTGTACTTTAGAATAGATTAGATAAATAGAAAGGTCTACAATCTTTGTAAGTAGGAATTTGATTTTTTTAGGGTGATCTCCTAATGTCTGACTCCAGTAAATGAGTGTGCCCTTATATAGGTTAAATAGTTTAATCATGACTTGTAAGTGGTGTAATAGCAACCTCCTGAAAATTAGAAATAAGCTGATCAATGGATGTTTCAGGGTTTTCTAAGATCATAATGAAAAGCCTTTCATGAACTGAAGAAATAAATTCTATTACTTCTTCAGTATATATGTCAGTTTGATAGCACCAAGTAAATGCAAAACCATTATGAAACTCATGCACAAAACAACCAAAAGAATAATAATGGTTATCATCGTGGTGAGTCTTATGCCTATGGGCATCTTCTTCTACATATTTATCTATTTTCATCAAATTAATAAAAAACTCACAGTCTGTTCTAAAGCTATAGCCATCAAAATGTTGAAACTCAGTAATCATATATTTACATGATTTCATGAAATCCCAATAGATGTCTTTGACAAGTTCTTTAAAAGTTTGATTTGGTTTTAGGGAACTCTTCATAAATATGTTTCCATAAAGATTTCCGATCAACTGTTTAGCAACAGGGTCCATTCTGCCATCTACTACTCCTACAGATATAATTTCATTTCTCCTAAAAGCAATATGAAGTGTAAGGAAAGTAATTGCCGTTAAAATACTCTGTTTACTAATCTGGAAATTGTCAGCAAGTAGTTCTATCTCATCTTTTCTATCACTATTATAGGTAAAACTACGCCATAGTGCTTTTTCTATGTTCTTTTTGGCATCTGCTATTTCTTGTTGACCTGGGTACTTATTTGCATGTTTAAAATGTGGGTTATTGTATAATAATTGATGATCTATTGGTTTCAAGTAATCATGAAATTTGTTGTGCCAATAGTTCAAGAACTTGTCCATATAATTTCCAGAAAGCTTTTTTCTCTTCTCCGAAAGAAAAATATCCAATTGTATGGGTAAGGGCTCTGGAATAAATGAACTGTTTTCCATTAGAGCTTCTACATACAGCTTTAATTGAGATCTGAATAAGTCAATGGCATAGTGATCTGAAATAATATGATGGGCACTAAATACTAATAGAGAGTTCTCAGGGCCTATCCTAAAAAGATACCCCTTAGCTAATGGTGGCTTTTCTATATCTCTAAGAATATTTGTGACCTTTTGCTTTGCTAAATGCAATACTCTTCTTTGATACTTTTCACTTGACTTACTAATATCAATAAAAGACAAAGAAAATAATTTCTCCTGATAAGGGTAAATAACTTGTTTTATCTTTTCATTTTGAACTGGAAATGCGGTTCGCAATGAATCATGCCTTTCAAATAACAAACGGAATGCTCTTTGGATGAGATTTGGAGGAGCTTTATGAAAACTTTCCTCAACTAAAGAAAGTTCAATCGGCTTGTTATTTCTGACCAAACTTAGATGGTAATTCCAATCATCTAATTGTCTTTGGTTTGAAACTGATAAAATTTTTATGGTTTTCTGATCAATTATCACAATTAGTTTTTTAATCTTCTACGTATGTATGTTAGACCTTAAATATCAATCGATTTGTCTTATGAAGGTTGTCAAAATTCACAAGAACTTAATCAAGTAAAATCAGTCTGAAATATCAATTTTGCTTAGATTTATAAAAGCACAATTTTATATCCATTTTCTAGGTTAATACAAACAAAGAATTACGCTAAATAAATAGTGTTTTCACGAATACAATTCATGTGTTCGTATGACTTATTGATAAAAAAGAGTAAAATAAGATTTGGTTTATTTGTAAATAACCTCTTTACAAATATGTAAAATTAATAAGCAATAAAATATAAAAATGTGTTTTATTTGGGTTGCCAAAAATCATTTTAAATTCTATACAATATATATTACAAATAACAGTTTTATTTAATAATTTACATTTCTAAAAACTAGATATGCATAATAAAATAATAGAAATCATAGCTGAGATCAAGGAAAATCAAAGCTTATTGACCAGCCTCACTGAAAAAAGTAGTATCGTAATGGAAGGAGGGTTAAGTTCTCTTGAACTACTTACCTTCATATTCAAAATAGAAGAAGAATTTGATATCGAATTACCTTTTGAATCTTTTGACTATGATTTATTACACTCAATAGACGGTTTTACAAAGTTCATTGAGAATATTGTAGCTAAAGAGTCAGCTTAATTAAAAAAAACAATTACCATCCTACTATAGGATTATAAGATTAAACTTAAATGAACGCCCACGTCGCTAACTTCAATTCAGAAGTTTTTTGGAAAAGTAATAGATTGGTAAGTTTACCTAGTATGACAGATGAACAATCTGATATCATAGTAGGGGTAATGGATGAACTACAGTTTGTTTTCATTGAATCAGATGAAGATGTTCTTCTTACCAGAATCCCTTTCAATGTTCATCATAAAAAATACTTGTCAGAATTAAACATTAATTTCTATAACAATAGTACTCAGCTAGCAGTATCGAAAGATCAAGATCTATCTTATTTTCGTGAAAATATTTTTGAGTTGATCAGTGAATCAAATGATTTATTAGAACCAAAAGGACAACATGAATTGATTCCGTTTGCTGTTCTACCAGGGTCACATCAGCAAGCCAGTAAATTAGGGGTTAAAGTCGATTTTCCTCCTTTAGACATTATAATAAAGGTTAATTCTAAAGCTTATTCCTATAGACTAATGAAAAGGCTTTTTAATGAAACCTCAGGTTACCTGATTACTTCTGTAGATGAATTAATAGCTAAAGGAAAAGAATTATTGGATAAAGGATCATTCCTTATCAAAGATACTTTTGGTGTTTCAGGAAAAGGAAATCTAAAGATAGAATCTGAATTCTTCTTAGGAAGAATTGCAAAAATTCTTAAAAAACAGGAAGATGCAGGAAGAGAAGTTTTATTTATTGTTGAGCCTTACTTAGATAAAGATTTTGATTTTTGTTGTCAGTTTTTTATCGATAAAAAGGGAAAAGTAGAAATTTTAGCTACCCATCAATTGAATAATGATGGTTTTTCTTTTTCAGGATGTGAGACTATTGATTCGGCAGCTCATAAGAAATTAGTTGATATTGGCTACTTTGAAAAAATGCATTTAATAGCAAATGAATTATTTAAAGAAGGATATCACGGAGATGTCTGTATAGATTCTTTGTTTTTAAAAGATGGGAATGTAGTCCCGGTATTAGAGATCAATGCCAGAAAATCTATGAGCTTAATCAATTACTCATTAAACAGATTGCTTCAGAAAAAATTTGATAAAAGTGGGGTGTTGTTTTCTAAATCTTTGTCTATTCCTAAAAATATTCGCTTTAGTGATTTACTCGATGGTCTCAGGTCAGAACAAATATTGTATTTAAAACCAAATCTAGAAGGTATTATACCGTTATCTGCAAATAGTTTTGAAATAAATGGTGTTTTAGGAATGATGCCATCCAATAAAGAATCCTATAAAGGACTATTCTATTTTTCAGTGGTAGCAGAATCTAGTCAGAGAAGGAATCACTATTTAGATAGGCTGAGTAATTTATTTGAGAAATTATTGATAAAAGAATTATAGTGGTAGAGAGAGAATTAATAACGCGTTTAGACTCTTTAAGAATTAACAATAGACCAATAGCGATACTTTGTTCTTATGTTACTTTGGGAGTATATATTCCTGCATTACTACTGCATAAGAAATTGTTGAAACTTGGTGTCGATAGTCATTTTATATTATTGGAAGAATTGTTTGACACTGAGGATTTAATAAAAATTAAAGAGTTAAAAAAAATGTATCATGCTAATTTTAGATATGCCAAGGCAGCTTTAAAAATAGCATCAGGAAGTAATTCTAAAAGTTTCTCTTCAGCTAAGATAGACGCAATTCATTTATCATGGAATGAAAAACGTATTCAACATTTTTTAGTATTCTCAGGATTCTGGGGCGATCTATTAAATGAGTATACGAAGAAATACAATCACCTCTGTGTCATTGATACCATACATATGGATTCCAGATCAGCCCCTTCATGGAAAGGATTTAATTTAGGTGATGCAAAGGTGAATGAAGTGAGATTGTTTGACCATGAAAACCAATCATTACAAGCTTATATATCACCACAAAAATCATCATTTAACCGAAGAGTGAAACAGGATGGATTCTCTTTGTTGATTCATGGAGGAGGCTGGGGAATAGGTACTTATAAGAGTGTGTTGAAGGAATTAGTGGATCATGAATTTAATATTAATTTAATTGCTTACGAAGCAAAGGATATTGAAAATGATGCCCGAATTAACTATCACCTGCTTAATCCTGATTGGAAACCAATTGGTTCGCAAAATGCCTCTTTCCCTCCAATTGGTAAAGTATTAAATAATGGAGAAATTGATTGGAGTGAAGATGATAGTTATTATCCCTATTATCAGTTAGTAAAAGAATCCGATGCGCTAATTAGTAAGCCTGGAGGGGGAACACTTAATGATTGTTTCTCAGCAATAAAACCACTCATTTTGTTAGAAGCCTTCGGAGAACATGAACAATACAATGCCGAATTATGGATTAATCTGGGCTATGGAATCAGCTTTGATGTATGGCAGCAGTCTGGTTTTTCAAAAGAATTGCTAAGGCAAATCAGAGAAAAAATAGCTAAGGATCAACAAAAAATTAAAACGTTAGACCAATTATACTATGAAACCAAAGAATGAAGTAACTCTTGATAAAAAGTCGTTTGAATGGCTAAAAGGATCATTACAATTGGCCTTTGAAACTGATAGGGCAAGAAAAAAAGACCCAACTTATGCGACTGATGTTCCTAAAGAAATAGGGTTACAGCTTACTTATCAATGCAATTTGAGGTGTACACATTGTTATCAATGGAATGATGCAGGCTTTTTTCATAATTATGAGAAATCAATGCAAAAAACTGAAATTGAGGTTTCAGCAATTGACCGCATTTTACAAGCTACAAAAGAGGAAAAATCACGTTTGTATCTTTGGGGAGGAGAACCATTAGTTCATTCAAAATGGGATCAAATCTGTGAATTAATGACACAAGATCCTAGATCAAGTGTGATTTGTACAAATGCACTCTTGTTAAAAGAAAAAATGGATTCCTTAACTAGCCTTCCTATATCTCCAAACTTATTGGTTAGTATAGACGGGTTAAAAGATGCGCATGATTCAATAAGAGGAAAAGGAACATTTTTGAGAGTATTAGATAATATAATGCCTTTTATAGTCTTAAAGCAGCGCAAGAAATATACAGGCAACATTAATGTAAACCTAGTTTTAAGTGATAACAACGTTTCAGAACTATATGAAATGGCCTTACTGTGTGAAATGATAGGGATTGATGCTGTTTATTTTTGTTTTCCATGGTACATTCCAAAAAACGTAGCTAAGAATATGGATGATTATTTTATTAGAAACTATTCTTGGCTAGATCCTGATTTTATCAATAGAAAGACACCTGCAAGTTGGCATTCTTATACACATCACCTTTCTCCTGACTCTAAAGCTATTTTAGAAGAACAAACAAAGAAACTGAATAGCAGAGTTTGGAAAACTCGTGTAAGGATCAGGCCTGATTTATCCATTAATGAAGCAGAGGGGTTTTTAATGGGTACTGAAGTACCTGGTCAAAATAAGAAAAAATGCCATGCGGTCTCTAATAGAATGGATGTATTAGCTGATGGTTCAGTCAGTTCATGTAAATTATTCCCAGAATTTAATGTGGGAAACATTAATGATACAGATCCACTAGAAATTTGGAGAAGCGAAGAATATAAACGTTTGAGAGGGATAATGTATCAAGGGTTAACACCCATATGCTCTAAATGCATACAATTATACTTAAACGGCAAGTAGCTAATTTATTCTTAATATGCTTATGCTAAGTATTTTATTAAATTGAAGACAATTAAATTAGGGATTTTAGGTGCTGCTAAAATTTTACAGCAAGCATTGATAGATCCGATCAAAGAAATAGATGAAGTAATTGTAGTTGGGATTGCCTCTAGTTCATATGAAAGAGCAAAAAAGTTTGCAAGGAAGCATTCTCTTCCAAAATACTATGATCATTATCAAGATTTACTAAATGATAAGGAAATTGATGCGATTTATATTGCTTTAGGAAATGATCAGCATACTGAGTGGATAGTGAAAGCTGCACAAGCAGGTAAACACATATTGGTTGAAAAACCTGTTTGTTTTACAGCTTTACAGTTTGACAAAATTGAACAATCTATCATCACTTCTGGTGTGATCTTACACGAAGCAATTATGACAAGGCATCACCCATGGCATAGAAAAGTAAATGAAATAATTCAAAAAAAAGAGTTTGGAAACCTTCAACAACTGACAACTTATTTTACTTATCAATTAAATCCTGAAACAAGAAGCACCTCTCATAGATTGTTTCCTGAAAGAGGAGGTGGTTGTTTGTTTGATAACGCACCTTATTGGCTTCAGTTAGTACAGAATTGTACGGATCAAATGCCATGTTCATTGAACGGAGTATCTGATTTTGATGGAATAAATGAAATAGCGCTTAATTTTGAAGCAAACCTTGATTTTGAAAATGGATTATCTGCTAAGCTGATAGCTTCTTATGATCAACCTTTAAATGCTAGGCACGAATTGATTTTTGAAGAGGCAGTTTTAACAGTTCCTAACTTTCTTAGACCTAGTTATGGTCAACAGAAATTCATTTTGAAGATTGATCAATTAAATTCTTCCAAAAGAATCATTTTTGATCCTGAAAATTACTACAAAAATCAGATTGAACATTTTGTCAAATTAATTAAAGGTGAAATTGAACATGAACCTTTGTCTAAGATGTCAAATAGGGTACTGCTGATGGATCAATTAGATTTGTCTGCAAGATCTAAACAACTTATTAAATTAGAGATGAAAGATTCTACCGGTTAAGTTAGTAACTGACATCCTCGCACATTCCGCTAAATTCTTGGGTCAACCTTCCTAAACGCATAAGAATGAATATCTTTTTTATCTGATACTCTTAACCTGATCTCGATTTTAAAAAGTACGCATAGAAGGTCTCCGTCTACCCAGAACAGTTTAGAAAGATTTGCTTGGTCAGCCACGCTGCCGCAGTGGAACTGGGGCAGCCCTTGCTGTTTGAGATCGCTCTCAGAGCGATTGACGGGGTCGCCCGTGCAATTTCAAATTTTTCCATTCCATGGCGGCTAGCCTTTTTGGTGGTTTCGCCACTGCGACTACTTTTTTGCCACCGCGGCGGCGGACCGCTGCAAAAAGCGGCAGCCGTTGCTGTAGGAGCCCGTCTGGCTTGAAGACGGGGTCCAAGACAAAAACTTGTAAATGAGCAGGATACGTGAGTTAAGAAATGAAAAATGGAAGAGATTATTAATCGAACTCAGGCAGTAGTAACGTATTATGAAGAGCCTAGTATTATTTAATGAGGATTAATGGGGTTATTAATAACTAGATAGTTCTGAATTTATCTTTTATCCGTAGGAAGCATTAGAAATCGTTATGAGCTCGTAAAGCTCAAAATTACAGATACTTATGTTAGAGAAACATTGTTTGGCTATGGTGATTTAACAAACTTGCGTTAAATGGTTGTAATAAAGAGACTGATAATCAGAATAGGTTTTCTAATGCATCATTCGGATTTAATCCCTAAGGGATATTAATTCCCCTGGCCGGGCGCCCCCAATGCACTTAACTTAAGTTTTATAAAAAAACTGATTTTAGTTTGTTGATATTCAGTATAGTCTGCACTCAAAAGTTCTTAGGTTTTATTGATTTTTCTCACACGAATTCCCTTAACCATAAGAAATATTCCTTTGG
>CALGOB010000107.1 GCA_937958005.1 uncultured Cyclobacteriaceae bacterium
ATTTCTGAAGTTCAAAAACACCCCCTATAAATCAATCGAAGGGCAGACAACTCTAGCTTTCGTCTATTTTTTCCCGCCAAGCGGCCTTGTTGATGAAACAAGGACCAAAAAATCAACAGGGTCGCCTGGCGAATAATTTAAAGCTCCCACCCTAAACCCGGCAGCGGCCGACCGTCTCGCACACCCCGCTAAATGATCACCGCGACGGCGTACCGTGCCAACCCTCCAAAGTGTATAAAAATGAAAACCTTTTTCTCGGATACTAGTAATAAATAATAGCCATTTATTTTCCTAATCCCTAGTAGCAATTAAGGATTGATAAAACTTTCGAATAGAATGTACCTCCTCTTTATCTAAAATCATTTCTTATAAATCAAAACTGTAGCATGGGCTGCTACCCCTTCTTCTTTCCCTACAAACCCTAGTTTTTCTGTGGTTGTCGCTTTTAGGGAGACGTCTTCTTCTGATAAGTTCATGACTTCTGCTAAACAGGTCTTCATAGTAGGGATATGTGGGTTAATCTTAGGTTTTTCAAGGCAAACAGTCACATCAATATTCCCTACCTCAAATCCTTTTTCTCTAATCAGCACTAAAACATCTTTCAACAAAATTTTACTGTCAATTCCTTTGAATTTTGGGTCTTTGTCTGAGAAGTGAAAGCCAATGTCCCTCATATTGGCGGCACCTAGTAATGCGTCACAAATCACATGGATAAGTACATCTGCATCAGAATGCCCATAGGCTCCATGTGTATGTGGTATTTTTATACCTCCGAGCCAAAAATCTTGTCCTTCTCTTAAGGCGTGGACATCATAACCGTATCCTACTCTAATATTTGGTTTCATTTTTTTACTTTGACGCCTGATAGTATAATACAGATGAGTTTTCATCTGTTAAAATATTCATAGCAGCTGTAAGCAGCTGATTCTCTTCTACTCCTTGGATAACACTCACCTCCTGATTGATCAGCTCAACGTTTCCTAAAAATTTGTAATAGGCCAAGTTAGTTGCCCTATTAAGTAATTCCGTCTCTGAAAATACTAAGCTGGATTCTGCTTTGTTCTTTACCTTCTGGAGTTCATCTGGTAAAAGGCCTTCTTTCAAAAATTCAGCAATTACCTCATCTACTTTTGCTTCCCCTTCTTCAGGGCTGATGCCATCTACTAACCGCCCGCTAACTACTAACAAACCTGGACCGGCAGCACCGGTCACAAAACAGCTAATACTGTTGAAAACACCCATTTCTTTTACAAGTTTCTCATATAACCTACTGGATTTACCCCTTCCCAAGACATCACTTAATAAATCTACTGCGTAGTAGTCTTTATGATCTCTTGGAGGCATGTGATATACTTTATACAAGGCTGAGGCAGGGACATCAGCAGTCAATTTCAATTGCTTTTTAAATTCTTGTCTAGCTTCTTTGGGATAGTCTTTTATCAGTTCCTCACCTTTAGCAATGGGGGCAAACCATTTTTCACTCAATTCCTTTACTTGTCCCAAATTTACTTTACCAGCAACCACCATGATGGCATTATTAGGTACATAGTATTTTCTAAAAAATGCTTTCACGTCTTCCATGGTTGCTTCCTCTATATGCGCTATTTCTTTACCAATAGTCGCCCATCGATATGGATGTTTTTCATATACTAGTGGCCTCAATTTTAACCAAACATCTCCATAAGGCTGGTTCAAGTAGCGTTGTTTAAATTCTTCTATGACTACTTTTTGTTGTACTTCAAGTACTTTAGGGTCAAAAGATAAACTCAACATTCTATCACTTTCTAACCAAAAAGCAGTTTCTAGGTTAGCTGCAGGAATGGTCACATAATAGTTGGTAATATCAGGAGTCGTATAAGCATTGTTCTCTGCTCCTACCAGTTGTAAAGGCTCATCATAGGAAGGAACATTTTGAGATCCTCCAAACATTAAATGTTCAAAAAGATGAGCAAAACCAGTTTTATCCGGACTTTCATCTCTAGAACCTACTTGATACAAAATATTGACAACCGCCAGTTCAGTGTTTGGCTCTTCGTGAACAATCACTTTTAACCCATTCTCCAGTGTAAACTCCTCGTAATTGATCATAACAATAATTTAATGCAAAAAAGGGGTATTATTTCCCTATTAGGGCGCCCCTAGTCGGGCACTCCCCTGATTCTTCTGCAAGTGCTCAGTCCTTTGCCTGTGGATATCCGTCTGGTATGGAACGTTCTATCCATGGTTCAGGTACTACTTGTACTTTCGTTTAACTCAAGAATATTATAGGTCATCTCGAGAATCGATCCGGCAAAAATAGTAGATTAATGCTAAACAAATAATTCTTTTTGTTCACTAAGAAATGAATATAACTGGGTTAATTTCCTTTTTTTATATGTATTTAATAGTTCTCTGCTTAAATGACTCTTTTATGAAAAATAAAAATTTAGCCCACAAACCTCAAAAAGAAAATAGAAAAAGAAACCAGCAAGACTCATAATTTCCAAAAGTTGGACATTCCATGGGGCAATTCTTAGATTTTTAGAGATAGATTTGTGTCATTACTTGATCAAGTAGTTTATCTACTGAGCATAAACACCCAACAAATGATTTTTAAGAGAAATAGAAAGTCAGATAAACGATTAATTGAAATATACAAAGCATTAGTAACTCCTAGGCTGATAGAAGAAAAAATGTTGATTTTACTCCGACAGGGTAAGATTTCCAAATGGTTTTCAGGAATAGGTCAAGAAGCCATCTCTGTGGGAGCTACTCTTTCTTTAAAACCGGACGAATACATTCTTCCCATGCATAGAAATCTCGGTGTATTTACAACCAGAGGCGTACCTATGGAGAGATTGTTTGCCCAATTTCAAGGTAAAATTAGCGGCTTTACCAATGGAAGAGACCGTTCTTTTCATTTTGGTACTAATGAACATCATATCGTTGGCATGATTTCTCACCTTGGCCCACAATTAGGTGTTGCAGATGGGATTGCCCTAGCCAACAAAATAAGGAAAGAAAATAAAGCCACTCTTGTCTTTTCAGGGGATGGTGGTTCTAGTGAAGGAGATTTTCATGAGGCTCTTAATGTTGCCGCTGTATGGGACTTACCAGTTGTTTTTGTGATAGAAAATAATGGTTATGGTTTATCTACTCCTAGTGAAGAACAGTTTAGGTTCAAATCTTTTGTAGACAAAGGGCCTGGTTATGGAATGGAGGCCATTAGTATTGATGGAAATAATGTTTTGGAAGTAATAGATACCATTACCAAGTCAGTACAGAAAGTAAGGAAATCAGGAAAACCTATCCTCATAGAAGCCAACACTTTTAGGATGCGAGGACACGAGGAAGCTTCAGGGACTAAATATGTGCCAAAAAAACTTATGGAGTATTGGGGGGGGAAAGACCCAATTACTAATTTTGAGAATTTCCTTCTCAAGGAAAAAGTACTGGATGATCTCTGGTTAAAAGAATTAAAAGATGACATCAGGAAAGAGATTAGCACAGCAGTAGATATTGCATATGAAGAACCCGCAGTCAAAAGCGATACTGATAGGGAAATCTCTGATTTGTTTAAGCCTAATATTCAAGAAGTTATTGCACCAGTAAAAGACTCTGTTTCAGAAAAAAGAATGGTTGATGCTATTTCTGATGGACTTAAACAGAGCATGGAAAGGCACCCGGAACTAATTGCCATGGGACAGGATATTGCTGAGTATGGGGGAGTTTTTAAAATTACCGAGGGCTTTGTTAAAAAATTTGGAAAGGATAGGGTAAGAAATACACCACTGTGTGAATCTGCTATTATTGGGACTGCCCTAGGTTTATCTGTGAAAGGTATGAAGGCAATGGTTGAAATGCAATTTGCCGATTTTGTTACTTGTGGGTTTAACCAGATTGTTAATAATTTGGCAAAATCTCATTATAGGTGGGGACAAAATGCAGATGTAGTAGTGAGAATGCCCACCGGTGCAGGGGTAGGTGCTGGGCCTTTTCATTCCCAAAGTAATGAAGCTTGGTTTTTTCATACACCAGGATTAAAAATTGTTTATCCATCTAACCCGTATGATGCAAAAGGACTTTTAAATGCTGCATTAGAAGATCCTAATCCTTATTTATATTTTGAACACAAAGCGCTTTACAGGGCGATTAGTGACGAAATTCCTGATGATTATTATACAGTAGAAGTGGGTAAAGCTAACTTAGTTGCCTCTGGGGAGGATATCACTATAATCACTTATGGAATGGGAGTTCACTGGGCACAGGAATTACTAGAAAAGGATCAAAGCATTTCTGCTGATTTAATTGATTTAAGAACACTACTCCCTTGGGATAAAGAAACTGTGAAGCAGTCAGTAGAAAAGACCGGAAAAGTAATTGTATTACACGAAGATTGTCAGACTGGTGGTATAGGGGCAGAGATCACTTCTTGGATTTCTGAAAACTGTTTCCAAAGTTTAGATGCTCCAGTCATGAGAGTGGGGAGTTTAGATACACCCGTCCCTTTCGCAAAAGCATTGGAAGAAGACTTCTTACCTGTAAAACGTTTTGAAGAAAAACTAAATGCTTTAATTGCCTATTAAACTAAAATGATTGGCAATATTACAATAGATTTTATTTAGATCCATGACTTTTTCAGCACTTAGTTAACTTAAAGAGTAAATAATTATTAATCATACAATTATTAATTATTTACTTGATTTCTTTTGACCAGCCCCAAATCAGATGGCCAATAGCCATTTCAGCATGATCGCCTTTAATCTATATGATCTTTCTTATGGTCGCTTACCTTTGAATTTGGGATCGTAAAAGCACTCACAATTGCCGCAATAAACAAAAAGAAGATAAAGTATAACATTGCCATAATTCCTGATCATTTTTAATTGAAAGGCAAATATAAAAGTAAAAGCCTATTTATCGATATAAATCTCTCTGAAGGAGTAAAGAATTTTTTAAGCCCTTTACCTGTAAAGAGATTTTTGCTTCTTTGTTTTCATCCCACTTAATATTTATTAAGCCAAAATTTCGATTAATGACTAGGTATCCATCCCTGTATTTATTTGGCTCACTACCTCCATTAGACCAAGTATGTGTAAGCCCACTCGCTGTTACTTCGTAAAGAGGCTTGGGAAGGTTTGGAAGCCTTATTTTTGAAACCTCCGCAATGTGCCGGTCTCCACTGATCAGTATTGGGTTTTTAGGTTGGGTTTTCTCTAGTAAGTCTAACAAACGCTGCCTTGACTTTGGGAAATTTGCCCATTTCTCCCAGCCATGTTCTTCTGGTAAGAATTGGATTCCACATCCAATGACATGAACTTTGGCTGAGGAATTAACAAGCTCATCCTCCAACCATTTCCATTGCTCTTCTCCTAATATATCTCCTGTAGGGTTTGCTTCATATCTTTGACCAGCTGTATTAGAATGTACTAGGGTATCCCTAAAACTTCTGCCGTCTAGTAGAATAATTTTTACCATTTGGTCATCTGCTCCTATCAATTTAGAACTATAAACCCCTGCTCTTTTTCTTACTGCCGCATTTTCAGGAACAGCTAAAAAATCTAGCAAGACTTCTTTGCTTTCTACTTTCTTTGAGTAATATTTCCCTCCATCGTTAACCCCATAATCATGATCATCCCAAACGCCTAAAACAGGTGTTTTCTGAGCAAATTCTTTGTATTCTTTTAACTCTTTCAATTGGTCATACTTTCCTTTAAGCACTTCCATATCATGCGTGTCTCCATAAATAATATCCCCTAACCAAATAAATACATCAGGATCATTTTGCGAGACGGCAGGCCACATTTCACCATCTACTGACAGCTTATTACAAGAGCCAAATGCAATCGTCATTTCTTTTGAATTGACGACAATCGCTTTCTCCTTTTCATTATTATTTGACTGACAACTCAATATGGTAAGACTGATTGAAATCCATAAGAACCAATACCCGTTTTTCATGATGCTATATTTAAGATAGGGCGCTAATATAAACCGAGCTTTTGAAGGAGAAATGATCACAACATAAATGTATTGTTAATTTATTAGTTCAATCCTGCGATTCAGGTAAAGGAATTGTGAATTTTTACAGAATAATGGATTGAAATTTAACCATATCACCTTATTAAAACAAACCTAAAATGGATTTTACACGTTAATTTTAATGTAGAAAATAAAACGCCAAAAATATGACTACGATTAACACAAACCTTGAATCGCAGATTATCGATTCTGTTTTCAACATGAATAGAGATCAACAGATAGATGTTCTAGATTACTTAGGTAAAGTAACAGAAATTAATATCTCAAAAGAAAAATATAGAAGGGAGGCAATGAAGCAAATAAGAGAAGCCTTAAATAATTTCGGCTAGGACATTCAAAATCCTTTCTTTTTTTATACATGTTTTAGTCTTCTGACAAGACTATGATTGTATCTTCTTCTTGTAATTTAATGATCTCAGATTTCTTAGGGTTCACATATACACCGTATCCCTTACTGGCATTTCTTGCCTGACTAATCAATCTATATCCTATGGCCACTTCATTTTTAGCAGCGGCAGACTCTAGGATCGTATAGAAGTTAACAGGTGTATTGGTTTTTACATATTCCTTGGCGGGCTTTATGTAAATTTCAGACCCATCAGCATCAAATAAATCTTCAAACACTCGCATGAGGTATTTATTTTCAGAAACCTGACTCATCAATAAACTGACTAATTTATCACTTACAATAAAGTCATTTGCACTCGTGATATCCGCTAGCTGCCTGTTTCTAATATCCAACATCTCACTTACCATGTTAAACTTCACATTGTCTTGTTCAGATATATTTCTAACATGCAGCAGGGTAATCAAGGTCTGCGCATCCGCTTCTTGAATAGTAAGGTGATTCTGGTAACACAATAAGATGATATAATCATAGTCGGAGAGATTCATGTATTCAATAGTCTCTCTATGGGTAGTATCTAATATCTCAAATTCTAAGTCAATATTTACGAGTGACTCTCCCAGCTTATCAATAATCTTGATGGCATCACCAAACTTGCTAAATACATCAACCTCAGAGCCACTCGCAACATAAAAATCGAGCTCTTGAATAATGTGTTTGGCACGTTCGTTCCAGCCAATAATTAATATTTTTTCACTATCAGATTCTTTTCTTTCAGTTAGGATTAATGCACTTTTATTAATTTTTACATGACTGGTATCTTTTTCAGGAATCAAAGTATCATCATCCTCAGTAATTCCAATTACCCGATCTCCGGGTCTTACAACCGTATCCATTGGAGGATTTACTTCTACACTACCATCAGCATATTGCAAGCCCATGACGGCAGATTCTTCATATGAAAAAAGTACTTCTCTGAAGGTCTTGCCAACCATTAGTTTCTCTTCTGTAAAATAGATCTCATCTCCATCAAAATCCATTAGTTCTTGATATACTACACTCAAGCCAGACTGTCTACTAGTTTGTACCATGATCCTTGAAATAATTTCATCCGAAAGGATTAATTCTACTTCATCACCCCCTACCATTTTAGCTACTTCAAAGTTTTTCTTATCTGTCATCTCTGCGGTAACATGATAAGGTTCTTCTCTTCTATCTGGATTGGTTATTATGGCAACAATCGTTTTAATAATCTGTGAATCGGAATCTTCATTGTCTTTTCCTAAGATAATAATAGACTTGGTATCAAAAGGATTAGCAATGTAAAGGTCATGCACATCAATAGGGTTTCCTGTCCTACAAATAACTTTAGTGTTTTTTGTGTTCCCAACTTTATCCCTAATCTCATCTTCCATCTCTACCTTGTCCTTATCAGCAAGTATGACAATGGATCCTCTTTTTTGATTTTCGTTGGCAATGACTAATTCAGAAATGATGGTGAATATCTTAGATGACCAGCCCAATATGAGTACATGGTCTTTTTCAATGACAAACGAACGCCCCTTTCTAAGATCCTCCAATTTTGTCAAAATACCGTTAGAAATCAAACCAATTAGTGTACTTAGTACTACAACTCCTACCAAGGTCACAACGATCATGAATATTTGAAACTGCCAAGTTTCATCACTATCCCCCAATGTACCTGGATCCAGCATATGGGTAAGATTTGCCCATAGCGCATGCCAAATGTTAAAGTTATTGTCATGTTCAGGGTGTACACCAAAAATTAGTAGTAAAACCGAGAAGACTACTATCACTAATAACGCCCCTAATGCCAACCAGGCTATCAGTGTCCCTGTACCCTTGGAGATTAGGTTATCAAATACGTACTTAAATTTTTGATTGAAAGGAACGTTTTTCATCGATTGTTGTATTATTTAATCAGTACCTACAATATAACATTTAGGCGCAAAGTTATCATTACCTCTATAATCAACAACAATTTTTGGTTGAAGTTCTCATCTTTAACCTTATTAATCTCTTTATTGCTATTATTAAGTTTACATAATTACTTTGTTTTAACTTAAATACTGTCAGATTAAAGTAGTACTTTCCTGATATTTTAGCTTATATCTGTATTTGTTATGAACCCACCTTACTTCTTTATTTTGGAACTATTTTGACAACAAATCATTGAAAACTAAATGATCGTGTATTAAATTGTCATTATTAACTATATATTTACTTAACGAACTATTTAAACTTGATAAAAATGAAAAAAAGGTTAAATCTTAGTCATTTTAAAGGTAGGAGTTTTATAGTTGAATTAAGCCCAGAAAAACAATTAACTACTGAAAGGGAGGGAAGTTTGGTTGGTGCACCTTGTAACGGCTTAGGAATGCCTACTTGTGGTGCCGCTGAGTCCTTTAAGCAGAATTGGATTCGAGGTTAAAATAAAAAAATTACTTTAATAGAAAACTAGGCCTCATCCTACTTGGTGAGGTTTTTCTATGAAAATAATCATAAATTTAATTCATGTTACGAATTACTCTATTTTTCATATCGTTGACTTTATTATTGACCAACTGTAAACAACAAAAGCCTGTTTATACTTTTATTCATTCTGAAAATGAAGCAGAAGGTAGAATAGTGCAAGCAATGGTGGAAATTCTCGAGAAAAAAGATTTACCTTATGATTTTGAAATAAAATTGAGCGATGGGACTGGGCCAAATATTGATAGCCTTATAGCCGATGTTGCCCAATTGGCAATTGTAGAGAATAATTTATCCTTTGTCCCAGGAATAAAGACAGCACTCCCTGTTTACAAACAAGTTCTACATATATTTTACCAAAGTGAAGAGCCGATTACTACATTGGAGGAATTATTATATGGTAAGAAGGTATATATAGGGCAAGAGGGCAGTGCTTCTTATGTATTTATGGTTGCCCTATTTGATTTCTACGACTTGGAGACTTCAAAATTTGAGATTACCAACAATCAATTTGATAATAACGTGTACTGCGGGTTTTCAGATATTATTACTGATGAATCTTCTCTAGAATCATTGAAAAGTGAACGTTTTAGACTATTCAGTTTTGATGAAGTCGGTAACTTTGGAAGAGGTTCTAAAGCAGAAGGAATCACTTTGAGATACCCACATTATGAAACTTTTATAATTCCTACAAGTACTTATGGCTCCATTACCAAGGAACCTGTCATTACTATTGCTACAGAAGCAATCCTTATTGTAAAAGAGGGTCTACCAGATGATTTTGTCTATAACTTAACCAAAGTCTTGTATAGAGAAAAACAAATTTTTAATGAAATTAGTCCACTCGTCTATGGAACTATGCAAGAGGATTTTGATAGGGGCGAAATTAATTACCCATTGCATAATGGAGCAAGGATATTTTTTGATAGAGATGAACCAACCTTCTTTGAACGATACGCAGAATTAGGTGGCGTTGCTTTTTCTATCTTTTTAGCAATAATTAGTGGTTTTATCTCTCTATCAAGGTGGCAAAAGCAGAAAAAGAAAGATCGAGTTGATGTATTTTATAAAGACCTTATTCAGATCAAAAACCATATCAATGAAATAAAAGAAGTAAATGATGGCATGGAAAAAATCAAAAATATTCAAGCCCAACAGACCAAGGCGTTTAACATGCTAATAGAAGAGCAACTGGAAGCCAATGAGAGTTTCAGGATTTACATGGAACTTTCCAAGGAAACAATATTAGAACTAAAAACGAAAGTAAAAAGACTAGTCTTAGCAACTAAAAAGGCTCAATTGTCTCAATAGGTATTTTGGTAAATTAATGAAAAGATCATACAGGCTCATTTTTTCTGTCCTCTCACCATTTCCTTTTTCCCTGGGGCACCTGGTAAGGTAGATACTTCAAAACCGACATCTCGTAAATCTCTTTTCAATTGTCCTTTTGCACAATAAGTAGTAATAATCCCTCCGCTATTCAGCAAAGAGTGCATTTTTCCCATTATACTTTTACTCCACAGTTCTGGTTGTTTGGAAGGTGCAAAAGCGTCAAAATAAATCAAATCAAACAAATCGTTGTTTTGATAATCAATCAATGACCCTTCAATTTTTTTAATAGAAAAGAAGTCTGTGATTTTCTCTTCCCAATTCCACGCAGCTGAATGCATGGCCGTAAAGATTTCCTGTTTCGCCATTTTCTGGGCATAATTTAATTTTTCATAAATATCTGAACCTAAAGGAACCGTTTCTAGTGTCTCAAAGTATATTTCTACTTCGTTATTGGCTGCATATTCTTCCGTTAATAAAGCATTGAGCCCTGTACCAAAACCTACTTCCAAAATGCGTGCGGTGCTTTTTTGGCATTTTTCAAAGTAATACTTCAAGCCCATATTAATAAATACATGAACAGACTCTTGTAATGCTCCATGAAAAGAATGATAGGTCTCATTCAAGTCTGGCCTATAAAGAGAGTGACTACCGTCTTCAGTCGTTATAATTTTAATGTCATTCATCAGTAAGTCTTTCTAAAATCATTGATTTTATTTAAAAACACAGTAGTTCCTGCTGGTTCAGCATGAAACATCATTTCAAATTGAGCATCAAAGATGAGCTCATCATATTTATAAGAGTGTACTTGATGTACCTCTTGACCAAAAGTATCGTCATAACCTTTTAGAATGATCAAAAACTCGGCTTTTTCTTTAGCAAAATCCACCGCTCCTTTATTCAACAAAGGGCTCTCTTCATCTATCGGATGAACAATTGTCCATGGAATTGGGAAGAGATTAATAAATTCTATTTCTAGATCCAATTGGTGAAAAATCCTTTTCATATCATCTCCATTCTGGATCAAAAACGAGTACATGATACTTGCTTTTAGGTCTATGACCTGATTTTTTCTAAGGTTTGCAATTCGGAATTTAAAGCCTTTGATCCCTCTATAGGGACCTATGATAGCATTTTTACTAAAAAGTATCTTAGACTTTGCTTTTGAAAACCTACCATATAAGATTCCTGTGGCCAAAGCAAAACTTAATAAACCGATCATTGCTTCGAAGGAAGAAATAATATGAGATAAATGATCCAACGGGCTAATTTTACCGAAACCTACAGTAGTTAGCGTTTGTGTGGAAAAATAAAAGCAATGTAAAAAACCATTCATGATCCCGTCAGGGTCATATCCGGATAACTGATCTGCGCCTGCTAAATAATAAAACGAGGCAAAAATCAAATTGATTATTAAATAACTAACTGTGATAAAACCAAAAAAAGTTAACCAATTCATATTGATTAACCAATGGTATAAACTAAAGGATCCCAGACCTCCACCCTTTTTGATGACATTAAAAGTACCGTCCTTATTGATTAGTCTCCCGCTATTAATAAAGCCTTTAGTACCAAAACCAAGTTCCTTTATCTGCTCTTTGATTTTGTCTAAATCAATTGCCATTTATAATCCTTTCCACTAAACTGTCAAGTATTTGCTTACTTTTTGTCGAAGCATTTTTATCTCACTAGGAATCTTTACCCCTGGATAGATATGTGGGTAAATTTCATAAACTGCTGCTAACCGATAGCCCAGTTTAGTTGCTATACGCTCACAAAATTCAATCTCTTGATTATAAACTTCCCCATCCACTTTCATTAAGTGAACAAGGTTATACAAATAATCAAAACGCTCATCTTCATTCAAACTTCTATAATCAATTTCTCCCTGAGGTTCTTTGATAATTTCAGCTACTTCTTGGGGTTTAATACCATGTGCATTCCCAAGACTTTGGATTAATCTCAGTTCCGATTTATCTATTGATCCATCGCTACCGGCAAGCCTAGCAAGTAATTTAAGTTGCTGATCTATCATATCTGATTGTGGTGTAATTCAAAATATAAGGTGATAATAACCAATATTAATAAGAATAGCCTAAACCTCCCTTTAAAACCTACGGGCTTCCCTCAAATTTAAGAATTTATTCTATCAATGTTAGTTTACTATAGACGAGCAAGAAAGGTTATTATTTTTTAGGCTAATTTCTTTTGGATCTATTTGTAAGGAAGTTGTAATTATAATTAATTAGAGTCTCAACATTAATGAACCAACCCCGACCCAAGGGTACGGGGTATCTATGGGCAATAATTTAATGATCGACTCAAGAGTCGGGGCGCCCGGCCAGGGGAATTAATATCCCTTAGGGATTAAATCCGAATGATGTATTAGACTTTTAAGAGAAAATTATAAATGGCTGTTAGATAGCTGCTTAAATTATGATTTGCAACGCAGACATAGTCTCCATTATGGTGAGCAGGAAATTAGGATTTAAGTGGCTAAATGACTGTTAGTTATGGTTTGCATCAAATTTCTATTGCATCATTCGGGTTAAAACTGCATTATGTATAATAGACATAATCACGGTTGGTTTTTGTATAGATCAAACTCCTTCTAAATTCTACTTTTCTGAACCTATCAAGGTAATTATGAATTCTTAATTACTAATCAAAGATTATCACGGTTGATTTTGTATCCCTAACATATCTGATCAACTTCTCTAGTTTAAATGATCTGTGGGGACACAGATCAAGGCGATATTTGTAAATAAAAAGCGATAATAAATAAACCGTGATAAGTTCTATTATTTGTTGATAAACTTGAGTAAAAAGATAACAAAGTAATCATAATTATGCTATCGTAATAACTCTAATATCCTCCTTAGGTATTTTGCCCTTACTTTAAAAATTATTTTTACCAACCCTCAACTTCTAGTCCTTCTCTTCAATTTAGTAATTTTATCCTTGTAATAAGCTTTTAACTCATAAATGAATGATTTTGGGTTTTTATATGTACTCAACACCTGATAAAGATGACTTTCCTTTATGGCTTTTATTTTGTTATTTAAAATAACAATCTCCTGTTTTAAATAAGCATTGTCTAGAGTAGGATAATCAACCACTTGGGAGGGTATTTTAGCTAAGATTGCAGTTCCTCCACTAAAAAGATGTGCATGGTATAATCTTAGTTTAGACAAGCTACCAGTTTGATAAATCTCTATTAATTTGGTAGTAATTTCGGTCGCTAGCTCTGACTGCCGGTCATCCATAGTGAACTTGTCCGGATGCACCTTTAACATGGCTTCCCTATAAAGTCGTTTTCGTTCTTTAGAATTTTCCTTACTATCGGTTTTTTGCTTCAGGGGTTTTGTAATTTTAAGACCAACAGGTTCTATGTAATTTTTGCCTCTTTTTTTTTGAGCTAGCCTTTTTTCCTTTTTAAGCTTTTTCTGCTGTTTATAGAGAACAGTTAGTTCTTGAACCAGAATGAGTTCTTCCACAAGGTGTGACCTTAATAGTAATTCAAATGACTCTACCTTTTGTTCAATTGCTGCTAATTGACTTTCGAGCTTATTGATTTGATTTTGCAAGACTTCTACTTCATTAGTAACAAGGTGGTTGTTAATATTGAGTAGGTCTTTGTTGGTCATTTTTTAATTCATTCCTTTCATTAGGCACTTTTCGGAATGATCCCCATATTTTCCATGAGCTTACTTGCATTAAAACTTTTGCAAGGTCCATCAGTCAATTTATAATCAAAAATTATCTGGTCTCCATTGATGGTGCTGTTGAAACTATAATTAACGATGTGTGGATTCTCTTCTGTTAATTTACTCAGAGATAAATCATGAGTGGAGATGAGACCAAAGCATTTTTTACCTGACAGCTGATTGGCAATGGATACAGCTCCTTTGTGCCTATCTTCAGAATTAGTCCCTTTTAAAACTTCATCTATTACATAAAATGTTACCTCATTGGCTTCTACATGATTGATCAGTTGTTTAATCCTTTTTAACTCAGCGTAAAACGAACTAGTGCTTTCTTCTAGATTATCTTTAGTTCTCATGCTGGTAAATATTTCCATAGGGGCTATTTCAAATGACTTGGCACATACAGGAGCACCTAGCTGTGCCAAAACAATATTTACTCCCACGGTTCTTTCAAAAGTAGATTTCCCAGACATATTGGATCCTGTAATAATCCCTACATCTCCCTCTTTACCCATGTCAAAATCATTGTTTACCCTTTGGTTTTTGTCTATTAAAGGATGGCCGATTTCAGTCCCTTTCAAAATGAAACCTTTACTTGAAATGGTAGGAAAGCTATAATCTTGATTGAGGTAATAAAACCCTCCTATACTCACCAACGCACTCATCTCATCTACTACATCAAACCATTTTTCTATCTGGCTGCTTTGTGCATTTTTCCATTTAATAGCTTTGACAAGCAGTTGATAATCCAACATAAACAATGGATCTATAAACCCATAGAATATGTTGGCACGTGAACTAAAACGGTAAGTAATATGATCTAATTCTTTGATACTTGCAGAAGCCTTACCTTCGTACAATACATTCCTAATTCGCTTTAATTGTGACGATTCAAATTCTTCTTCTTCTATTGCTACTATCAGGTTATAATAAGTTTTGATGATTATATGAGATTTGTTTAATTGCTCCCCTAGTTCCAAACACCGGCTGTAAGAGTAACTAAGGGCTATCATGCTAGTCAAAAAACTGACTAAGAATGCATGGTAAGAAACAATTTCAAAGGCAACTAATAGCAAGGTGATTAGGTTAGTAAGAGCTAGAAAATAACCACAAAACTGCATGAAGATTACTCCTTTGGTTGAAGTTGGCTTTTTTAACCAGTTAAACAATTGGTTGAGTTCTTCCTGATTGGTTTTTTTCTTTTGCTTGGCTACTATAACTCTAGCAGTAGCGGTTAAATGCTGTCTCCAGTCGGTCTTGTTTTTAAGCTCTTTTAAGGCATCTTGCCGCGCTCGTATAGTTGTCGTATCACTTTTCTTTTTGAGCCACTTTGCCAATACTTTCTGTGCGTTGACCAAAGGCGACCTATTGATCATTTGAAACAAAGAGTGCTCTCCAAAGACATCTAGATCATTAGTATAGGGATGATCCTCTTCATCAAATGTCAGTCCGTTTTCCATTGCTTTGAAATCAAGATCTGTGCGTTGCAGTTCCTCTTCATTGATCATGGATAACTCATGATTAATTTGATATTGGTAATCTGCTGCTTTATGTTTAATAATTAACCAAATAAATAAAGCTAGTAGTCCAGCAAGTGGAATTAAGTAGTAGGCTTGATATCCATCATTTAAATAAATGATACCATTTGTAATTATTAATAAAAAAACAGCAAATCTTGCCCAGGACAATTTACTTGCCTTACTACGATAGGAGGATGCTTGGCCTTTAAAAAGGCTAGCTCTTTCCTTTAAAATATCATTTATACTCATCTAGCGCAAAATAAGTACAATTCTTATTAATAATCCCTATAGTTATGCTAGCTGACAAACAATCTTTCTGATATAGCCGTTTAAATTGGTATAAATAAAACTTAAAATCATGAATAAAACAATAGAAAAAAAGTCTGAGGAGTTCAAAACTAAACCTGATTTCTTGGAAGAGTATGAAAGAAATCAGGTTCATGTAGATGAGTTTGAAAATGAGGAAGACTATGGGGGTATTTTACCAGATAGAAACTTTACAAGAAATCTTGGTTGTGGGTAGTAAAAAAGAATGTTATAAATAATTAAGATTTGCTAGTCTTTTAGAAACTACTACAAGACCTCGTTTGCAATTAATTATTATCGTAAATGATAGACATTATCATGATTGGTTAATTAAGCAATAAACCAACGTTAGTTTACAATCTCTGTGAACATCATTGTTGCGCGTTTTCACCAGTAATTTAAGAGGACATAGATCATGTTACCTTATTTGCTTCAATAATCATTAAACCACATTATTCATGACAAACCACGACCTTGTGTAGTAAGTAATTGATTTATTCAGTTTTATGATGAAAAACTTAAGTATTGACATAACTTAAATTTGAGGAATATCAATTTCGCTCTACAGAATCAATTACGTTGGTGCTCAACCATTTAAATTTTCTAATAGTTATCGGGTTATTTGGATTAAGTAGTATTAGACTTTTAATAGAAAACTGTCATCCTACTAAATTTATTGTTAGAGTAAAACCCTTGTTTAAGTAGAATAGAAGCCTGTTTCAGAACTTACCCCAAAACCAGCCCTTACTGGGCAATTGACTGATTTAGTGGCTTTCTGCGTAGGCAGTCCAATTCATTTTTTGGGGTCAGGTAAAAAATATGGGGATTTACTAATTTAACCTCAAAAAACGAATCGCAGCGGTGTCCGCCAAAAAATCAACAGAGTTCTGGTGAACAGAATAATCCTTCTAACCGAACATTTTGCCATACCAATCCCCCTGCATGAAGAATTTTGTTTTTTAATCCCTAAGGGATATTAATTCCCCTGGCCGGGCGCCCCGACTCTTGAGTCGATCATTAAATTATTGCCCATAGATACTCCGTACCCTTGGGTCGGGGTTGGTTCATTATGCGCGCTTATAAATCTAAATTGCTATTATTGGCTTGATAGTTACTACTTATTTAAAGAATGTAAACCATCGCCCAATTAGTTCTTTCTTTCCAAGTGTTTCACTCAGAAATAAAGATGCGGTTTATTCTATCTCCAACATTGGTCAGAATTTCATAGGGGATAGTTCCCATCCATTCGGCTAAATTTTCTATAGACGGTGACTTTCCAAAAAGAATAACTTCATCTCCTTGATTTACAGATAACCCAGTAACATCTACCATACTCATATCCATACAAATATTACCTACTGTAGGAACCAATTTACCATTTATATTCACCTTTCCCTTGCCATTGGAGAGACTCCTTCTATAGCCGTCTGCATACCCTACTGCCAGTGTGGCCACCTGCATATCTTTAGCTGCTGTAAAGGCTAAACCATATCCTACTGTTTCACCTTTTTTAATAGATTTGACTTGAGAAATATAAGTTTTAAAAGTACTGACTGTTCTCAAGCCATTACTATTGGCAGAATCATAACCATATAAGCCAATCCCCAGTCTAACCATGTCATATTGATATGCTGGATAATTGGATATTCCTGAAGTATTTAATACGTGCCTGATGGGTTCATTAGGAAGCACTGCTGTTAGTTCCCGATAATACCACTCATATAAAGAGAGCTGTTGCAAAGTAAATTGTTCATGTGCTAGATTATCTGCACTTGCTAAGTGGGTAAATATTCCTTTTACTCTTAAGCTTGTTTTGTTAGCGACTAGTAGCTCTTTCAATGCATTAACATCCTTCTTCACAAACCCGAGTCTATTCATTCCAGTTTCAATCTTCAAATGAAGTGGTGGCGCTTGACTATCAGTGAAATATTGAATATACTTTTTTAATAAAGTAAGATTATATATCTCAGGGTGGAGGTCAAATGTATCTAATAACCCAAAATCACTCTCTTTTATGTTCATGACCATGATGGGAATAGTAATCCCATTTTTTCTAAGCCTTACTCCCTCATCTATATAAGCAACTCCCAGATAGTCCACTCCATGATATTGTAATAAATTGGCTATTTCGTAACTTCCTCCATAAGCCAAGGCTTTTACCATAACCATCATTTTGGTAGTCGGCTTTATTTTGGAACGATAATGATTGAGATTATGTGTGATTGCCTCCAAGTTTACTTCTAAAACAGTATCATGCGATTTAGTCTCTAAAGACGACACTATTTTTTCAAGTTGAAAAACGCGAGCTCCTTTTACTAAAATCATTTCGTTAGAGAATGATGGCGTTGTCTCTAGAAAGTCAGATGTTTTATTGTAGAAAGAACTCGACATTGAAAATACTTTTGCATACTGCGTTATTTGTTTTCCAATACCAATTAACCTTGATATCTTCCTAGCTGTTAACATCTTATTGACAGTAATGTAAAGCTGTTCGTTTTCAATACCAGCTTGCAATATATCAGAAAGAATTACTGTTTTTTTAGGCCTCTGGTTTTGTTGTAGCAAGAAGTCAAGGGCAACTTCAAGAGCAGAAAGATCTGAGTTATAAGTATCGTCAATGAGGTAACAGTTATTTTTAGCCTGCTTCATTGAAAGGCGCATTTGTATCCCTTCCAGTTGGTCTACTTGTTTTTGTAAACTATTTATAGCTATCCCTAAATGTACTGCACAAACTATGCAATGAGTTAGATTTTCAAGGGATGATTGGTCAGTGTATTTCGGTTTAATGGAGAAAGTGACTTGATCAGGAAATTCGAAAGTAAGGAAATTTTGATCAAATGAAATGAGTACATCACCTTCCTTAATCCTATTTTTATGATAAGTCCATCCTATTTTTTGTATAGAGGAATTTTCTTTGATGTAATGATCAATTTCCTGATGATCCATACAATAGATGAGTATACTTACTGACTCAAAAAGTTTGAGTTTTTCTTTTATTTTACTTTCCTTACTTTTAAATCCGCCATTGTGAGCTTCTCCTATATTGGTAAATATTCCAATTGTAGGTTGTATGATTTGTTTGAGGTTTTGCATCTCATTTGGCTGTGAAATACCTGCTTCAAATACACCGAGTGTGTGCTGTTCATTTATTTGCCAGACAGATAACGGAACTCCTATTTGACTATTGAAGCTTTTGGGGCTTTTAGCTACTCTAAAATCTTGATCAACCATAGCGGTCAACCATTCTTTGATAATTGTTTTTCCGTTAGATCCTGTTATGCCTACTACAGGGATTTCAAAGTTACTTCTATGTGCCGCTGCAATTTTTTGACAAGCTTTGACAGCACTTTCTACATAAATGACATTACAGTCAGTAGGTAGGTTTACAGTTAGGTCTTCAACTATAAATTGTTTAATTCCTTGCTGATAAACTTCATTTAAATAATGATGACCATCATGATTAGACCCTTTAATAGCTAAAAACAATACATTTGAAGAATCAGTATGCGAACTGATTAGACTTCTACTATCTATGAGCAAGTTTGTAATCTGCTTATCAGATGAAATAGTCACTTTGGCGTGATCAATTATATTTTTTAAATCGCTAAACCTCATGTAAAGATTTTAGTTCCTGGGTAATAGTAAGCTTCCTCATTCAAAGTGACAATTTCATTTCGTACTGGTCTATCTGATTTTCAAAACCTCTATTTAATAGGTAATGATAGGTCTTTTCCGCTTTGGCTGGTAAGTTAATTAGGGTAAGAGACGGTGCTTCGCTTGAAAGTAACTTACATTCAGTTATCAGCCTCGAACCTATTCCCTCATGCTGCCTGTCTTCTTTAACAGCTAATTGGCTAATTCTCCCGGTAGTTTTTTGAAAGATGATATACCCCACTATTTCTTTATTGTCCATTGCTTCCAGAGTTGTTTCGTGGTCTGCATTATAAATCAAGTGTTCATTAGAATCTTGAAATGAAGGAGTATTTAACATAAAGTATTGATATTTAGCGGGGTCAAATAACCGTTGGTTTTTAACTACTACTTCTTTATTAATGTGCTTAAAATGAAGATGACTAGATTTGAAACATCTAAAAGTCTGTACTTTTTTAAAACCCACTTTTTCGTAAGCTTTTATGGCTCTATGATTGTCAGTGAGTACTTCAAGTACATTGCTGGTAACCTTATTTTGTTGTGCGATTGGTAAAATGAAGTCATACATAGATTGAACCAATTGTTTCCCTCTATGGGCTGGGATCACTCCTGTCCCACCATTATATAGAGTGAGCTCCCCATGATATTGATTAAGTGCATGAAAGATAAATGCGACCATTTCTTGACGATGAAAAATTCCTACTGAAAGATCAAATTGGATGTTTAATTTATATTTAAATCGTCTGCTAAAAGTAGCATAGTCCATTTTGAAGCTGACCTTATAATCTGAAAATGCTTTTTGGAATGCTATATGCATGGCAGGCATATCATCGTTGACTAAAGTACGAATTCTATAATCTAAAGACATCTAAAAGTTAGTTTTACTGGATTCAAAGATAGCATTCATAATTATTTTGATGAGATATACCATATTAAACACATTTAACATAGAATTTGAAAGTTATCAAAAAATTATAGCTAATTTTTCCAAAAATTTAACGGAGAAAGAAAAATGGCTGAAATAGTAAAGTTTCATAATAGGGATTTAAGTTGGTTAAAGTTCAATTATAGGGTACTTCAAGAAGCTCAAGATCGAACCGTTCCGATACTTGAAAGACTACGGTTTTTAGCCATATACAGTTCTAATCTTGATGAATTTTTTAGAGTTAGAGTAGCTGATATTCGAAAACTAGAGGGAATTAATAAAGAGAAAATAAATAAGAAAATTAAATTTATTCCTTCAGAACTCCTAAAGGACATTCATCAAGTTGTTGGAAAGCAGTTAAATGAATACGGGCAAACACTAGGCATCGTGTTGGATCTACTGGAAAAGGAAGGTTTAGTACTAGTAGATGAAAAGTTTGATTTAGATCAAAACCAAAAAGAAACGATTCTGCACTACTTTAAAACTTCGGTACTTACTTTTTTACAACCTAAAATATGGGAGGTTAGTGAATCAGAGGATTTTTTAAAAAATAGGAGGTTGTACTTTGCTTTGAGGCTGTCAAAAAAGGGTCAATCCTATTTTGCATACCTTAATATTCCGTCAGATAAGATTGCTAGATTCTTCAAATTACCCTCATCTGATGACAAGCATTATTTTATGTATTTAGATGATCTAATCAGGCATCATTTAGATATCATCTTTCCTGGATATAAAGTATTAGAATGTGCCAGCATTAAATTAAATAAAGATGCAGACCTTCAAATAGATGATGAGTACAGTGGAGACTTGGTTGAAAAGATCCAAAAACAAATCAAGAAAAGGGATTTAGGTATCCCAGCAAGGTTTTTGTTTGATAAAAGCATGTCTAAGGATTTATTGGACTGTGTACAAGAAAAGTTTTCTCTCACAGAGCATGATTTAGTATCAGGGGGCAGATATCATAACCTTCATGATTATTTTCAGTTGCCTAATACGATTGGCTCACATTTAGAATACGAAAAACAACCTGCTATTGCTCACGAACCCTTCAAACTTCAAAGGTCTATATTCAAAGCAATAGAAGAACAGGATCATTTATTGCACTTTCCTTACCAGAGTTATGATTATGTCTTACAGTTTTTCAATGAAGCTGCTATTGATCCTGAGGTAAAAGAAATCAATGTTACCTTTTATAGGATGGCAGAAAAGTCCTTTATTGGAGATGCACTCATCAGTGCGGCTAAAAATGGGAAAGTAGTAAAAGTATTTATGGAATTAAAAGCTCGTTTTGATGAGGAAAATAATCTTTATTGGGCTTCTAAGATGGAAAAAGCGGGGATTAAGATAATTTACAGTATCCCTGGGTTAAAGGTGCATGCTAAAGTTGCTTTGGTTAAGAAAAAGACTGTAAAGGAAAATACCTTATACTATGGTTTTTATGGAACAGGTAACCTCAACGAGAAAACAGCTAAAATATATGTAGATCATGCCTTGTTGACCTGCAACCGGGAAATGAATCAAGAATTAGCTTCATTATTTAATTTCTTATATAAACGTAAAGAACCGAAAGCTTTTGAACAACTTTTAGTATCACAATTTAACATCATCGATAGGTTTACGGAGATGATAGATAGAGAGATAATGCACCAAAACCAAACTGGAAATGGGCATATCATTATTAAGTTGAATAACCTGGAAGAAAATACTATTATTGAAAAACTGTATGAAGCGAGCAATGCAGGAGTTAAAATAGAAATGATTGTTAGGGGAATTTGCTGCTTAAGACCAGGTGTCCCTGGGCTGAGTGAGCATATTACAGTGAGAAGATTAGTTGATAAATTTTTAGAACATGCCCGAATATTCTACTTTCATAATAATGGGAGTAATGAATTATATATGGGATCAGCGGATTGGATGACAAGGAACTTAAAAAGAAGGATAGAAGTAATCTTCCCAATTAAAGGGGAAAAGTATAGAAATGACTTAATTAAAATGCTTCAGTTACAATTGAATGACAATCAAAAAGCGAATGATCTTACTGCTGAACTGGAATCAATAAAACGACCTAAAACGAATGCTCAAACGGCCTTGAGAGCTCAAGTAGCAACTTATGAATTTATAAAGTCACTCAAGTAATTATTTGGTGTCTACTGTGTTTTGTGTGTGTATATTAAAATTGAATATTATAGATTGGTATTTTGCTTTTGCATTTTTTAATCCCTAAGGGATATTAATTCCCC
>CALGOB010000108.1 GCA_937958005.1 uncultured Cyclobacteriaceae bacterium
CCTGCCTAAAGTCCAAGAGACAATTGCTTTACTAGACCGTGCGCTCGTTAAAATGCCCGTAGTTCCTTCGGGGACTAAATACTATAGGGGAGTTGACTTATCAGGAGATGACCTGACCAATTTCATTGCTAGGCATAAAAAGGGAGAAATGGTAACATATTCAGAATACACCTATGCAGCTAATAATAGAGCTGACGCTTTTATTGATGATGCAGGAAAGAATATCAAAATTACTATTAATACCAAAAGTAATAGTAATGGAAGGACTATTCATGATATCTCTTTTGGTAAGGTTAGATTAGACACTAATGATGAAGCAATGTTTATGCGGGGCACTGACTTTGAGGTGAAAAATATAATACCAAAAGATGGTAATGTATATGAAATTGAATTGATTGAAAGATAGTTATGCGTTCGGAAAAAGACAAAAATGAATATCGTGAGATGTTGGAAAATATAAATTCAGAATATCACCGTAAAGAGCCATCAAACAATGATTTTTGGAATAAACGCTATCATTTGACTCCATTAAATAACCGTATAGATAACTGGGGGATTATCATCGCCAGATATGAACATATGGTTGGTGGGGAATTCAAAGAGGAATCAGCTGAAATGCAAACCCAGTTAATCGTTAGGGTTATAAAAGAAAAGGACAGGGACAGTGAATTGTTACTCAAATCCTTGGTTAAAAAACTTCAGAGTTCTCCCCTTCAGAACGAGGATATATCAGAGTATATAATCAAGAGAATAAAAGAGTTGATCTAATTTGCTTCCAATCTGGCGCAAGTTTTTAACTTGTGCTTAAAGCAGTGTAGCTAATAAGCAACAAAAGTGTATTATAAGTAACATTTTAGGTGTCATAAAAAAAGAATTAATTTAGAATCACTCTAAATAATTTAAGCACTTTTGAGGGCATTTTGCAGGGTGTCTTTTAGTTTTTTCTTGGCGACTAATCCATCAACGATATTGAAGATTGATTTTTTTTCCTCATCATCCAGCATATCAATGAGCCTAAGCTTTTCCATCAATGATTTATCGTAAGAGTTTTCATCTTTAAACAGATCGTCAGAAGCAAACATCTCAGCAAGTGTTATATCGAGTGCCTGTGCTATTTTTTGTAAAGTAGAAGTGGACGGGTCTGTCTTGCCTTTTTCAATTTTAGAATATTGAGATTGATCCATATTAACAGATAAGGCAACTTCTTTTTGAGTCATTCCCTTTGCTTCACGTGTTTTTTTATTTTATCACCTATATACATTATTATTTTAGGTCTTTTAAGGCTGCAAAAATGGTGTTTAACATACTTTTTATCAACTTTTGTTAAAATGGTTTTGAATATTAAGGTATAATATATCTATTCATGTGAATTTACGGAATGGATAGATTTAACCAAAAATAATTTTATGCCCTACGATCTCACACACTTTATAACCTATCTGGAAAATACAAGCCCCTCGGAAATAGTGCGAATGATGGACAATGCAATGCATGATAAAGTACTGGACTATCTACATCAAAGGCAGTCAGAAAGTAAAGAAAGGCAGGAAGCTAAAGCTGGAATCCCATCAGATATTATCACTGTACAGCTATATCAAAGAAAAGAGGGGCATTAGCCATCCATTACAAACAGGAAACCCAGAAGAAAGCAGCAAGTTATTTAGTCCTAACTGTGATAAAGCGGAAAGACTAAATGACCAGTTTATAGAGATCCGCAAGCAGTTGAAGAAGCAATATGAAACTGGTGAATCCCTTATAGAAAGTTACAACAGCTACAATAAAGCAGGATTATAATATGGATCAAACAATATCTATCAGGGTTCATAAGCATCAACCAAGTAGATAAATATAGGGATGAAAATACTGAAGTAATCAGGAATTCCGCTTTTAAAAAACAATCATCTAATTTTAGACAGAAAAAACCAGTACTTTCATCAGTAACCCATCTGATTTTTAACGATTTTATGAAAATCACTCCCCAATTCTGATAACTTTTTATCCATTTTGGTTTCGAAAATTTTAAAAGCGGAATCCCTGATGAAGTACTACCCGTTAAAGTAAATGTGGAATAGAATGATTAAAACTATGTAATTTATTGCATTTCGCTTTCAGCTTCTAAAAAACTAACTTTGTTTAGATGTCGAAAGATCAATGGACTAATTCTTATACGGTTTCTCGTTTAACAGCTCACCTAGTTTGGTCGACAAAATATCGTTATTCAGTTCTAAAAGGTGATTTAAGGATTAGGTGTCGTGGTATGTTAATTCAAGTTTGTGAATCGGAAGATATCAATATTTTGAAAGGATTTGTTTCAAAAAATCATGTTCATATGCACTTGGAATATAACTGATGAGATGGTGCATGAATATTTGGAACATCATAGAAAGCCAAACGATAACGGAAGCTCGAACTTTATTATAGAGTAGAGGCCACTGGTCGACTTTGAGTCGACTCGCTGAAATTATGGACTTTCAGTCCATGGTGGTTCATTTTACATCTCGATTATTTGTATCGCTTAGGCTATGATTACTATGGGATTTAGCAAATAACTACTTTCTGAATAAAGGCCAAAATCTGTATGAGCTATAACCCTTATTATGTGTTATTTTCATTTGTTGTGAAAAGCATTTATTGCAGAATAGTGTAAATTTTTTGAGATATTTTCAAATTCTAGAGTGAAAATATCTTTTGGATAATTCCAAGGAATTGGCTTTTCAAAATTCCGCCAAAATTTAACTGCCATATTATTATATTCTTGGATGGCATCCATTATTTCAAATTTCTTTCCTGCGTTTTCAATCATCATATGATAATTGTCTAAATCATCTTTATTATCAGTATGAATGGATGCTCCTTTTGGTAAAAACCAAATAAAATCACTAGTATCAAAAGGCAATAATACGTGACAAAAAGATAATTCATATATAGCTTGGGCTATACAAGTAGGAATTTGATCATCCCCATAACCGTGTGTTGAGATATACAATGAAATTCTTAAAAGACTTGCGACATTTCTACAAATAGGCGCAAAGTAATATTTAGATACTTCTTTATCCAATGCTCTATTCCTAATAAAGCTAATCGCACTATCAATTTCATTTCTTCTTGCCTTTATATATTTGATACGTTCAAAACGCCAATCTTCCATTAATGAGAAAGAATTTTCAATCACAGATAAATGCTTGTCAAGTTTCTTTTGGTCAAAATCTTTTAATTCACCAATCCTAATAACCGCTTCTTTCCAAAATGGGAGTAAAGTTTTTATCCAATTAATGTAAATGGGATAAATATTATTTATTTTCTCTTTTTCAAGAATGTCACGTATTTCAGTAAGTCGAATTTCTGTTTTCATTCGTTAAGATTTTACACAAGGTTAAAACTAAATTAGCCGAGCGATGTTTTATGTTAATTTTGAATAACTTAACACTGACAAGTTAGATAAAATTATTAGTAAGTGGAATTTAGTGGATGTTGTGTGCTATTGATACAATCATATCTGGACTTGCTGCTTTATGAAGAAAATAAACCAAGGCAGTGTTATATTAAAATAAGGCCCAATACCAATTTTTTTATAAAAGAGTGGATTAGATTTTGCAGGTGATTTTTTATTGAAGAAGGTGGTGCCGCCAAGGCGGGGCCGTCTTGGTAAAAAATGAGCCTCTATTAGTGCTAGAAGAAGGTTTTTTAACACGCGATAATGAAGAATTAACAGAAAAATAAACGGTGTTTTATATCTAAATTGCTATTAGAAAAATGGATAAGAAAAGAGAGTTTACAGTAAAGATTTAAAGGGAAAGTGGTTTCGTTAAATCGCCAACGGTAGAACACTTCGGGGAGCTGGCAATGAATTAGATTGAGTATATATACAAATGGATAACAACTTTCAGAGGAATACCTAGATTTTCTGTAATTCAAGGAGTCCGAATTATTTATGATAGACCAAGTTATTGTCAGAGCAATTACGTGCTAAATTTTAATCCCTAAGTGATATTAATTCCTTTGTCAGGCAGGCCTTGAATCCGCATGGTGCATTAGAAAGCTCAAAATTACAGACACTTATGTTAGAGAATCATAGCCAATGCTATGGTGATCTAACAAACTTGTGTTAAGCGGTTGTAGAAGTGACTTATAATCGGAGTAGATGCGGGTTGAAGGCTCTAAAAGTGATTTTTACTTGCCTTATCTATGGAATTTTACATAACTTCATGAAGCATGGGAGTTAATAAGGTATTTGATCTTCATAGTTTTTTCCTCGAGTTAGTCTTATTATTGATCGCATAAATAAAATTCTTGATCGAAAAGACAGTTTGTGCCACAAAACTCGAATGTGCTATGCATGGTATTTAATTTGAAAATGTTTAGAATTGCGTTCAATTTTATATATACAAAAACCATGAAGAAAAAACTATTTCTATTTATCGCACTTTTAGGGCTTTTCAGAACCGGTTTCACACAGGATTGGATGGGTTTCTACAATAGCAATTACGCTGGAATTTATGGAGTAGGACAACAGCCAGCTTCTATAGCTGACAGCCGGTATAAGTTTCAAATAAACCTTATTGGAGCAAGTGCTTATGCAGCCAATAACTATTACAGCCTTCCAGGAGGAAGGACCACTGATAGGGAATTTCTTGAAAACTTGGAATTAGAGAGCTTATTAGTAAGCGACCGAACAAATGGTCGAGGGCTGTTTGCTTCTGCGGAAGTACAATTGCCGTTTTCATTTCTGTTGACACTGAGCCCTAAACATGCAATAGCAATAGGGTTTAAACAAAGAGCACTAGCAAATGTCAATGATCTTACCACAGACTTTATAGATTTTGCAGAAAACGAATTTGAATTTGATGAGAATGAAGCTATAAACTTGAATGATACCCGTTTACAAGCACATACATGGACAGAAATTGACCTTACCTATGGTAGGGTGATTTTAAATGAAAAAGAACATTTTTTAAAAGGAGGGCTTACAACTAAGTTATTATACGGAACTGCCTCTGCTTTTGGTTTTATTGATGAAATTAGGGTGGCAGAAGTTGAAAATCTAAATCCCACTAGTTTAGATGATGAGGTTGATCTGGGAAATGTGAATGTTACTTTTGGATATCCTGCTAAATTTGATGACATAGACGATGATATTACAAGTGATTTTTTTACAGGTAATTTTGGCCTTGGGTTTGATTTGGGAGCGGTTTACGAGTATCGTCCTAATCAAGACCGATTTTTATACGAGATGGATGGGGAAAAAGGATTAGTTAGGAGAGATCGCAACAAATATAAATTTCGTGTAGGATTATCATTGTTAGACCTTGGGGGTATTCGCTATCAGCAAAGTGACAATAGTGGTAACCTGAGAGGGGATGCGCAAAATGTGAGCTTAGAAGAGTTTGCGGATTCAAATGCGGATGAATTTATTGAATCTTTATTTGAATTTGACAGGGGAGGCGAATATGTAATGGGACTCCCCACTCGTATTAATACCAATTTTGATTACCATGTTACTAAAGGGATTTACCTGAATGGCAATGTGCAGCTTGGCCTTAAAACAGGCTCTTCAGACATTGAAAAAAACTGGCATCCCTCTACATTCTCTTTTGGCCCCCGTGTTGAATCTAAAAAAGCAGGCTTTGCCCTTCCTTTTTCAATAGACCGATTCAGTGGATTTACCTCTGGTTTTAATTTTAACGTAGGCCCTTTGGTTGTAGGTTCCAGAGACTTCCTCTCTAATTTTGTTTTAGGTAAAAATGCGCGAAGCGCAAGTGTACAGTTTGCTCTACGTTTTAGTATGCCTTATAAAAAGAAGAAGGACAGAGATAATGACTTTGTTTCCAATAGAAAAGATAAATGTAAGAAGGTACCTGGCGTATGGGAATTTGCAGGTTGTCCCGATACCGATATGGATGGTGTGCCTGACAGTGAAGACAAATGTCCTCAGATTCCCGGTTCTTCGGAATTTGGTGGTTGTCCAGATACGGATGGTGATGGTATTCAGGATAGTGAAGATCAATGTGTAGACGTAGCCGGCTTAAAAGAGTTTAACGGATGCCCAGATACGGATGGGGATGGTATAGTTGATTCAAAAGACAATTGTCCAGAAGTAGCAGGATTGAAAGAGTTTAATGGTTGTCCAGATACAGATGGCGATGGTGTAATAGATAAAGAAGATAAATGCCCAAAACTTGCAGGGCCAATAAGCCAAGGTGGCTGTCCTGATTCAGACCAAGATGGGTTAACTGATGATTTGGATCAGTGTCCTAATGAACCAGGAGAAATTGATAACGAGGGTTGCCCATACGCAGACACTGACCAAGATGGTATCAGAGATCTCGACGATCGTTGTCCTAATGTACCAGGAGTAGTAGAAAATAATGGCTGCCCTAAAATAGAAGAGAAAGAGCAAGAAGTGCTAAATACGGCTTTTGAAAACCTAGAGTTTAAAACAGGCAGTGCGGTGATCTCAAATTCTTCATTCCCTTCATTGATTGAACTGGCAAAATTATTGAATAAGAAACCGGAGTGGAGATTGTCTATTGCTGGTTATACCGATAATACAGGTAGTCGAGAAACTAACTTGAAGATTTCCAGAAAGCGGGCACAAGCAGTAGCTGATTTTCTGGTTAAAAGGAAAATCAGCCCTGTACGTTTAGCAGTGGAAGGGTTTGGTCCTGATAAACCTGTAGCTTCTAATAATACAAGAGCAGGAAGGCAAAAGAATAGAAGGGTAGAAATGAAAGTGATTTTTGAGTAACCTTTAAAGGTGTTAAGCTTTGACCCTTTCGATGCAATTATTCAATTACATCGAAAGGGTTTTTTATTGGGCTAAGTTCTTTACAAGGCTAGCAAAGTACATCTCGAAGATCAGTAAAAAAGGATTTAGATCCCCACTATTCTTCTATCAGGCCTGATTGTAAATCTACCTTCATGTTATGGAGCAAATACATGCTAGTAGAAAACTAAATAGAATTAGAAATAAGTTTTATATAAATTTTTAATCCCTAAGGGATATTAATTCCCCGACTCTTGAGTCGATCATTAAATTATTGCCCATAGATACCCCGTACCCTTGGGTCGGGGTTGGTTCATTTTCGCATTTCTATTTCTATTCACTATAATCGAATTTTTTATGAAAATGGTAAAGTTCACCTATTAATCAGAGTTCGGGATAAACTCTTGCCTCAGTTAAGTGCAAAAATGCTCATTGAAGCCGTCCAGTTACTTTTGTCTTCATGCCAAACAGGCTCTTCCTTTTTTTTTAGCGGTCCACCACCGCTTCAAAAAAGGAAGAAAAATCCTAGAAAGATTCTTGTCTTGAGCTCTGTTAATCGCTCTAAGAGTGATCTTAAAAAATAAACCTTTTAAAAACTGCCCGCAGACCTTCAAAATGTATTTTCTTATTCTGCACTCAGATCATTAGTCTCATGAAGAGATTTTAACTCTGTTTATAGACTATTTCCCTAGACTAGTCAAACCAGTAGGTAAAGCATATTTATTAAACCTTTCAGGATCATTTTTCTTGACCCACTCATTATATTCAACCACCATTTTTACGCTGTTGGATAATTTATAACCTTTCTCTTTATTATTGATTTTGACAATCAGTTCTGCATAATCACTGAGTAATGATTCATATAGTTTTTTCCACCCTGAAGAAATGTTAACCAAACTTTTACGCTGTTTGACGGCATTAAAATAAGTTTGTGTATTGTAATAATGTGAACCTGAATTAACAATTACCCATTTGATTTCGGTAATTGGACCATTAATTCTGACAAGCCCCCAAGTTTCTTTTTTATCCTTGAAACCAGGATCAAAAACATAGTTGTTGATGAAAATATAACTTTTTGCTAGCACCATATGGGTCAATAAACTTTTGTCAATAGTAGTTTCTTTTCCATTTTCAATTACTGTAAGCGGGATTTTAGTATCAAAGAAAAATCTGATAAGAAATGGTGACCTATATTTTAAGATGAAATTATGAGGCTTAAAAGTAAATTTTACTTCTTGATTGGGCCTGCCATCTTTGTATATTAACAGCAAATTATAAAGCGAATCAGGATCAAAAAGTGCATTTGCCTGAGCGATGTTAAGATTTGGATGTACAGCTTCCACTTCATTGTAATAGTTAACCCTGCTAAACACCTGCTGGTAAGTGATCTCAGAATCATCAATGGACTGACTGGAAGTAGTTCTGTAGATTTCTTCAGGAATCGCATATTTTTTAAATCTTGGATAGTCATTTTGCTTTACCCACTGATTGTATTCTTTAATAATCTTTTTAGCATTTTTAATAGTATAACCGTCTTCTTTTGCTTCAATACGCGCAAGCATTTGTGGGTGATCAGCAACAGTTTTTATCATGGGTTTTCTCCAACCAAAAGAATTGCCGAGGATGAGTGGGGAGATTTCTTTCGAGTTTAAGTAAGTTTTATCTTCTAGTCTATAACTGTCTTGACTGCTGTCTTTGATAAACCAACGGATATGTCTAATGGCTCCATTGAGAACCATTACTCCCCATGGGGCAGGAAAAATAGCGTTTTCTTTAGGTTTTTGGGATTGGTTTATGAATATTTCCTGATTAAAAATAAAATAGGCTAAATCATTTTTTCTAACTGATTGTAAAACTCCATTTCTGAGGATATTTAAATCTCTTTTGGGATCAAATAAATCCCTAATAGTAAATCGGGCAGATTGATAACTAAATTGACAAATTTCATTTGGCCTTCCATCTTTAAACACTAATAACATATCAAACTTGGTCGCATAATATGCGGCTGAGGTGATCGGTAGGTTTATATCAGCATAAGTAAGATGAGACCTTTGATCAACAGTAATAAATAGATTTTCATATTTATTGCCATTTTCATTTTGGGCGTGAGATAAATGTGATAGACCAAATAATATTAAAAAGATGATTCTTCTTAGCATAATGAATGATTAAATCTGATGATAAATTAAACTATGTTATGAGATTAGCTTTTTGATGAGCAAAGATAAACAGGTGAAAGTATATTTTAAAAGTTTGTTTGGGCAAGATGCAGACATAAAAAAAAGTGCCTCTATTTAGAATAGAAGCACTTTTATAAGTCGGGGAGGCAAGATTCGAACTTGCGACCCCCTGGTCCCAAACCAGGTACGCTAACCGGACTGCGCTACACCCCGAATAATTGATTCATTAACTTTCGTTTGAATCGGAGTGCAAATTTAAAATTTATTTCTAAATAAAAAATAAGTTAGCAGTATTTTTTAATAAAAATATTCTAAGAAATAATTTGTTGTCTGATAATGAGGGGTTTATCATAAAAAAGAATTACTGGAATCCGAAAAACCATAATGGATGAGCCTGTCAAATTTTAATAGTTGAAAAGTCATTGCAAATGATTGTTTATCCATATTTCATTAAGATATTTGTCGAATAAAAATATTAAAACACTTATGCAAAGAATTAAAATAGTTTCCATTCATTGTGTATTGCCTGATGAAATTGATAAAG
>CALGOB010000109.1 GCA_937958005.1 uncultured Cyclobacteriaceae bacterium
TTTTGCCAAAGATCGTTGAATTACAGAGCTAGTCAGTAGACCTGTCAATTAAATGGGGTATAACCACCTTATTAAATTCATATCAAAACTAAGAATATTCATAAATCATTTTCAAACCCATAGAATTCGGACGGACACTAGTTATGGTTTGCATCAAATTTCTATTGCATCATTCGGGTTTAATGATCGACTCAAGAGTCGGGGCGCCCGGCTAGGGGAATTAATATCCCTTAGGGATTAAATATTAAAGAGCTATATTATTTGATTGGTTATTTCAAATCAGTTAAAATTTTTTAGGAAATGCTATCGGAACTTGTTTATATCAGTATTAGGAATAATCCACGAGATGACGAAGAAATCCAACAAATCCTAGCTGCATGTCATAGAAATAATACCGGAAAAAAATACTGGAGTATTACTTTGCAATGATTCAAAACTTATTCAATATATGGAAGGGGATTATAAAGATGTGAATCAAGTATTTGAAAAGGTTAAATTAGATACTAGACATAGAGGGATGCGATTAATTGTATTTAGCCCTATTCAGGAGAGGATTTTTCCCAGTTGGAGTATGGGATCAAGGTGTTTGGTTGATCAAAGTGTTTCTTTTGGTCAGAAAATGGACGAAAAAGAAGAAGAGGTTTTTCAGAATATGTTGGCAGGTAATAAGTGGCATGAAAACATAATATCCTGTATTATTAAAAAGTTTTTCGATTAACTGAAAGAACTTGTATTTTTAGTTCAGATTTAATCCTTGTTATAACTTAACGATTTCGACTATTTGACCAGAAAACGCTGCATTGCCTGTTAGGGCGTCAATTCTTAGGTCATCTGTGATGTCATTTACACTAACACCAGCATTTGCTTCTGCAACTTTCAATTGAGTGCCTTTTTTATGATGACCAAATCCATGTGGGATACTGATTACACCTGGCATTAATGAATCAGTTAATTCAGAGGGTATTTTAATAGAACCAACCCTTGATTTTACAAGCACTTCTTCATTGTTTTTTATTCCAAGCTTTTCAGCATCGTTTGAATTAATCATTACTGTACATCTATTCTTGCCGTTAATAAGCTTTTCAGTATTGTGCATCCAAGAATTATTGCTTCTTAGATGCCTTCTTCCAATCATGCTAAAAGAATTTTGAGCTAACGGAGTAGTTGAATCTTTAAATTTTAAATTTAGCTTTTCAAGCTCGATTAAGAATAATTCTGGTGCCAGATGTATCTTTTTGTTAGACGTTCTAAGGCCTTCAGGAAACATAGTTGACAATGGCCCTAATTTAATACCGTGAACAGATTTTCTTACTTTTCTCAATGATAAGCCCGAGAAAAAATTCGTTACACTACTAAATTTGCCATAGGGGCCTGTTAGTAAAGCAAGGTTAAGAAGGATTTTAGGAGTACTAATGCGATAGAAAAAAGATAGTTTTTTCTTTGATAACCTTTTAGTCAGTGCTTTTAATATTTGCCAATCATGTAATTGACCATATTTTGGTTGGAAAAGTGCCCTAGAGAATTTAGCATCATTTGAAACAGCTAATGCATGAAAAACTAAATCATAATGATCGATTTCTAACCCAGTAGTTGGGGGTAAGATGATGTCTGCTTGCCTACTAGTTTCATTAAGATATATATCAATAGACACCATGAAATCTAGTTGAGAAAGTGCCTTGTCGAGCTGAGAACCATTAGGTGAGGAAAGTACTGGATTACCAGCATTAATAACCATGGCTTTTATTTGCCCTTCACCTTCAGTAGTAATTTCTTCCGCGAGGGTAGATACAGGTATTTCCCCTTCAAATTCTGGTAAACCTCTCACTCTACTTTTCCATCTATCAAAAGAGTTTTTTCCTTTTTTGTTTCTTACCAGTGGAACTGCCGGATTAGTAAACATACTTCCACCTATCGTGTCTAAATGTCCTGTTAATAAATTAATAACGTTGATTAACCAATGACATAGACCTCCATGATCTTGAGTACTAACTCCCATTCTACCATAAATAACAGCTTTTTCTGTCGCAAGATATTCTTCAATTATTTGGTAGATATCCTCAACAGAGATTCCTGTTATATGAGTTACTTTTTCTGGAGAAAATGATTTGGCAACATTTTTTAAGTCATCTAATCCTTGAACATGTTGTTTAAGGTGTCCTAACTTAATACTGTTATTTTTAAATATTAAGTGCATCATTGCCAAAAGAAAATAGACATCTGTAGCGGGTTTTATAAATATATGCTGATCCGCCAATTTAGAAGTTTCAGTTTTTCTAGGATCTATTACAACATATTTACCACCTCTTTTTTGTATGGCTTTCAGTCTTTTATCTACACCAGCAGCTGTCATTAGACTTCCGTTGGAAGCAATAGGGTTAGCTCCCATCACAATCATATATTGTGTTCGGTCTATGTCTGGAATTGGAACGCGCATACCACTTCCAAACATGAAGTAAGCTGCAAAATGATGCGGTAACTGATCCATAGAGGTAGCGCTGAAAGAGTTTTGGGTCTTTAATGCTTTTTTAAGCCCGCCAAGGAATAACATGGTCCCATAATTATGAACTGAGGGATTTCCAGCATAAATACCTACCGCATTATTCCCATGTGAAGACCTGATGGCGTTTAATCTATTGGCTACTTCATCAAAAGCTTCTTCCCAACCAATTTCTACAAAACCATTTGATGTTTTTTTTAGGGGTTTCCTTAACCTGTCAGGATCCTTGTATACCTCTCCCATCATGGCTCCTTTAGGACAAATTGCACCTTTGCTGAACGGATCTTTTTCATCACCCTTAATACTTAATATTTGATCTCCTTCATGCTGAATTGCTAAACCACACATAGCTTCGCAAAGGTTACAAACTCGAAAATGTGTTTTTGGGCCTTTCGAATTGATCATAGGACTTAATATGTATTTGAAAAGAAGAGTTCTGAAAATGCAGAGCCTATTGATAAAATTAAACAAAAGATTTTCTTCGAAGGACTAAATGAAAAGGAATATTGTATTGATCGATATTTAATGTGGTCATTTGGTGTATTTTAGGGAACAATTTTCTATGAATAAAATAGTAAGTGATTTTTAAATACGAATACTTTGGACTCTAGAAATGGTGTCATTAGTGTGCGGTATACTAGCATATGAATTTAAATAGATTAGCTAGAGACTTCTTACTTTATGAAAATTATTGCCCATTTTTCAATTAACTAAGCGAGAACATATTTAGTCACTTTTTAACTTTCTAACTGAAGTACTTATTTCTGAAAGGCACTTTTTTCTAATTCTAGACTACTGGTATCCAATTAAATCTGAAAATGAACAAAAAGACACTTATAGATCAAATAAAGAGGGTTTTTTTCTGATCCTGAAAAACACCGTTCCACGGCGGCCCTCTAGAATCGGGTATTCCTAAAATTAGGGGCTTTCTGGGTCGGCAGTCCGATTCATTTTTTCCATGCCGCGGGGGCGGACCCCTGAAAAAACGGAACCAAAAAAATCTACAAGGCCGCTTGGCGGTCAAAAACTGTGTCGTCCTAAAATAAGTTTACAGGTTAAATATATAGTCCTATAATAGATTTACAATTTCTCATAGTCCTGTTATTGATTTACAATAGTAGGGTTTTCTTTGTAATAACCCTTCCATAATTGTTCTGTATTTAAGTT
>CALGOB010000110.1 GCA_937958005.1 uncultured Cyclobacteriaceae bacterium
AGACTTTTAAGAGAAAATCATAAATGGCTGTTAGATAGCTGCTTAAATTCTGATTTGCAACGCAGGCATAGTCTCCATTATGGTGAGTAGGAAATTAGGATTTAAGTGGCTAAATGACTGTTAGTTATGGTTTGCATCAAATTTCTATTGCATCATTCGGGTTTAACCCGCACTAGAAACTAGACATAAGATTCTTGGAATTGTGGGGTTGGTACATTTTTGTAAATCGGATTGTTTTGGGTCTGAGGTTAGCAGTGAACAAAAAAAACGGACCAAAAAGAGACAAGTACGAGTAAATTAATCAGTGAGGAGCATTTGTTAACAAGCCTATGATGATTACCACGAAAGTTAAGATCCACTGTAAGTAAAATAATATGGTAGATACTTTTCTCTTGAGTTTATTTTCCATAATTCTAGTATTGTGTCAGTAATTTGATTGATATGTCTTGTGGTGCTACTTCATCTCCACCAAAATACGGAAATAGCATATAGTATGAACCAACTTCACAAGACGAACTTCTAGGCATAGTCACCATAGGGAATCCTTCTAATTCAAATAAATACTGTTCTTTAGATACGGTAATACTATATTCAAAAGATTGATTCAGTTCTACAAAACCAATTGATTTTGTAATTCTTTCCTTATTTGCGTAGCAGTATGCTAAAATCTCTAGCTTTCCATCTAGCCATCTCCAACCAAACCTGGCACTATTTACATGGTGATGTACATTGCAATCTGCGAAACCTAATAATTTATTAATGTCATGTTGGTTGACCGGCTCTTTGGAAGTATAGATAGCTGACTTGTTAAAAATTGCAGAAAATCTTAAACTAGATGATTGTAAAAATTGAATTCCAGCATAATTGCTTCCATGATTCCCTTCTTTAATTGTATATATTTCATATGGTTGTTCTAAATCTGGCTCACATGCCAAGGCTATAGAAGTAAAAAATAAGAATAAGTAAAATTGTATTTTCATGTGTCTATTATTTAAATTTATTCTGTCCAAATGGCCTAATCAAAACCTTAAATGAGATAGCAGCTTGTCCAGCTCGATAGGATGATCCCATGCTAAAACTCAATTGCTTTTTAATGGCAACTACTGTTTCTAATTCAGGTACCAAGGCTAAAAACTGATAATTAACTAACCCGCCTTTTAGGTTTGCAAACAGCTTAATCTTGCCACATTTAGTTACTGGATATGAAAATTCTGTTCCTAAAAATGGATAGTTATTGATTCCCTCATTAAAGGAGAAATTTTGCGTTGATTGATAAAACATACCAAATTTCATCTCTTTGCTATTCATCATTTTCATGCTATAACCTTTTTGCAAGCCCACAATGGTTTCTTGAACATAAGCCTGTACTTCTAATTGTTGTGCATTTACGCTTACGACCAACAATGTTAAAACTGATATTAACAATAGGTGCTTAACCACTACAAATGTTTTGATGAAGAATAGGTTTGGTAGTTGTTTTTTTGAATTTTCCATGTGCTACTTGATTAGATAATCTGATTAAAATTTCTGTCCTAATTTTCCTTTCTAATAGCTATAGATTAATTCTTAGACCAGCTTGAAATGTGGGTCTTAATGCCCTAATTCCTACTCCCAATTGTACTTGAATAGTATTAATCAATTTATAATTCCCTACAACTGAAGGAGAAATTGCAAAATTAAATTGATTTCTCATGCCTGTTCTCGCATTCAATTTAACATTGTATCGGTCAGCCATTAGGATAGGAGCAGCAAGCAATATTCCTACAAACTCTTCTTCTCTAAACCTTGGCTTAGGTGTGTCACTACTACCTAGCATATTAACTTCTTTTTGGTAAAATACTCCTACTTCATAACCGTAACTAAATTCATACCCTAGTTGTCCACCTACTTTAGGGCTTACAGAAGTTTGTTCTATATATGAGTTGAAAAAAACTTCCTGTGCATTTGCTATATTGATTGATGCTAAAATGATAATTGCGAGTGATACTATAACTTTCATAACCTTTTGTTTTTTTGTCCTTTGTTGTTTTACTATGATGTAAAGTTCAGGCTTTCACAGGCTAATTTTGAGAGGAATACTCTGATTAGACATTTTCATGGTTTTCCTTAGTTAAGATGTGTGATTTACGTAATAAGTTACCTAAAACAGGTTTAATACCAATTTAGATTTATAAGAGCGCATATCCATTAGCAAATTTAATATTTGCGATGCGTTAAAAATACTTACCATAGCGATGCCATGCTTGCGTTTTTGTCCTAGCAGGAAGCCGCTTTGTCAAAATTAAATTTACTAAAATATCTTATACGCCCCTTAATAAACATATATTGGTATAAAAGACCTTTTATTGTTTCATTAAAAGGCCATAAGCAAAATTTTGTAGCTCTAATTATTATTCTGATTTAGGTACTTAATAAATATGACATATAGATTTCCAAAATGCTGGATTCGCAATAAGATCTTCTTCAAGAGACCTTGTTGCCATTTAGATGAGCAACAGATAGGATGGGATCATTAAAAATATAGGATGTTGATGGATCGTTTAAATCAATTCAATCAAATAAGTCCTGTTGAAATCATAAAAAATAAGGTTGTGAAGCCCTAAACAACCATGATTGGTGAGACTAAAAAGCAAGGTCTCTTGCAGAAGATCTTGCTTAGGCGAAAGGCATTTAAATAATACTAGTATCCGAGAAAAAGGTTTTCATTTTTATACATTTTGGAGGGTTGGCACGGTACGCCGTCGCAGTGATCATTTAGCGGGGTGTGCGAGACACTTCTTTGTGGAGACGCCGAGTTTATTATTAAATGATTAGACACCTCGTACCCTTCTGCGAGTGCCGTAGCTTTCTCAGCAGAGACACTGGGTTGGGGTTGGCTCATTAAGTGTTAATGAAATTTCCTCTTTACTTTCAAACTTTCAACCCGAATGATGCATTAGACTTTTAAGAGAAAATCATAAATGACTGTTAGTTATGGTTTGTATCAAATTTCTATTGCACCATTCGGGTTCAATGAATTTATTTTGATAGTAAAAAAATAGACTCTTAACAAAGCTGTTAAGAGTCTATAAATAAATATTTAGTACTGAAGGGCTAAGGATTTATTTCCAACCAACTTCATCAAATATTTTAACTCCTTTTTCGTGATTCTCAATTTTTCTAGAGAAAGTCAGTGCGTCTATTTTAAAATCTCCCCAAGACTTCAGCGTTTCATTCAGTGAAATGCTACTGTTTGCCGGGAATTCAAATGATTCATTCACAAAGACTGTTTGTGCTTCGTCGCTTTGTAGGAACGTTAAGAATTTAATTGCATTTTCCTTATTAGGTGCAAATTTAGTTACTCCAGCACCACTTACATTGATGTGAGTTCCTCTGTCATCTTGGTTAGGGAAGAAAAGAGAAACTGCCTCTCCTGCTTTTTTCTCTTCAGGGTTTGAGCTATTAAGCAATAGGCCGACATAATAAGTGTTGACTATAGCTATTTCCCCTACACCAGAGGCAATTGCTTTCACTTGATCTCTGTCACCACCTTGAGGATTTCTTGCCATATTGTTAGTTATACCCTGAGCCCAAGTTTTTGCTATATCTTCGCCTTTTGCTTCTATAATAGAGGCAAGTAAAGATTGATTATATCCACTGGAAGATGATCTAACTAAGATTTTATTATTCCATTTTTTGTCGGATAAATCTTCGTAAGTTGATAGGTCGTTTGCAGAAACTTTTTGCTTATCATAAGCAATAACTCTTGCGCGATAAGTAATTGGATGCCAAAAGTCATCTTCGTCTTTCAAGCCAGCTTTAATTTTTTGGCCATTTGGCAATTTTACTGCTTGCAATAATTGTCTTTCTTTTGCTCTGAATAATTTGGCAGCATCTACAGTCATGAATATATCTGCGGGTGAGTTTTTCCCTTCTAAAGCTAATTTATTAATTAGCTCATCAGCTCCAGCCTTGATTACGTTGACTTTAATACCTGTTTTCTCAGTGAACATCGCAAACACAGTTTTATCTGCATCATAGTGTCTTTGAGAATAAACATTAACCACTTGTTCTTTTACTTCAGTAGTCTTTGCAGATTTTTCAGAAGTGCCATTGCATGCTGAGAAAAGCACGAGAGCAACGAGTAAATACCCTATATATTTTTTCATGATCTTACAACTAACTATTATTTTAATTATATAATAACAGCAATGTTACGAAATTATTTAGAATTGTTCTAAATAAAATTTGATAGATGGTTTCTTTTTTTAAAAATCATTGGATTAAGCATGATTAAATCAAAGGATTATGTAATTTCGCAATTCAATTTATAGGAATGGCCTTGTAGCATAACTGAATAGTGCACCACATTACGGCTGTGGAGGTTGCAGGTTTGAATCCTGCCAAGGTCACAAGTTTATCAAAAAGCTCAAAATCGTTGCGTATGCTTCTGTTTTGAGCTTTTTTAGTTTGAACAAAGTTTGATTCCGCTCGGTACCTAAGCGGATATTTTCGTTGATATTTAATGTAATTGACTTAATAACAGTGAATTATGATGAGTTTGAACTGTTTGTGATTTCCTTGTAAAGGAATTCATAATACTGTAATAATTCTGATTTTCTGGAAAGATATTTTTGTGAAATGTATCTTAAATAGTCTCGAAACGTTAATTTTGTTATATGGCAAAACAGTTGATACGTTTTGATTGGGCAATTAAAAAGATTCTTAGGGATAAAGCTAATTTTGATATATTAGAAGGCTTCTTGTCTGTATTGCTTGAACAGCCTATCTTCATTCAGGAAATTCTTGAGAGTGAAAGCAATCAAGCAGAAGATTCTGATCGCCACAATAGAGTTGATATACTTGTTAAAAATCAACTTGAGGAATTC
>CALGOB010000111.1 GCA_937958005.1 uncultured Cyclobacteriaceae bacterium
CTGATTAAGCCACTGTTCAAAATTGCACTTTTTTTTTCTAGCACAAACATATGAGAGTCGGGGTGCCCGACCAGGGGAATTAATATCCCTTAGGGATTAAAACAACATACTGAGACTCTTAAAATTCTTTATTCAGCAGTCACGGGAAACCCTCTGTCCTTCATGAGTGCTTCTATCTTTGCATCACGCCCTCTAAACAACCGATAGGCTTCAGCAGGATCTATCGAGTTCCTAGGCGCGAACAAATATTTTACCAACCTAGCAGCTACTTCCTTGTCATAAAAACCACCGGGAGCTTCTACAAATGCTTCCGACGCATCAGATGTCAATACATCTGCCCACATATAACCATAATATGCCGTGGCATAGCCTTCTCCAGAGAATACATGACCAAAATGAGGTGTTCTATGACGCATAGGCAATTCTTTTGGCATTTTCAGTGTTGCAAGTGTCTCCCTTTCAAACTTATCTACATCTATATTAGCAGGATCTGCCAAGTGAAACTTCATGTCCATAATTGCAGAAGCTAAATACTCTGTAGTAGAAAACCCTTGATTAAAAGTAGCCGCTTTTTTGATTTTAGTTACCAATTCTGCTGGTATTGGTTTTCCAGTTTCGTTATGAACCAAATAAGTATTGATTACCTCGTCAGTTGACAACCAACGTTCAAGTAATTGAGATTGAAATTCTGTATAATCCCTTACACCTCCATTTAAAATAGGGTATTTCACATTGGATGAAAAAAAGTGAAGTGCATGGCCAAATTCATGGAAAAAAGTACTAGCGTCATCCCAAGAAACAAGCAATGCTTCTCCAGGAGCTGGTTTTACGAAATTTGAATTGTTAGAAGCCAGCACATTTTTCTTACCATCAAAAGTCGTGTGACTTCTGTAAGTATTTGCCCAAGCTCCTGATCGCTTTCCTTGTCTAGCATAAGGGTCTAGGTACCAAAGACCTATGTTTTCCCCCGATGTTTTATCTGTTACCTCCCAAACTTTTACGTCTTCATGATACACTGGTACAGTTCCTTTTGGCACGGGAGTGAAATTGAAATTAAACAGTCGTCCCGCTACATAATGCATTGCTTCTGTTAATTTATCTAATTGTAAGTATTGCTTTACTTCATCAGAATTTAGATCATACTTTTTCTTTCGTACTTTTTCAGCATAAAAACGATAATCCCAAGGCTCAATAGTGATTTTATCTCCATTAGCATCTGCTACCGCTTGCATATCAGCCACTTCTTCCGCTACTCTTGCAATAGCTGCTGGCCAAACTGCTTCCATCAGCTTCATTGCATTTTCTGGTGTTTTAGCCATCCTATCTTGTAAACGCCATTCAGCATAGTTTTTAAAGCCCAGAAGTTCTACACGCTCACGCCGTAATTTTAAAATTTCTGCAATCAATTGATTATTATCATACTCGTCGCCATTATCTCCTCTTGAATAATAATTAGTCCATACTCGTTTACGTAATTCTCTTTCTGAAGAAAACGTGAGGAAAGGATCCATTGACGATCGGGTATTAGTAATAGCATATTTACCTTCCTGTCCTTTGTCTGTAGCTATCCTTGCTGCCGATTTAATATAATCTTCAGATAAACCGCCGAGTTGCCCTTCATTTAAGTAGGTTACATAGTTTTCTTCATCATGCAGTACATTGTTCGAAAAACTAGTGTATAAACTCGATAGTTCTTTATTGATCGCAGCATATCTTTTCTTCTTTTCTGCATCTAATTCTGCACCGTTAATAGCAAAATTATTATAGGTTAACTCTACCACACGTTGTTGATCAGCTGGAAGAGCTTTCTCTAGAGATGCTTCATAAACAGTTTTTATCCGTTTAAATAATTTTTCGTTTTGTGTGATTTTAGAACGAAAGTCAGAAAATAACGGAGCCAGTTCGCCTTGAATAGTCCTAAATTCTGAAGATGACATATTGCTCCTCCATATACCATAATAAGTAAGCCCTCTATTCAACTCCTCACCAGCACGTTCCATTTCTTCAATGGTATTTTCAAAAGTTGGTGCTTCTGTATTATTGGCTATTGCATCAATGTCTTGGAGGTTTAATTCCATTCCTTTTAGCATTGCACTTTTCACATCTGCTATTTTTACTTGATCAAAAGCAGGAACACCTCCATATGGACCAGTCCATTCTTTTAACAATAAGTTATTCACTATCGGTTTTTCTGTTCTCTTGTTACAACCAACCAATACAACTATTACTAGTAAAAAAAGCGCTAATTGTTTCACTCCCAATTGTTTTATCATCTTGTTAAGTTTAAATGAATTCATAACCATCAAAAAATTAGCAGTAAGGTACTGTTTTTTTGTATTCTTAGGACAAATAGCAAAGGGTTAACAGTTCCAATATTATTTTAAACCGCATTTCAATACTTGGGCAAAGTAACATAAAGGAGCTAACTTGTTACTAGCAGTCATGTCAAAGCCTATGGATGTAATGGTGAGGTTATCCCCACCCGTATTTTGGATGAGATATAAAACCCTGGCGATACTTCACCTGGCTTAGAAACATTAATTGGTGATCCATTGAATCAGCCATTTATCAAAAACTCATCAAAATCAAAACTGTAGCTTCTATTAGAAAACAAATACAACGATTAGGTATATCACTCACTGAAATAATTACAAGTTGAAACGGACGTTAGATGGAATTATGTAATGAATCAACTCCAAACCAGCGCCTCCGCATAAAAAGCTATAGCACTCACGGAAGAGTCTGGTGTGTCCATTTAGGGAATTAATACCCCTTTGGGGCTAAACTTTCAATAGAAAATTACTAGTATCCGAGGAAAAGGTTTTCATTTTTATACATTTTGGAGGGTTGGCACGGTACGCCGTAGCGGTGATCATTTAGCGGGGTGTGCGAGACGGTCGGCCGCTGCCGGGTTTAGGGTGGGAGCTTTAAATTATTCGCCAGGCGACCCTGTTGATTTTTTTGGCGGCCGCCCTTTTTTCAGGGGTCCGCCCCCGCGGCAAGGAAAAAACGAACGAAAGCTAGAGTTGTCAGCCCTTCGATTGATTTATAGGGGGTGTTTTTGAACTTCAGAAATAATCTTTGATTAAACGATATCAAGAGCAGTTTTTCTTCAATTTCAGTTTTACTTGGATGCCAGTAATAGAAAATCATAAATAGTTGTTAGATAGCTGCTTAAATTCTGATTTGCAACGCAGACATAGTCTCCATTATAGTGAGTAGGAAATTAGGATTTAAGTGGCTAAATGACTGTTAGTTATAGTTTGCATCTAACTTCTATTGCATCATTCGGGTTTAAGTGACAAGGTTACTTGTTAGTCATGGTTTGCATCAAATTCATAA
>CALGOB010000112.1 GCA_937958005.1 uncultured Cyclobacteriaceae bacterium
AGTCTCTCCCGTATTATTGAACAATAAAAAAGCCGCGTAAAACGCGGCTTTTTTTACAGTTTCTAAACTGTTAACTACTCACTAAACTTAAACACTATGTCAAACTCTACTTCTTTAATTTCTTTTTGCTCTCATCTATTATAACGGGCTTATGGCCTCTTCCTTTGTCTTTTTTAGGCAGAATGATCTAATTGCTTGATGAATTAAAAGTTTTACAAGTTAAGCTGTAAGAAACAAGTTGACATCTATTATTTTCCTGAATATCACAAGGATATAATCAATCCACCAAACCCAAGTAGGCAATGAAAATATGAAAGGTTAATTTTGACACTTATTCTATAGCATTTTCAGATGACTATCGAAAATATGTCTAATACCATTTAAGGTTTTTAAAAAAATGGATAAGGATATACCTAAAGCATTTAAGTTATGCTATGTCTTCTCTCTGTCTAAGGGTTTTTTTCTCTTCTGGGTCTAATCTCAATTGTTCTTCAATTTTTCTTTCAGTAGGACGCCATAATGACATCAGAAATATTAGAATTCCATATAAAATTGCAAAGAGAAAACCATTATCTAAAAAATATCCTGCTACTGCCAAAAAAGTGGCATATCCAACATATTTGAATCTATGATAATTAATATCGTAATAAAAAGTCATTTTCTTTCTTAATCTCCAGTCTTCTGAGAGTTTTTTGAAACTTTTCTTATAAGTCACAATTGATTGAAATACCAGAAATCCCATCAATAATACTAATACTCCTAAAATAACTATGGTGATCAAATCATTTTCTGCTGATGCAGATGTATGCTCTTTCTTATAGAGAAAAATAATACCAAATGGGAGTAAAGAAAAAGCCAAAATCAAGTGAAACACCTGATTCAGTTTAAAAAAAAATTCTTCTCCGTTTTTAAATTGTGACTTCATAAGGCAAACATACTACCCATCTCGCAATTTGCAACCTTTTTAAATTTACAATCGTATAATTATGATATCATTTTAATATCAATTTAAATCATTAAACATGGCAACTGAAAAATCTTACAAACCCATATCAGGCTATCTTGGTATATTATTTACTTTCTTATCAGCTGTTTTAGGAATATTTCTTTTGGCAGCCATCAAAAATCCATTAGGAATCATTTTAGTAATTTTCAGCTTATTCACGGTGCCTGGATACTTTTTCGTCAACCCAAACAGGTCTAGAGTAATCACACTATTTGGAAAATATATAGGAACGGTTCGTAAAAATGGCTTTTTCTGGGCAAACCCATTCTTCAACAAAAAGAAAGTATCCCTAAGAGCAAGAAATTTTGATAGTGAAAGGGTAAAAGTTAATGATAAAATAGGCAATCCAATTTTAATTAGTGTCATATTGGTATGGCGAGTAAAAGATACCTATAAAGCTGCGTTTGAAGTAGATGATTATGAAAGTTTTGTAAAAGTACAGTCTGACGCTGCAGTCAGAAAATTGGCTGGAATTTACCCATACGATAACTTTGAAGATGATGAATCCGATATTTCATTGAGGTCTGGAATGACTGAAATCAATGAACAATTAGAACAAGCCTTAGAAGATCGGTTATCAATTGCTGGTATTGAAATTTTAGAGGCACGAATTGGTTATTTAGCTTATGCTTCTGAAATAGCAGGGGCTATGTTAAGAAGGCAACAAGCAACTGCAATTGTGGCTGCAAGACAAAAAATAGTAGAAGGAGCCGTAAGCATGGTTGAAATGGCATTGGAACAGTTATCCGTTAAAAAGATCATCAATCTTGATGAGGAACGTAAAGCAGCAATGGTCAGCAACTTAATGGTAGTTCTTTGTGCTGACAAAGATGTAACACCAGTGGTCAATAGTGGTACACTAAATCATTGATTAGCATTAAAAAAGACACGAAGACAGGCCCTCAAAATAAATTCATAAGCTATCTGGCTTATGAGCTTTGGGGGCTAAATTGCAATTAAGTTTACTAAACTCACGGTTTCAACACAAAGCCATTGGAAAAAGGCTTGAATGTGGGTTTGAATCAAAAAAGAGGAATATTATTTGTATCATCAAATACTAAAAGCATACGAATGCCCAAGAAAAAACCCTTTGCCTTACGCATAGATGAAGAAATGTTAAAGTCTATTGAAAAATGGGCCGCTGATGAATTTAGAAGCACAAATGGTCAAATTGAATTTATACTCAACCAAGCCCTTAAAAATTCTGGTCGTTTAAAAAAGAAAAATGATGACATAAACGAAGTTTAGCATCTATACATCATTATACACTGAAGTTTAAAATTAAAATGCACTGCCGATTATTACGCCTATTGCAATCCCTGCAGCGCCAATAATTCCTTTAATAATATTTCCACCTTTTTTCTGCCTTTCTAATTTCTTGGTTGTTTTTTCTAAATCAGCTTTTACATTCACAAGTTCACTGTTTGACTGACTTAATTCCGTCTGTGCTATTTCGAGATCTTTTTTGATCTGACTCAAGTTTTCAATATCTTCTAAGAGGGCAACGTCAGTTATATTGGCAATCTCCCTTAATGAATTCTGAAGAGTGGTAATTTCATTTTTTAATTCAGTAATTTTATTACTCTGGCCTATTAGCCGATCTCTCACCCTAACAAGTGTCCTCTCGAATCCTTTATACCTTGCATTCTTTGCTTCGGATAAGAGGTAGGATCCCTGTTCAATTTCCAATTTCAGTTCTGCTGTTTCTAATAAAACTTTTTCTGTCAGCAAAAAAATACTCGTATCTGTAGGTATAGAAAGTGTTCTTTTCTCTTGAGCAATTACCGAATAATTGCAAAGTATTAATATAAGTAATAATTGTATCCTAAAACCTTCTTTCATTATCAGTTGTGTTTTCACTCTCAGAAATATCATTAATAGGTAAATTTTGCCCTGAAGTTAAAACTGAATCAATCTCATGGATAATATCCTCTAAATCATTTTGAACCTCCTCTACATGCTCTTCCAATACTTCTGAACTTCCCCTCGTGTCTTTAATCAATGTAGTCAGTTTTATTTGAGATTCTAGCAGAGACTTATGCACTTCACTAATTCCCAATTGAGTCTTTACTAATCTTTCTTCAAGCAATTTATTACGCTGTATCACTTGTCCTAGTTGTTCGGAATTTTTTTCCAAACTCTGCACTATTTTACTAACACCAAAAAACTGCTCATAAATTGCGTAACCCGCTACAAATAATAAAATGAAAACTATAGCATAGCTGATTCTGATAATCATTTTATAAATTTTGGAAAGATTGTCCATTGAATTATTGCAATTAATTAGGGCATTAAATTAAATTTAATCCCAGTAAATAAAAACCTTCTTTCATTTTATTTACACCTTTCTTAAAAAGAAAAACTATGACTCTAATTTCTAATGAAACTTATTTTAAAAAATTTGAATCAGTAGAACCAGTGGAAATAATGCCTGGATTTTCTGGACGTTTTATCCATACCCAGCATATGACCCTCGCTTTATGGGAAATTAAAGCAGGGAGTATTCTTCCATTGCATCATCATATTCATGAACAGGTAACACAATTACTTTCTGGGAAATTTGAGCTAACTGTGAATGATATTAGCAAAAAAACTGAACTTAATGAAGTGATTGTAATCCCCTCAAATGTACCTCATCATGGAATAGCCATTACTGATTGCGTAATCTATGACATATTTAGTCCAGTTAGAACCGACTATCAAAACACCTAGCCATTCAAGAAATTCATAGCATAGTTCTCAAATGGTGAAGTTTGACACGAATAGTGTGATGGTGGCATTAAATTATTTCAATAATGAACCAACCCCGACTCAAGGGTACGGGGTATCTATGGGCAATAATTTAATGATCGACTCAAGAGTCGGGGAATTAATATCCCTTAGGGATTAAAGATTATCACGGTTGATTTTGTATACCTAATATATCTGATCAATTTCTCTGGTTTAAGCGATCTGTGGGGACACGGATCAAGGCGGTATTTGTAAATAAAAAGCTATCATAAATAAACCGTGATAATATCTACTACTTACTATGAACTACAAAAATCTATTGATCCTAAGTTTTTTAATGACTTTAACATTTATTTCTAATGCCCAAGATAGGGTCGCTGTAACTCTTGATACACAGAAGTTATACCTTAATATTTTAGCTCCGGGAGTAGAAGGAGAATTCAAAGTTAGTGAGAATCAATCTATCAGTATAGAAGGAGAATTGTCGTTTGCGCTTGTAGCAAGTTCAAATGAAAATTTATTATCCACCCTTAACCCTTCTTTGATTTCAAGTTTTCGTAATTATTATCAAAGAAAAAAAGTTAAAAAAGAACTGAATAACAATTCTGGAAATTACATTGGTATATTGACAGGCTATACTTTTGGCCCTATTGCAGGCAATGTATCCAATACAGGCGATGTCTTCTTTACTGGCGGGGTGTGGGGCATACAAAGAAACTATAAAAGTGGAATTCACCTTGGTCTAAGTTTAGGACTTGGAATAACAACAGGTAATAATAGAGATTTAAAAGGAACAACTGTAGGAGAATTTAATTTTGGCTTAGTGCTAAAATAAGATAGCTTAAACCCGCATCATGCATTAGATATAAATCGTAATTAACAGTCAGCTATTCATGATTTTCTCTTAAAAGATCAATGCATAATAACCCAGACCCAGTGCCTCTATTGAGAAAGCTACGGCGCTCGCAGAAGGGTACGGGGTGTATCCTGAACTTCCTAGAAAATTGGCCTCAAATTTACTAGAAAGTCCAATCTCTTAGGGATTTTAAAAAACACTCAATCATAGGTCGCTCTTCACATTACATCAATCAACTAAATGTCATACGGAAGTTAGGCAAAACAAGAAACACATTATTCCCAATTAGGTGGCTATCCACCTAATCATTTATACCGTATTTTGATTCAACCCGAATAATGCAATAGAAATTTGATACAAACCATAACTAACAGTCATTTAGCCACTTAAATCCTATTTTCCTACTCACCATAATGGAGACTATGTCTGCGTTGCAAATCAGAATTTAAGCAGCTATCTAACAGCCATTTATGATTTTCTCTTAAAAGTCTAATGCATCATTCGGGTTAAAGCATCTCTATGTAGTAATGACAACGCAATATTTAATCCGAATAATGCTGGTTAAGGCATAGAACACAAATCACAATTAACTATTACTGGCATCCAAGTAAAACTGAAATTGAAGAAAAACTGCTCTTGATATCGTTTAATCAAAGATTATTTCTGAAGTTCAAAAACACCCCCTATAAATCAATCGAAGGGCTGACAACTCTAGCTTTCGTCCGTTTT
>CALGOB010000113.1 GCA_937958005.1 uncultured Cyclobacteriaceae bacterium
CTCGCTCTCAAACTCAAACTTCTTTAGCAAACATCAAGTCAAGTATTTGATTATTAAATGCTTAAAATTTTAAATGTTATTTTTTATGGGTTGGATAGATTTAAAGTTTTTTCCTATTCCACAGGTTTTCTGCTTGATCCGTAACTATTCCGAGAATAGACCAAATAGTCCTAAACCCCCATCTATTTCATTCGTTCGCTACCAAGTAACCATCTTGTAAACACCTTGATCAAATGTCTCTTCATCGTAGAAAGTAAGCTCAATTTTAATTTTCCGCCTACTCACACGATGGTAAAATGGATCAAAGTACTTTCGTTTGTAGGATTTTCTAATATCTAGATTATAATAATCATTAGTAATCAATTTTTGTGTTATTTCAGTCAGTCTCTTTTCTATCTTTGGGTCTACCACCTGTTCTTTTGTGATAAAAGCCTTCGTATAGGTAATTTTAAAATAGTATCGAGGCACTCTGCAATAATAGCGCTTTACATTCCCTTCATCACTGGACCAATACCAATCAAATCCATCAAACCATTTTTTAGCTTTAGTTGATAATTTATTGTACTTCTTTTGATGAAGCTTTCTAATCCCTGGAAATTGAATAGCATGCTCTTTAATTGCTTTTTTAGTCCATACCTTATCGGCATGCTTTTTATCACTTCCCCATATTTCAATTCCACATACTGCTAATATTTCCTTGAATACAGGTGCATCTTTTCTCCTTGCGACATCATCCCTTAAAGCCAAATGCTTAAACCATCCATGCCTAATTGGTTTAGGAAGATCAAGGTATCCTAATTCCCGTCTGGCATTGAGTAATTTTCTATACTCTTTGTTGAGTTCTCTTACCTCCTTTTTCCGTCGATCAATCTTATGCAGTGGTTTCATTTTTATCCCGTTTATTTTCTTTACTTAATGAACCAATCCCGACCCAGTGCCTCTGCTAAGAAAGCTAGGGCCCTCGCAGAAGGGTACTGGGTATCTATGGGCAATAATTTAATAATCGACTCAAGAGTCGGGGCGCCCGGTCAGGGGAATTAATATCCCTTAGGGATTAAAGTCCCTATAAACATTTCTATCAAAAACATTTTCATCATAAGAATGAAGAGCTGCATGAACTCTCCTACTCACCTTTTTATGATAAAATTCACTGATAGCTTTTCTTCGTTCTATACTTGAAAAATGAAAGAATTCATTTGAAATTAATCTTTGTTCTATTTTTTCAATCCTACTCTCCAATACTGGATCAATAATGGCTTTATGAGTAATAAAAGACTTGCTATATTTAGTCACAAAAAAGTGTCTAGGCACCTTACAAAAATACCGTTTCACATAACCAGACTGAGGAACCCATTCCCAATCGAACCCATTAAACCACATACGCCCCATAGATGAAATAAATTTTCGTTTTTCACCCAATAAATGTCTTATCCCAGTAAATGATGTTTCATTCTTTTTTGAATGGTAATTATTCCACGCTCTATCAGCTTGTCTTTTATCAGTTCCCCATATCCTCACACCACAGTGATTAACTATCTCTTGAAAAACACTTGCGTCTTTCCTCCTTGAAATATCATCTCTTAAAGCTAAATGCTTCACCCACCCATTGCGAATAGGCTTATCCAATTTGATAACACCAAGGCCACGTTTTGCTTCATAAAGGTTAGATAACTCTTTCGTTAAAAGTCTAAATTCTTTTTCCTTCTTTTTGATTTTATTGAATTGTCTCATTCTTTCAGTATAAATTTTCTTCCCTCGTAGACCCTTATGGCATTTCCTCTCTGTAGTGACAAGTGTTCCCGCCATTTTTCATTAATTAATTCTCTTTGTTGAATTCTTATTTGTTGATGAAAGGCTTCCTTCATTTTTTTTAATGCCAATTGTTTGTTTTGATGTTGGGATTTTGATTCAGAAGCGGAGACAGAAATCCCTGTAGGTGGGTGAATTACCCTCACTGCAGTTTCTACTTTATTTCTATGTTGCCCACCAGGACCTGATGCTCTAAAAGTTTGAAATTCTAATTCATGCTCCTTCAAAACGTACTGTTTCGTAGTATCCAAAAGTGAGATACCAACAAACCAATTTTTTCGTTTGTGAAATTTCCTGAACATACTTTGCCCTACCCATTGCAGAGTTCCTTCCCATTCATTTAAATACCTTCTTACCCCACTCCCTGATACTTCTAAACTAGCAGAAAGTAAAGTCCCATTCTCCATTCCTTGCTGACGATCGGTAATTATCACCTTAAATCCTTGCTCTATACATTTTACATTTAATGTCTTTAAAACTTGAGCAACTACCCAGCAGCATTCGGCTGGTCCTTTGCCAGCCGTTATCAATACCTGTATTCTTTCTAGATTCATTTGCTTAACTTTTATCCATTCTTACAATTCTTGGTGTAAACTTTCCTATAGTATCCACCAAGGATTTTTGACTTGACATTACTTGCTCTAAATCTTTATAAGCAATTGGCGATTCATCTACCCCTCCTCCTATCAAAGTCACTTTTTTACTACTCAGTACTTTTTTCAATGCACTCCCTGTAAAAGATTCTCGGGCATTTTTACGAGACATTTTTCTTCCAGCCCCATGTGATGCACTGTTCAATGAAGCATTATCTCCTTTTCCTCGCACTATGTACCCATCAGTAGCCATAGAGCCAGGTATCACCCCTAGTTCTCCCCTACTGGCTGGTGTAGCTCCTTTTCTATGCACTATGTATTCCGTTCCGTCATAAACTTCTTTCCAAGCAAAATTATGATGATTCTCTACTTTCGCTATTGGATCAATGCCTAGGTATTTACTCAAGTTCGCATGAATTCGGTCATGACAAGCCTTTGCATATTCTCCTGCTAAATTCATTGACAGCCAATATTCAATTCCTAATTCTGATTGCATATCTAGCCATGCCAAATGGCCTGCCTGCCTAGGTAAAAGGCAATTTGCCTTTGCCTGATCTGTATAATATTTAGCAATGCTAGCACCTAAACCTCGTGAACCTGAATGAGCCATTAGGCCCAAATATTTTCCTGGTTCTATTCCAAAGTCATTCCCATCATAAAGATCAACTAAGCCAAATTCCACAAAATGATTCCCAGAACCTGAAGTCCCCAATTGTTTGACTGCTTTTCCATGTAGTTGCTTTAACAATTTTGTTTCATCAAAAACCTTACTTTCTAAAACTTCATGGTCTTGCAAAATGCCTAACTCTCCTCCTGTGCCAAAATTTGTCCTTTCTTTCAATGCAACTTTAAACTGATAGGCATGCTGATTTAAATACCTTTCATTTACATCATACAGGGTAAGGCTCATTCTGCATCCAATATCAAGTCCTACACCATATGGAATAACTGCATCTTTAGCTGCCAAAACTCCACCTATTGGAAGTCCATAACCTTGGTGCGCATCTGGCATTAGTGCCCCCTTACGAGCAATAGGTAATCTCATTGCCATTTCCATTTGCTGATAAGCATTGCTACTAATATGCTTTCTGCCAAAAATATTAAAATCACCTGCCTCTCGTAAAAGTGCAATTTCTGACCTTTCTTTGATGAGCGGTTTTTCTATCAGTTCGTCAGCTAATACCCCTAGCACTTCATCGTTTAAATATGCTTCCGGATCAGTTCTTACTTCTGTTAATATGCTTAAAAGTTCCTCTTTGGGAACATGTTTAAAATGTTTTGAAATTATATCTACCGCGAGGGCTTTAGCCCTGTCAGACTTATAATTAATTTTTCTGAGGTCTTTACCCCTAAGCTTTATCTTGCCCATTGTTCTTTATTACAATTAGCCTTTGGACATTGTCAGCGAATGTTTAAGATCAAAAAAAAGATCACAACATAAAGCTACCAGTGTTTGTAGGCTTAAAAAATTATTGAATAGACTGGCAATTCAGGCTCTAAATGAAAATTCTGTAGATAAAAGGCACAAAAAAACCCAGTCTTTAAAACCGGGCAGATAAATATCTTAAAAGCTAAGCTTCTTAGCTTATCCCGGCAGTCCGGTGAGGACTTAAGTGTTCGATATTTATTTGCTGCACCATCATAACTTTAATGTCTTTTTGGTAAGACTTTAATTGTGATACAAAGCTAGTGATAAAAATTTAAGTTTTGCAAACCCACAATCAATTCCCATGTCTTATCTCAGGGTAATTTGCTAAAGAAATATTCGTATATATTTCATAATCAGATATTTATAATTATACTTTTTTTAAAAAAAAATTACATTTAACATTTGCAAAAAGACTAATACCAAGTAAAAAGACATTAATTTATCATGTGATCTGAAATAAAATTTTAAAGTTTAGTACTTAATGATTTGTGCAATCACTTCTGTCAAACTCTTTAAAATATATCCTTTCACAATTTTTGTTGGCCTTTATATCATTTTGTATTGACTCTTAATATGAGCTCCAACATCAACACCTGAAATAAGAAATACTCTTTATCAATAACTACAATTATAAGAATAACAAAAGTGGGTTTTATAGGAGAGACTTATTATTTTATCAATACTGATCGCTTTTGGGTTGAAGATTTATACTGTCTCCATCTCTGATTAGTCATCTATTTTAACATTATTTCACCTTAAGAAAACATCCTTTTATTAGTCATATTCAGTCATAAAGCACTTATTTCAGCAAAATGCCATCATTCTATTTTTGAGTCAGTAGTATAAATATTACAATTCGGCACCAAAATTTAACGGTTCAGTACATTTCACTTTCAAAAGGCTGATGGTTTTATCAAATTTGAACTGTAGAAAAAACATGTACTTGAAATGAAAAAGCCAATTCAACAATTCTTAATCTTCACTTGCCTGATATTTTTATTATTATATGTGGCCTTACCAGATGTTCTTATGAATCCTATCATGATCAAAAAAGATAGTCAGGAAGAAGTGTTAAACACCAAAAAAGTACATTTTAGCAAAATGGACATAAGAGTAACTTACAATCATTTTAATTAGGGCATCTAAAAAGAAGAATTCGCTTCTCAATACAAAGATTGTTTCATTCAGTAAAAAACGAATAATGCTTTCCTGAAAAATCAACTATCACTGACAAGGCTAATGTTTTCATTTCTACAAAAATCAAAACAACATTTCTAACCTGCATTATTCATGACAAATCATGACCTTTCGTAATAAGTAATTGATTTACTAAGTTTTATGATGAAAGACTTAAGAGTTGACAGCGCCCAAATTTGAGGAATGTCAATTTTACTCTACTGAATCGATTACGTTGATGGTCAATCATTTAGCTTTTCTAATAATTATTTCCCGAATTATTCGGGCTAAACTTAGTTAAATCATCCATTTAATCTTTGAATGATGATATAACCTCAAACTAATGAGGAAGTTTATTCCTCAATAGACCATAAACGTAAGTACCTGCTAATGCTGATAATATAACAATAGCGACTACACCTATTCCATTTCCCAAAAGTGCAAATAAAGGTCCTGGGCATGCGCCAGTCATTGCCCATCCAAGCCCAAAAATAATTCCTCCAATGAGGTATCTTGATATACTGAATTTTTTTTCTTCAATAACAATCTCATTACCGTTGATAGATTTAAGGTTCATACGCTTGATTAATTGTATGAAAATAATCCCTAGAACTACAGCAGAACCGATTACTCCATACATATGAAATGATTGAAAACGAAACATTTCATAAATTCTAAACCAAGAAATTACTTCAGATTTAGTAAGAATAACTCCAAAAAGCATTCCTACAAATAAGTATTTAAAAAATTTCATAAGCTTTATAATAAATAGGGTAAAACAAAATAAGTAACAACCAAGCCTCCAATAAAGAAACCGATAACTGCAATAAGCGATGGCAGTTGCAATTCACTCAGTCCACTGATCGCATGTCCTGAAGTACAACCACCGGCATACCGTGTTCCAAAACCTACTAAAAAGCCACCAAAAACTAACATGATCAGACCTTTCAAAGTCAATAAGGATTCAATTGAAAACAACTCAATAGGAACTAATGAATTTCCTGGGTTTTCTATCCCATAACTTTCTAGTTCAAAAACAGTTTCTGTGGATAAGGCAATGGCATCACCAGAAATCAAAAATTGGCTAGCAACTATTCCTCCTAAAACTAGGCCAGTTGCAAAAACAAGGTTCCAGAGTTGATCTTTCCAGTTAAAATCAAAAAACTCACAGTTCTTTCCTGCCCCTAAAATGGAGCACATGGTTCTTAAGTTTGATGAAATGCCAAATTGTTTTCCAAAAAGCCGCATAGAAAACATGACTATTGCGATCATTGGGCCTGCGACATACCATGGCCAAGGCTGACTTATAAACTCTATTACTTCATTCATAAAAACATTTTATAATTCGTCTTCAAAATCAGGTTATTGATTATATCATTACTATTCAAAATTATCGTTTTAGAAGCATTCGTTCTGTAACAAATGTTACATGCATATTTTTAGGCAAAATATCCAAAAAGAAAACATCAATTCATCAGCTAATTTCCTTTACACCAAACAAGAGAATATAGACTAAGATAAAACACTCAATTTATTTCAATTCAGAAAAGCACTCAACATCACACAATAAAAAAAAATAAAATACACTAATTAACAATTACTGGCATCCAAGTAAAACTGAAATTGAAGAAAAAATGCTCTTGATATCGTTTAATCAAAGATTATTTCTGAAGTTCAAAAACACCCCCTATAAATCAATCGAAGGGCTGACAACTCTAGCTTTCGTCCGTTTTTTCCATGCCGCGGGGGCGGACCCCTGAAAAAAAGACCGCGCGACGGCCGCCAAAAAAATCAACAGGGTCGCCTGGCGAATAATTTAAAGCTCCCACCCTAAACCCGGCAGCGGCCGACCGTCTCGCACACCCCGCTAAATGATCACCGCGACGGCGTACCGTGCCAACCCTCTAAAATGTATAAAAAT
>CALGOB010000114.1 GCA_937958005.1 uncultured Cyclobacteriaceae bacterium
CGAATCTGTACAATAACATCAAGGAGATGGATGTTTTATTAGATGGTTTAAATGTATTAGCTAAGTCCTAAGTCTATTTAACTATATTCAAACCATTTTTTTAACTTTCTTGCTTTAACTCGAATAATTCGAGATGCCCCCCAAGGAAATAATTATTAGAAAAGCTAAATGGTTGATCATCAACGTAACCAATTCTGTGGAGTAAAATTGATACTCATCAATTTTGGGCTATGTTAATTCTTAAGTTTTTCATCATAAAACCAAGTAAATCAAATATTTACTACGTAAGGTCATGGTTTGTCATGAATAATTCCATATAACCTATCACAGGGGTTTTAAATCTCATCCAAAATACGGGTAGGGATAACCTCGCCATTGTATTCATAGGCTTTGACATGACTGCTAGTAACAAGTTAGCCTTTTTTTACTTTGCCCAAGTATTGAAATGTGAGTTTAATCCCTAAGGGATATTAATTCCCCGACTTGAGTCGATCATTAAATTATTGCCCATAGATACCCCGTACCCTTGGGTCGGAGTTGGTTCATTTTCATACTATAATTAGCGTCAACAACATAAATAAACCAATTACTGCAAACAAAGCAGCAATGGCAATCTTCATGGTTTTATTGGGTAAATAATGTTGTAAACGTGGCCCTATTTGACCACCAATAACAACTCCAGGTATTGAAAAAGCAACTACATTGATTACTCTGTTAATTGTACTAATTTCGGACTCAAAAGTAAATTGATACAGGTGTCCCAATGAAGCTAAAAAGACCGTAGATGCCAGCACAAATATAATAGTTGCTACTGCAATGGCCGGAGTAACTTTACATTTTGCAATTAGGTAATAACTTTGTAATTCAGCCAAACCAACAGATATCATTCCCAAGAACATTCCTCCTAATGCCGCTAAAAACCTACCTAAGTTTTTATTAGAAATTTCATAATGATATCTACTATGATTATCCTCAGAGTCATCATCGTTTTTCTGATCCACTTTCCATGATTTATATAACTGGTAAGCTATGAAAATGATTCCTAAAGCAAATATACCTTTTAACAAATCTGCAGGAATCACTTTTCCTACAAATGACCCAATGAAAGCCATAGGTAAACTAAATATTAATAAGGTCATTCCTAAGCGATAATCAATCAAACGAGCTTTTGCATAAGCAATAAAACCCGAGCTAAGTCCAAAAAGTTGTGTTAAAAGTGCTGTCCCTACTGCAATTTTTGGCTCAAAATTTAAAATCACTATAAATAATGGCGAAAAAAAAACAGGGCTACCTATCCCACTGGCCATAGAGAGCGTAGCAAATAATATTGAAAGCGGAAAAATATACCAAAATTCAAATGTGATCTCCATCAATTAACTTTTCAATTTTTTAACTAGGTAACCAATTGATAAACTTTGAACTATAACAGAAAAATAACTACAATATAGGTCATAAACAAAACAGGTTCTCTGTTTAACAAGAATTATGCATGAGAAATTTGGCACAAACTATGATTAACAGTTGTTTCGTCACTTAAATCCTAATCTCCTGCTCTAATGGAGAATATGCTTGCGTAACAAATAGGGGTTTAGCCCACCTTATTGTATTAGAAAGTCTATTCCGATGATAAGTTTCTTCATTACAACCACTTAACACAAGTTTGTTAGATCACCGTAGCCATGCTATGATTCTCTAATACTGTCACCCGACTAAATTTAGAATTCAAGAAAAATCTAGCTTTAAATCGATAAAACAAAGATTATTTCTCAGGTCCACCCCCCCCTATCTTAAAATGGTTTTCCTGAATAGGTAGCTTTCCGCGGCGATAGTCCGATTCATTTTTTGTCGCTTCGGTGATCCGGTTGATCAAAAAAGAACCGCGTGGAGGCCGCCAAAAAACAACAGGGGCCTGCCTGGCGAACAATTTAAAGCTTCTACCCTAAACCCATAGTAATGAATATCTTTTTTCTCGGACACTAGTAATTCTCTAACATAAATATCTGTAATTTTGTGTTCTACAAACTCATAACGATTTCTAATGCATAATGTAGGTTTTATATGATAAGATGGCCAAAACAGTCACCACCAAAGTAAATACCTCAAACATTTGCTTGTTTGGTTAAGTAAGTAGCGCTTAAAACCCTATTCCAGCATAGGATACACCGGTCAACTTGTGCATATCTGTATCAAATGTAGATAAATCATATTTACTAAATTTTGAAATATCATCGTACCCACATGCTCGTGAAATTACTTTGATTAAATCAGCGCTAGCACTAAAAAAGTTATTTAAACGCTCTGCTGAGTTTTCAATGATCAACCTAGCTCTTAAATTTTCCTTTTGTGTTGCGATACCTACAGGGCAACTGTTTGTATTGCAAGCCCTCATACCTAAACAACCTATTGCTTGTAAAGCTGAGTTTGAAACAGCAATAGCATCCGCCCCCAGCATCATTGCTTTAGCAAAATCTTCCGCGATTCTAAGACCACCTGTGATTACTAGTGTTACATCTTTGGCATTGTTTTCATCTAGGTACTTTCGAGCTCTGGCTAGTGCAGGGATAGTAGGGATATTAATATTATCCCTCAATACGGTAGGTGCAGCTCCTGTTCCACCACCTCTACCATCTAAAATAATATAATCAACTCCTACTTTAAGAGCAAATTCAATATCCTTTTCTATATGACTAGCTGCAATTTTAAAACCTATTGGGATTCCGCCAGTTACCTCCCTAACTTTCTCTGCAAACTTTTTAAAATCCTCTACCCCATGAAAATCTGGGAATGTTGCTGGACTAATAGCTGATTCCCCTTCATTCAATCCTCTTACTTCTGCAATTTCACCAACCACCTTATTTCCAGGTAAGTGTCCACCAGTTCCTGTCTTAGCACCTTGGCCACCTTTAAAATGGAACGCTTGTACTTTTTTAAGTTTGTCCCACTCAAACCCAAACTGTGCTGAGGCCAATTCATAAAAGTATCTCGAATTACTTGCCTGTTCATCAGGTAGCATTCCTCCTTCACCCGAACAAATACCTGTACCTGCTTTTTCTGCACCTTTTGATAAGGCTATTTTTGCTTCTCTCGACAAAGCTCCAAAGCTCATATCCGAGACAAATAATGGAATCTCTAAGGTTAAAGGTTTTTTAGCTTTAGGGCCTATTATTACTTTAGTAGATACCTCTTCATGATCTAATAAGGGTCTATTGGCTAACTGCGCTGGAAGGAATTGTAGATCTTCCCATTTAGGCAATGTATTTCTGTCCACTCCCATGGCCTCGGTAAATCCATGATGGCCTAGTTTCGTTAGGCCATCCTTTGCTAATACATTAATATATCTTGTGTACGGCTCTGTACTTTCTGGGTGTGTATCGGCATAGGCACCTTGATATTCATCCCTTTTAAAGGGTTGAGGGTTTTCTTTTTCAAAAGCAGCTATTTCTGCTTGATCAACACATAAATATCCATCTACTATAAGCTCCTTAAACTTGTGCAATTTTTCACTATTGTTATAGGAACTTACCCCAGTATCAATACGGTAATCCCAGTTGTGCAAACCACAAACTATATCTTCTCCTACAATAGCTCCATCAGACATTAATGCTCCTCTATGTTGACACCTCCCATAAAGTACAGAAACCTTGTCACCATATTTAATTAATACCAAATCTGTGTTTAAGACTAAGGCATGGGCAGGCTGTTTTTCCTCAAGGCTATCCATTTCACATAATTGAATTAGGTTCTCGCTCATTTTAGAATATTTATAATTATTGTAGAGTATCACCTATTTCAAACCCGTCAAACAAGCATATCTTATACTTAATGCGACATTATATTAAAAAAATATTGTAGGTTTAATTTAGGTCTAAAAATTCAAAGCTTAATTTACCAGAATATGGTCATACAATCAATGCTTGAAGGTTATTCAGAAAGTATCTATATAGCAAAGATCATTCAAACGATAAGAATTATCATTATTTCAAGAAAGTATATCATTGAAGTAGGAAGGCCAAAATCAAAATTTATATTACCAAAGGTTTTATCATCAAAATTATTTCGACAAAAAAGGCAAATATTATCTAATCCACATCAATAAGACCTAACTGAAGTGCTTTTCTAACAAGACCAACGCTATTATGTACTTTGAGTTTTTTCATAATATTTCTACGGTGGGTTTCTACTGTATGCAAACTGATAAAAAGTTTTTCAGAAATAGAAGGGTTACTATGTTCTTCAACAATTAGAAGTAAGATCTCTTTTTCCCTTTCAGTTAGCGGTACATCACCTTTACGTGATTGAGGGCCTACTTTTACTAAGCTACTAAACAAGATATTCTTAATGTCTTGGCTAAAATAACTTCCTGTAAAGTAAATAGATTTAATCGCCTCTAATAATTCATCACTCGGTGTGTTTTTCAATAAATAACCTGATGCTCCTGCATCTAATAATTTTTTAATTTTACCTCCATGACTATGCATGCTTACAACCAATACTTTGATTTCAGAATTGTACTTATGAATCTCCCTTGTCAATTCTAAACCATCCATTTCATCCATTGACAGATCTGTGATCACAAGGTCACAAGTGTTGGTCTTTACTAAGTTTAAAGCTTTTTTAGATGATGTTGCCTTGGCCACAATTTTCATATTGGGTTCTTTCTCCAACATAGCTGTTAAACCATCCAAAAACATGGTATGGTCATCTACTATTATTAATCTAATTGTTTCATTCATGATTCATATAAAATGAAATAGCTAATAAATAAGGGTGTAAAACTAAATTACACCCTTAGGTAAATTAAAAGTCGTTTATTTAATCTTATTTAATAAAATCTTGCTTTTTCATCCCTCCCAATATTTGATGCAGTTGAGAACGTGTCAATTTAATCACCTCACACTTTATTGTCATTTTCTTTTCTTTCTTCTTTTTAAGAATCATAATTTTAAACATTAATTGTTAATAATATTAAATAGGTAATTTAGAGTTTTTACAAAACAGTAAAAATCCCTTGATTGGGCTATTTTCTATTAATTATTGCATTTCCATTTAGTAAATCCTTAATAAGCTTGTTTTCATCTGAAATTTTATTGAGCTTACTTTCGATTGCCCCTCAAATAACTATTTTCGTCCAATTAGTTATTTTTATTTAATGAACCAATCCCGACCCAAGGGTACGGGGTATCTATGGGCAATAATTTAATGATCGACTCAAGAGTCGGGGCGCCCGGCCAGGGGAATTAATATCCCTTAGGGAATAAACAGAATACGTTAAGGGTTAATGGAATAGCCTTAATTCATACCCATATTTGCCCTGATTCAAATAAACATAGCCTTCAGAATGAATTGAATAATGTACAATCTAGCATAAGATTTATTTCGGATGACAATTAGCTTGTTGAGTAATTGCATTTTGACAATTCGCAACTACTACAGAAGTGGAAGATTCTCCATCAATCGTGTAATCAAATGTATCACCACCTATTACTGTTTTTTTAGCTGATTCATTTAGTTCTATCACAAAACTTCTTACTTGAAGCTTATTTAGTGTTAATCTTTTCATGTTCAATTATTATTAAGTATATTCAGTTTGTAATATCTCCCTTGTTCATCCCTCCTACTATTTTCTTAAGTTGATAACTGGTTAGCAAAATGCGCTTTCTTTGAGTATCTTTCTTTTTACATGAATTCATAATTTCTTGTTTTATTTTCCCGTATTTACATTAGCAAATTAGTTTTCTTTTTCGAAATTAGAAATACTACAATCTAGCCAAATCATCTACTATAAACATAGTAGATAAATACCATAATCAATTAATAATCAATACATTAAAATAATTCCCATCAACACCTTAGAAGCTTTAGAACATTTAATTTGGCTCTTTCATTCAGAAATGAGTATTTCTATAATGAACCAAACCCGACCCAAGGGTACGGGGTATCTATGGGCAATAATTTAATGATCGACTCAAGAGTCGGGGCGCCCGGCCAGGGGAATTAATATCCCTTAGGGATTAAAATACTACTCTTTCCTTCAAAAGAGGCTATATTCATATTTCTACTAAAAATCAATCGTTGACTTTTTAATTGATAACCATATCTCCTACAGATTCTGTGTCAATTAATTTAAACTTCATTTAATCATCTCTCCTACTATCTCCTTAGCTTAATCTTTTGTTATTCAAATAGCATAGTTATCACCTAATTTTTAAGTCAATTTACTTACTTACAATTTTCATATTTAACTATTTCTACAATATACTTTCATAAGAACCGCGAATAAAATCAATTGCATTTAGAAGTAGCTAAACACATTACGTTATGAATGAATTTTACTGCTAAACAAATCATAGAAGCTGTCTCCAATATACAAGCATTTTCAGACAGCTTCTTGTGTACCTATATTATCTACACGCAGTTCCTGCTGGGTCTATGGTATCTATACTCCCGCATAACAACGGGTTTACCGTATGACACAAATTCTGATGAGTGGGAGGACAAAAGGCACCACCTTTCAATTTCTCAGAATCGGTAATAAAACTATCTACACTTAGATTCTTTAACTTTAATTTACGTTTCATCATTGTTTTCATTAAAAGTTTTCCTACTCTATTAATGGCTTTTCGGTTCCGCCTTGAAAACAAAGTTTAAAAACTAGCCACTAAATGTAAATCACATAGACATTGTATTTTTATAAGTAAGCAGTTAACAGTATCTACCATTTTGAAACCTTCATTTAAAATATTCAAATAACATTGTTGAAACTAAAGAATATCAACTTTATTAATTGCATTCGTTCATCCCCCCCATTTAACCTGATGGTTTAGTGTATAAGATCATGTTACTACTTTCAATTGGATTTGTGATACAATAGGTAGTTTATTTTCCCTTTTCTTTGACTTCTTAATCATTTCTCAGTTAATCAGATTGGATGGGAAATTAACTCTTATGTGAAAAACTGACTGTAGCACTTTAAAATCAAATCTTCTACCATGAATAAAGTAGGAGAAATCCTTATTCCCTTAACTTTCTGTTTTACATTTCAGACTATTTAAATAGGTACATCAATATTAAAAATACTCCCCCTTCCTTCAAAAGAGTCAATATCTATATTTCCACCTAAAGCATCTACCCTTGATCTTATATTTGACAATCCTATTCCTTTAGTGATTTGCGCGGTATCAAAACCAACTCCATCATCTTCGAGAATGAAATTAAGCCAACGGTCATAATTCAATATTTGTATGTCTACTTTCATAGCAGCTGCATGCTTGATAATGTTGGTCATCAGTTCTTGCAAAATCCTAAACAATTCAATTTTAACAGTTTCATTAAGTTGATTGATTTCAGAAATAGACTGAACTTGCAGATTAATAGTCAATTGAGTTGTTAATTTAATTTCTGTTAAGTAATTGCCCAGTATTTCACTGAATTTAGTCGTTTTAAAATTAGGGGGTGCCATGTTTCCCGCTATAAACCTTACTTGTTGGTAAATGGAATCTATTTCAACAGCCATTTTACTCCTTTCACTTTGTGAGTAGTCAGACACTTCCATATTCAATTTTAAGCCTGCCAATAAACCGCCTATCCCATCATGTAAATCTTTAGCAATTCTATAACGCTCTTTTTCTTGGCCTTCAATAAAAGATTTGATGGTTTTAATCTCCTCTGCATTTTTAATATGCTTTATATTCTGTTCATGAATAACCTTATTTTGCTCTTGTACAACTTTAGCCGATTTAAGCTTTTGTGTGTATCTCAGAATTACAAATAACAGAATCAAAATAAGACTTACTGCTACGTATATAATAAAATTGCGTTGATATAAAGCAATCTGATTGATTGCTTGATTAATCCGAGCATTTTTTTCATTGACTTTTTGTTTGTACTCAAATTCTTTTTCAGCCAGTATTCTATCATTCCTGACTGCATTTAATGAATCTGAAAGTACTCCCTTTCTGCGAAGAAAATCAAAGGCCTTTTCTAAATCACCTAGCTCAAAATAACAGTCTGATATACCTGATAAAAGTTTCCTAGTATGATCTTTAGCATTTACTTGATTCGCTTGTCCCAATCCTCTTTTATATACTTTCAAAGCCAGAGAGTATTTCTTATTTTTAAAATAAAGGTTACCTAAGTGGTAATTAATAATAGATGCACTATTAAACTTATCAACCGATTCCAAGTAATAAAGGCCTTTTTTGAAATATTTTAAGGCACTATCATATTCATTCATTCCTTGATAAACCCTCGCCAAATTAGCATAGTTAAACCTGGCTTCAGACATATTCAGTTTTTGCTTAATCTCAACTGATTTGTAAAAATAAGTAAGCCCTTCAGCATATTGTTGATTGCTGATAGACAGTAATATTAAATTATTGTAAACATTAGCAACCCTAACCGAATCTTTTAATTTACTATAAATTTCCAGTGCCTTTTTATGATTGGATTCAGATTTGTCAAATTGACCCAACTGCATGTAGTTGATGCCAAAGTTTGTGAGGTATCTTGCTTCGGAAGAGGGATGGCCATCTATGGCCAAATGTAGTCCTTTTGAATAGAAGCTAAAAGATGAGTCATAGGAACCTTTTTGGTTATAGGCAATTCCTATGACTAGAAAAGTTAGGTCTTTTTTCTCAAACGACGAATCCTTTATTTCCTTTAGCAGTCTATCAATAGAGTCTGGAGAAAACAAAAACTCATCCGATCCATATCTAGCTATTTCAGATTGGCTAAGTACCGGTTTTTGAGCTCCTTCAGATGAGTAAACCCTCGGTACACCAAGAATCCAAAAAGTACATATAAGCAATGACCTAATAAATAATATTCTTTTCTTGTAATTAGTTTTCATAACAAGTGTTTAAAAACATACTTTACATCAGTCTAAAAACTGATCATTGGTATGAATAACACTTATTTAGTACTCATTTGTTACAAATTATTACAGAATCAATCAAATTGTATTTGAGCTTCTATTTCTACAGGAGAATTAAATGGAAGTCCTGCCAGTCCCACGGCAGACCTTGCATGCTTGCCTTTCTCTTCATAAAGAGAAAGTATCAAGTCTGAGAATCCATTAATCACCGCTGGAAATTGGTTAAAATCTAAAGCTCCATTGACCATTCCCAGTGCTTTAACCCAATGGGTAACACGGTCTAAATCTCCGATAGTCCTTTCCAAACTTGCTAAAATACTTAAAGCCGTAAATTTGGCCGCTTCATAACCTTCCTCTAAACTAACCTCTGCTCCAACTTTACCAAATGGCTCCATAAATGAACCGTCTTTATTAAGGGCAATGTGACCTGAGATATATGCCTGATTTCCTATTACATGAACACTTTCAAAAGGTAATATCACGCCTGGAGGTAATTTCATTGGGTCAGGAAGCCAAAGACCTTTATCTTCTATTTTCTTTCTAATTAATGACATGATCTATTATTTTTTTTCCATTAAACATTATCACGATTGGTTTTGTATAGAACAAACTCCTTCTACAAGCTACTTTTTTTTCTCTCAATGTAATTGTTAATAATTTGTTTGATAAGCTTGAGCCATAAGGGAACAAAGTAACTGTAATCATTCCACCGAGATCAACCCTATTAAACTAGCTAGCTTTTCCCTTATTTAAATCAATCGAATAATTTATTCTTTGGGCATAAGCTCACTAAAACTTGTGTTCTTGCATAAAATTCAAGGTACTAGTTAAAAAATTAACACCCTATAGAGATTAAGGGTGTGCTGCAACCCACACCTCTCCATCTTCAAAAATTTCCTTTTTCCAAATAGGCACCGTTTCTTTCAACGTATCAATGACATATTCACATGCTTCAAATGCTGCTTTTCTATGAGGTGTGGCCACTGCAATAACCACAGGGATCTCTCCTACTTTTAAAGAACCAATTCTATGATGTATACTGATGTGCAGTGCATCCCAACGTGATGTTGCCTGTTCTGCTATTTTCCTCATTTCTTTAAGAGCCATTGGGACGAAAGATTCAAAATCTAGTTGTACTACCTTCTTACCCTTGGTCTGGTTTCTCACTGTACCTACAAAAATAGCAATTCCTCCAGCTGCTGGGTCTTCCACAGCAGAAAGACATACTTTTTCTGACAAGGCTTCTTCTAATATCTGAATATCTATCATGATGTTATTTATCCTCCACTTACTGGTGGTATAATTACTACTTCATCGCCTGATTTCAACTGAAATGAATCTTGCTGGTAATCCTCTAATATCGCAAATTTTAAGCTCCTGAGCTGCTTAAATCTAGGATATTGAATTATCAATGCCTCTTTTAAATCATTGATAGTTCCTCCATCTTTCATTTCGAAAGTTAGTTGACTACCCTCCATTATCTCTTTAGCTATTCCATAATTTACGAGTTTCACTTCCATCACCATTATTTTAAATTTTTATCTATAGCCTCCCAGCCCAATTTGATACAATCAATTCTTCCATCAAATCTCATCAATTGATTTAGAATACCTAATTCTTCATCTTCAAAAGCTTGTAAAGGTTGCTGTTCTTTCAATGAACTTACAAAAGCATTACATAAATTGGCTGCTTCTTTAAATTGCATCCCCTCTAACTTTCTGGCCATCAATGAAGTAGACGCCTTAGATACTGCACATCCAAATCCATAAAAACTTACTTTTTTTATCAACTCACCTTCTGTTTCTAAATACAATTGGAATTTATCCCCGCATAGTGAATTATATGCTTCAATTTTAAGATCTGCTTGATCAGCAACTTCAAAGTGATAGGGATTCTTACTTTCTGGAAGAATCTTTGCTTTGTACAGTACTTGAAGCTCTTCTTTGGTCATGCCCAAAATTTTATCAATTCTTTCAATGATTTGATGAGCGCATCTACATCACTTTTGCTATTATATATAGAGAACGAAGCCCTTGCGGTTGCGGATTCACCAAAATGATGTAACAAAGGCTGCGTACAATGCATTCCTGCCCTCACAGCAATTTGATCTTTATTCAGAAAAGAAGCAATATCATGTGGGTGAATCTCATCTACAACAAAAGATATAATTCCTGAACGGTTTTTGGGAGATCCCAACATCTTTACTTCTGAAAGCTGTTTCATCTGTTCCACACAATATTTTGTCAAAGTCCCTATGTGCTCCTTGATCATTCTTTTACCAATCTTTTCTATGTAATCAATAGCAGAACCAAGCCCCAGCACACCTGACACATTGGGAGTACCTGCTTCCATATTAAAAGGAAAATTACTAAAAGAAGTTCCATTAACTGTAACTGATTGTATGATCCCTCCTCCATAATTATAAGGTTTAATCTCATCCATCAACTGATCCGCCACATACAAAACCCCGATTCCGAATGGGCCAAACATCTTATGGCCCGAAAAGGCCATAAATTCAATTTTCAATTTTTTAACATCCAAATCATAATACAATATACTTTGAGCTGCATCAATCAGTACAGGAGCATTTTTTTGATGGGCTAATTCAATTAGTTGTTCTATGTCATTGACCGTACCCAAGGTGTTAGAAATATGGTTGAAAGCTACTAATTTAGTCCGATCATCTATCAGTGCATTCAATTGCTCAATTATTAAATCTCCATTTTCATCCACCGGTGCAATCCTTAGCTCTATCGAATGTTTTTCCGCTAACATTTGCCATGGAATAAAATTTGCATGGTGCTCCATAATGGTTGTTACAATATTATCCCCTTGTTCTAGCCTATCTGCTAAATAGGATTGAGCCACAATATTTATAGATTCAGTAGTCCCTTTTGTAAAGGCTATATTATTTGCATTCTCAGAGCCTACAAATTTTGCCACTTTCAACCTCACCTCTTCATATTTACCGGTAGCATTATTGGACAAATCATAAACACCTCGGTGAATGTTTGAGTTCTCTAAAATACTAAATTGATTGATGGCTGTGATCACTGATCTTGGCCGATGTGCAGTAGCCGCACTATCTAGGTATATCAATTCAGGATATGAATTAAAAATAGGGAAATCATGTTTTAAATCATCTAACATATTATTGTCTTTGGAATAGATTTAGTTAATTACGGGAACAACAGTTGAAAACTAGTTGTTTAATTTCAACAATAAAAGAATTTAAGATTCATTATATGCTTTTTGATAATCATGGCAGAAAAATAAATTACCTAAGGTTGGCAGTTACAGACCGATGCAATCTGAGGTGTTTTTACTGTATGCCTGAAAATGGCATAAAATATATCGATAGGAATGATCTTTTGACATTTGAAGAAATGACTCGGCTAATTACCGTATTTGGAGATTTAGGAATTTCAAAAATCAGAATTACTGGAGGAGAGCCTTTTATCAGAAAAGGGATTATGAACTTTCTAGAGGATATTTCTCAACTGGACACAATAGAAGAGATTAATGTAACAACAAATGGCTCCTTCACGATAGACCATATACCACATCTAGAAAAAATGGGAATCAAATCGATCAACCTAAGTTTAGACAGTCTGGACAAACAAAGGTTTTTTGACATCACTCGTAGAGATTTGTTTGATGACGTCATGGCAACTTATCGAGCTTTGGTTCGGTCAAAAATGAAACTAAAAATCAATATGGTCGTGATGGAAGGTAGAAATATTGAAGATATCTATCCGATGCTAGAATTGGCCAAAAAAGATGATGTATCTATTCGTTTCATAGAGGAAATGCCCTTTAATGGTACAAAAGGTCAAGGAAATCAATCTTTCTGGTCAATGAAACAGATATTGGCGCATATTCAAAAAAAATATCAATTTAAAAAATTAATAGACCCTGTATCTTCTACTTCTATAAACTACCAAATCAATGGTTTTGAAGGTTCTTTTGGAATTATAGCTGCCTTCACGAGAACGTTTTGTGGATCTTGCAACAGGATCCGTCTAACCCCTCAAGGAAGCATGAGAACCTGCTTATATTCAAATGGCGGAATCAATTTTAGAGATATTTTAAGAAGTGGTGCTACTGATGGTCAATTGGCCGATCATCTAAAGACCCTGCTAAACCAACGTGCAAAAGATGGTTTTGAAGCAGAAGAAAAAAGACATTTAAATAACCCAATATCAGAATCTATGGCAACCATAGGTGGATAAATTTATGATTACGGTAACAGAAGCATTGGCAATTGTTCAATCAAACACCAAGGATTTTGGTATTGAAGAGATTCCCCTCAGTGATGCTATTGGAAGAACTCTACGAGAAGAAATAATAGCGGACAGGGACTTCCCGCCTTATGATCGGGTGACCATGGATGGAATCGCTATCTCTTATGCCAGTTTTCAAAATGGTGAAAGAAATTTTAGAGTAGCAGGCGTTGCCGCTGCAGGAGTTCCTAAGCAATCTCTTGAAGACCCTAATGCCTGTTTAGAAGTAATGACAGGAGCCATTATGCCAAGCGGGGTAGATTCAGTCATTAGGTATGAAGATCTTACCATTATAGATGAAATGGCAACTGTCAATCTGGATGAAATTAAATTTCAACAAAATATCCATTTTAAGGGATCGGACAGAAAGGCTGGGGATGTAATCATTCCATCAGGCTTGAAAATATCCTCAAGCGAAATAGGAGTTTGTGCTACCGTTGGCAAGCACTCCTTAAAAGTAAGTAAGCTGCCAAAGAGTATTATCATTTCAAGTGGGGATGAATTAGTAGAAATAAATGAACAACCTTTATCTCATCAAATAAGAAGAAGTAATGTTTATAGACTTGAAACTCTACTAAAAAACTATCAAATACCCGTAACAACTGCCCATTTAGCTGATGATTTTGAAGAAATAGTCAATTTTTTAAAAGAGGTAATCACCCAGTATGATTTGGTAATTTTAAGTGGTGGTGTCTCTAAAGGTAAATTTGACTACTTACCAGAAGCACTTAACAGATTGGGTGTAAAAAAGCTTTTTCATAAGATTCAACAAAGACCCGGCAAACCATTTTGGTTTGGGAAATATGAAAATACAGCGACTGTTTTCGCATTTCCAGGCAATCCTGTTTCAAGTTTCATGTGTGCACAATACTATCTCAAGTCATGGTTAAATAAATCTACACAAACAACTGACAATCAAACAGCTTATGCAATTTTAAATGAAGACGTTTATTTTAAACCTAACTTGACTTATTTTCTGGAAGTAAAGCTTCACTTTAATGCAAAAGGACAAATAATTGCAACCCCTATTAAAGGAAATGGTTCTGGTGATTTAGCCAATTTAGTAGATGCCGATGCATTTATACAGTTACCACAAGGCAAAAGTGAATTTAAAAAAGGAGAAGTCTATCCATTTATTACTTACAGAAGTCTATTTTGAATTTGTATTAATTAAAACGGTCTTTAAAATTGAAAGAGAAAGTAAAGGAAATTTTAGCGAATTTTCAAGAAGATTTACCCCTTCTATCGGATCAGACTTTACTCTCGATTACAGAAAAATTAGATTTCGTCACGCTTAACAAAGGGGATTATTTTCTAAGGTCTGGTGAAACTTGTAGAAAAATAGGGATTCTCGTAAAAGGAGTTTTTAGGGTACATTACTTTGCAAACAATAAAGGATACACTTCTTATTTCAATGTAGAAAACAGGAATCAAATTGTAGGTGGTTTTACTAGCTTTCTAAAAGAAGAAGAGTCCATTGAAAATATCCAAGCTATGGAAACATGTTCACTTTTCACCTTGTCGTACAGCTCACTTCAGAATTTATTCAATGACAACATAGAAATGGAAAGGTTTGGCCGGATAATGGCCGAAAAAAATTATCTAATGGCTATGGAACGTATTTATGATCTCCAGCATCAGAATGCAACTTACAAATATGAGAAGTTCTTGAAGCTCTACCCAGGACTCATGAACAGGATACTCCATCACTATATTGCCTCCTATTTAGGGATAACAGCAGAATCACTTAGCAGAGTCAGAAAAGCGATTCTTTAACCCTTTTACAAAGAGCTTTGGTGGACGTAAAATATGGTTTAATTCCCTAGGGGCATCCCCTGATGCTTCCGTGAGAGCCGAAGCTACTCAGCGGAGGTTCTTGTATCGGAAACTTGGGATCAGGGCTTGCCTAGAGGTTAATATCTTTTATTCTTACCATACATCAATGCATTTGCTTTCTAGTAGGCTGATTTTTGTGTCATGAAACAATTCCTTACAAACAACTGGGAAAACCTAATGGCTTATTTCGGAATAAACCTGGCAGCAAAAGATATCATTTTAGAAAACTTAACAATCAATTATACTAATTCCAGCAGGCATTATCACAATATTCAACACATACACCAGATGCTAAAACTTAGTGAGCAGTTTGAGTTCTCTGCAACTCTGCAATTAGCTATATGGTTTCACGATATGATTTATAAGGCGCTGAGCACTCGTAATGAAATTGAAAGTGCTTTATATGCCACAAACAAAATGAACCAACCCCGACCCAAGGGTACGGGGTATCTATGGGCAATAATTTAATGATCGACTCAAGTCGGGGAATTAATATCCCTTAGGGATTAAATAGAATAGGTCTTGATAAAAAAGTTATTGCAGAAGTGAATAGATTGATTATGCTCACTCAAAAACACAACCCATCAGCCACTGACCAATTGGGGACTCAATTAATAGACTTAGATTTATCAATTTTGGGCTCATCCAGCACTTATTACCAAGAGTACACTAAAAATATAAGAAAAGAGTATACGATGATTCCTAACATGCTTTATAATCCTGGTCGCATTAAAGTCATCAATTCATTTCTTGAATTAGATAAAATATTTAAAACACCTCAATTTGAATCAATGGAAATTAAAGCTAGAGTCAATTTAACTCACGAACTGGAGTCTTATCTACTCTAAGGCAAGATGAAACTACCTCCTATCAGTTTACTATCTTTGAATTATGGAGTATCCAGAGATAGATTTAATAATTAAGTTAAACCCGAATGATGCCTTAGACTTTTAAGAGAAAATCATAAATGGCTGTTAGATAGCTACTTAAATTCTGATTTGCAACGCAGACATAGCCTCCATTATGGTGAGTAGGAAATTAGGATTTAAGTGGCTAAATGACTGTTAGTTATGGTTTGCATCAAATTTCTATTGCATCATTCGAGTTAAAGACATCCAAAAGCATCCATGTCATAAACTTAAATACATCAATTTCCGAATGGTTAAAAGTGAATTTAGCCATAGGTTTAAAATCATGGATACTCTGGATAGATAATGAATATTTAGCTTATGACCCTAAAAAAACCCTGCTAAATATGTTTCTAGTTATCAGGTCTTTAGAGGACTACATGGAAGCTAATGATTACCTGGAATGGTGTAAACAGAATAATTTAGATGCTGCAAATCTTGATTGGTTAAAGTATTTTAATGAGTTAAGTAATATCTATTCCGAGATAGAAAAAGAATCGGGTGTAATTGATTCCTATATCAATTCATTAGATTATCAAATGAACCAACCCCGACCCAAGGGACGGGGTATCTATGGGCAATAATTTAATGATGGACTAAAGAGTCGGGGCGCCCGGCCAGGGGAATTAATATCCCTTAGGGATTAAAGTCAGGGGCATTCGCGTATCTATGCCAATTATAATGGCAATTTTATTTTTTTTAGAACGCAAGAATTTGTAATAAATAATTACTGGTATCCGAGTAAAACTGAAATTGAAGAAAAACTGAAATTGATATCGTTTAATCAAAGATTATTTCTGAAGTTCAAAAACACCCCCTATAAATCAACCGAAGGGCTGACAACTCTAGCTTTCGTCCGTTTTTTCCCGCCAAGCGGCCTTGTTGATGAAACAAGGACCGCGCGACGGCCGCCAAAAAAATCAACAGGGTCGCCTGGCGAATAATTTAAAGCTCCCACCCTAAACCCGGCAGCGGCCGACGTCTCGCACACCCCGCTAAATGATCACCGCGACGGCGTACCGTGCCAACCCTCCAAAATGTATAAAAATGAAAACCTTTTTCTCGGATACCAGTAATAAATAATCAAAATCTTGTTCATATTTCTTTGATTTTTTGAATGTTATAATGAATAACCTCATGAATTCATTTTCAAGGAGAAGACATAAAAAGTGAGTGTCTATAAACTTTCACTCCAAACTAAAATTTAAACTACAATTATGAAAAAGAAAAAATTAGTATTAGACTCATTAAAAGTAAAAAGCTTTACAACCAGCATAGATAAGGCTGATCAAGTAAAAGGTGGTAGATGGTCTGTAGGTGGTGCGGGTGCTTGCCCACATACAGGGGATGCTACTTTAGATTATTTAGGGTGCAATACATTAAATGATTTCTATTGCAGACAACAATCTAATGGTTATGTATCTGTATGTGGCGGTGGTGGAACTGTTATTGGGTTCGAATAGTTAAGTATTCAATGGTAGACAAGCTAGATTCAAGAAAATCTAGCTTGTCCTACTCACTAAAACATTATTATTTAACTGTATAGTGATTATATTCGGAATTTAAAATACTCTATAATCAAGCCAAGGACTCATAATCATTGGGTGTATCTATATCTGTTAAAACAGCTTCTGAATCAATAGAAACTTGATAAACATGATTGCCATTAGTTTTTATGATTTCTTTACATCCCTCCATTTGCTCATGATTCAATATCATTTCTTTATAATGAGATGAAAAAATGACAGGATTTCCTTTTTTACCTTCATGATATGGAACGATAATGCATCGCTCATCCTTTGGATATTTAAGTATAAAAGCATGTATCAAAGCATTATAGATTGAAGCACTGATAAAAGGCTGGTCACCCATACAAATCATAAATCCATCCAGGTCTCTCATTTCCAATATACCTCGCTGGATAGAAGTCGTCATTCCCTCTTGATATCTTTCATTTTCAACAACAGTCACTTTACTGTTTCTATAAGCCTGTAATTTATCAAGAGAAAAATCACTACTCACCACTACAACTTTATGAACATTAGCATAAAATAGATTGCTAATTACCCATTCGATCATTGGCTTATGATCAATAGGGAGAAACAATTTATTTTCATCTCCCATTCTACTGGACAATCCAGCAGACAAAACAACCGCACCTATTTTAACCATTTACTTTGGGCATTATGGCCGCTAATTCTTCCGGCGTATTTACATTAGATAGAACTTCTATCCGATCTATTTCCAATTCTGCGATATCACTATTGATCAATACTTTTCTGGGGCAAGAATATCCATTTGCCAAGAACTGAAGCAAGACAGGGTATGCTCTTGGTTCCCAAATAGTTATCAAAGGCTCCGGGAAATTAGTCTCAGGGTTGTGAAAACAAGTAGCCAGCTTAGAAAGATCCCGTTTTTCAACTAATACTTTAAGGCTTTTGTCATCCAATAATGGAATATCAGTAGCAGTAACAAGCCATGCGCTATTAGGGTCTTTTCTAAAAGCTGATAAAATCCCTCCAAATGGACCTAAATCTCTAAAACTATCAGGTAACAATTCATAATTACTTTCTATTCCCTGATCAGCTCCTTGCACAGAAAGGTAAGTCTCTTTTGCATAGTTAGACAATAAATCGGCCATGTATTCTCTTTGAGGTTTTCCATGATAGTTGATTGCTCCTTTGTCGTTGCCCATTCGAGTACTAGCACCACCTGCCAGAACCAATGCCTTAATTGCTGGACTGTGTTTCCTCATCTCTTCACCTATCACCTTGGCAATTCCTTTTACATCTTTGATGGAAATAACAGGAATATTATTGAAATGATCCAGATGATCTTTTAAGAATGGATGAACTTCTGTTTGGCCTTCATCCAGCACAAATAAAAGTACATCCTTTAAACGATCTAATTTTTTCTCTAGCGATGCTTTCTTTTTTTCATTGATCAATACAATTTGTTTCTCTGCTAAGAAATGATTGCCATTGACCAAAATTAAATCAGCTGAATTAAAACTAGGTTTCAAACCGAAATCTGGGTGATTATGGCTAAAGGTCAATACATGATGGTCTATGTTATCACGATAGGCAGTATGATAAGCTGGAGATGGCTCATCATTATTATGAGCGGCATCCATATAACCTACTCGGTAACTATCTTCAAGCAAGTCGCCTAAATCTTTACTCAATTTTTGAATAATTCCGCAAGGAGCACCTATAATCCCAAACTCATTCCTGCCGTACTTCCCTCCTTTTGGCTTAGCTAAATAAGCATGTTTTTTATGTTTTTTTGAAGTCACTTTTTCCTCCTTTTTTTTCTAGTAATCTTGTTTCACTAATTGTGATGTCATGTGAAAAACCTTTGCACATATCATAAATAGTCAATGCAGCTACAGATGCGCCTGTTAGTGCTTCCATTTCTACCCCTGTTTTCCCAGTAACTTTGGCAGTACATAGAATAACCACTTCTTTTGCCTCATTAATAGACACATGGACTGTACATTTATCCAATCCTAGTGGGTGACAAAGAGGAATCAGTTCACTGGTTTTTTTAGATCCCATGATACCTGCCAGGATAGCAGTCTGAAAAACAGGCCCTTTTTTAGTATGGATCTCATCATTCTCTAACCGTTCTATGAGATCAGGTGGCAAAATAACTTTTGACATGGCCGTAGCAATCCGCTCTGTAGCCCCTTTACTAGAGACATCTACCATGGTAGGGTCTCCATTTTTATCTAAATGGGTAAATTCTTTTTTCATATAAAAAACTAACTTAGCGCTATTAATGTTACAAAGTAGATCTATTAATAGTTCGAATATCAGTGCAATTCAATTCAAATGCAAATGACTTTAACCGCAGCGGAAAAATTACGATATAGTAGGCATCTCAACTTACCTCAATTTGGTATAGAAACGCAGGAACGAATGAAGGCTTCCAGTGTGCTTGTAATAGGAACAGGGGGACTCGGGGCACCTATGCTACAATATTTAACCGCTGCTGGTGTAGGCACCATTGGTGTCGTTGATTTTGACACTATAGATGAAAGTAATCTGCAGAGACAGGTGCTTTTTGGCACTTCAGATGTGGGTAAACCAAAGACTGAAACGGCAGTTGCCAAATTAAAAGAACAGAATCCTTACGTAAATTTTGTCATCCATAATGAAAGGCTCTCTGCTAAAAATGCACTTGAGATTATCGGTAATTACCAGGTAGTGGCAGATGGCACTGACAATTTCCCAACGAGGTATTTAGTAAACGATGCTTGTGTCTTAGCTGGAAAAACTAACGTATATGCTTCTATCTTTCAGTTTGAAGGTCAGGTAAGTGTATTCAATTATGTAGACAATGAAGGAAATAGAGGGCCTAACTACCGTGATTTATTTCCTACCCCACCACCTCCAGGCATGGTACCGAGTTGTGCAGAAGGCGGAGTTTTAGGCGTATTACCGGGTATTATTGGTTCTTTACAGGCCTCTGAGGTCATTAAAGTACTTACTGGTATAGGAGAACCTTTAGCTGGTAGGTTATTTTTATTTGATTCTCTGGATTTTAGCACCAGGACTTTGAAGGTAAAAAGAGACCCTAATAATCCTCTGAATGGTGATAACCCTACTATTCATCAGCTTATAGATTATGAAGATTTTTGTGGTTTAAAAGTAAAATCAGATATCACCGAAATATCTGTGGATGAGTTGTCACAATGGCGAGCAAATCAAACTCCCCATGTGTTGATTGATGTAAGGGAGATTTATGAGTATGAAAGTGCCAATATTGGAGGCATTTCTATTCCAAAAGGAGGAATTGCAAACCATTTAGATCAAATTCCAAAATCAGGAAAGGTTGTCATTCACTGTAAAAGTGGTGGAAGAAGTTCTCAAGTCATTAAGTTACTGACTGATCAATATGGTTACGAAAACTTAATAAACCTCACTGGTGGTATTCTAGCATGGAAAGAAACTTTTGAAAAGGACTTGGTGGTTATTTAATTTTCAAAGAGCTGGATTATAAATTAATACAAAAAGAAAAGTCTTTAGGAGAGAGATATAAAAAATAAAAGGATCCGAAAGAGGAATATTGTTTGATCATTAAAAATCAACCAGTCGTATTCCCAATCCCACTTTCATAGAAACCTCCTTGATTCACTTTTCTGTCTTCTTTAGTTATTACCTCCAATGGTTTTTGTTCTTTGGTTTTCCAGTGATTTCTGATAAATGAACCAACCTCGACCCAAGGGTACGGGGTATCTATGGGCAATAATTTAATGATCGACTCAAGAGTCGGGGAATTAATATCCCTTAGGGATTAAAGGCGCTATAAAAGGTATATACCAAATGAACTTCTTGTGGAATTTTCTACGATATTCATTTATATAATATGCCTTACCGATCTTGTATTTCACGATGATATTCACAAA
>CALGOB010000115.1 GCA_937958005.1 uncultured Cyclobacteriaceae bacterium
ACACCATCGCGGCTCTGCCAGTTTTTTTTAAAGAGAGGCCTAACCAGGTCAACCCTTCAGCACGAAGGCCTAAAAGTAGAAATTTCAGAAAGAAAAACACATCAAATCATTTAATTAGATACCAGTAATTTTTTAAATGAACCAACCCCGACCCAAGGGTACGGGGTATCTATGGGCAATAATTTAATGATCGACTCAAGAGTCGGGATGCCCGACCAGGGGAATTAATATCCCTTAGGGATTAAATAAAAGAAACTTGAATTAAGGGCTCTACCGTGAATCTCGTGGGCTTATTAGTTTTACCTATTTTTTCTAAATAATATAAATCATTATAAATTCTAATTTATTGTTATAAAAGCTATCAAAGCAGTCATAGAATATTTAAAATGCAAAAGTGAAATACTATTCCATGTTAATCATTTATTTACACCCAAAACACAGTAAAACCTAAAATAAGAATCAAGTAACCGATTCCTAGATATAACCTGAATTAGATTAATAATCTCTTCCATTTTTTGGTTTGAAATTACATATTCATCTCATTTACAAGCTTTTGTCTGGGACTCCGTCAATCGCTCTCAAAGAGTAAGGGTTGGCTCAGTTCCACTGCAGCAGAAAATCTTTCAATACTGTTCCGTGTCGCGTAGATGGAGTTCTTTTAAACGTACTTTTATAACCGAATTCAGGTTTATAATTACTGTCATCCGACTAAATTTGATGATACTTAATAATAAGTTTCTAAAGCAAATTAAGTGCGATTATTTTCTCAGTTCAAAGACACATTCCTTCAAAGAAAGGTTTTATCAATTAGGTAACTTTCATCCATTTCTTTCTGGCTGTGGGGGCAGGTCGTTGAAAAAATGATAACGCGCGTTAACATTCAAAAAACAACAGGGTTTTCTCACTAATAGTTTAAAACTTACATCCAAATCCCTACAGCAGTCGATTGGCTTGCAACCTACACTAAACGATCACAGGGATAGCGTATCATGTCACCCCAACTATACGTGTCAGAACCACGGTTTTTCCACTACAATATCAGCATCTTATAATGAACCAACCCTGACCCAAGGGTACGGGCTATCTATGGGCAATAATTTAGTAATCGACTCAAGAGTCAGGGAATTAATATCCCATAGGAATTAAAAGATGATCCTATGAAATGAGAACCATCTTCTTTATTTATTCATATCTATTGCAGCAACGCTTTCAATTTATCTTTACCTGCATATAACAATATCATATTGGCTAAGAAAACAATTAAGCCAGGCCCCGGTAATCCAGCTAAATCATGAGCAACATGAAAGGCAATAATATTAAAAGTAATTGGAATTAGCAGTAGAGCCCCAATCACTTCAAACTTTTTAACCCAAAGTAAAATACCTCCTATAATCTCCCCTAAAGCAATTACAACAAATAAATAAGTTCCATACATTGCTTGAAAAAATAGTCTCCCTCCTTCGCTGGCTAATTCTGGGTTTGGTAAAAATGGAGATAGCTTGTTAGCTCCAAAAACGATCATGGGCAACGATAAAAGTACTTTTGCCACAATAATTACATATTTATTCATATTAGTAAGTTAAATAGGTTATTAGAATTCTTGATTAAGCAATCAAGCTACTATTAATTGATATTACGAAAAAAATCTATCAACAAACAATATACTATGTAATCAATACTCTAACAGTCAAAACAAAGACATAATATGTAGCTACATTATTTATTTAAATACCCAAATAAACTTGAAAAATCTTGATCGCCTAAACCATCACTCATAGCTCTAGTATATATGTCTTTTGCCAAATTAGCAGATGGCATGCTAACTCCATTTTCATACGCGGTTTCTGACACCATTTGTAAATCTTTTCTTATTAGCTTGAGCGGGAAGTTTGGTGTAAAGTCTCTATTTTCCATTCTTGGCCTTATAGCAGATAAAAAGGGAGCAGAAACTGGTATATTTAGCACCACGTCCATCAATGCTTGCTCTGAGATGCCCATTGACTTACCTAGACTGGTACCTTCAGAAAATGCTACCATGGCCTGTGCCATCATCATATTTACAACTATTTTCATAGAAGCTCCTTTCCCATGCTCGCCTACCCTAATCGTTTTCTTACCCATAATATCAAATAAAGGCTGCACTTCTTTTAGATCCCTTTCATCACCTCCTACTAAAAAAACTAAATCTCCACTAGCAGCTGGGGCTTTAGAGCCCGCAACTGGCGCATCTAAAAACCTAAACCCTTTAGTCAAGGCTTTCTTCGCCATCATATTTACAAACGAAGGGTTCACTGTTGAGCAATCAATCCATAGCCTATTTGCTCCAGATAAATTAAGAAAACCATTTTCCCCATTGGCCACTGCTTCTACGGCTTGCGGGTTTTCCATCATCGTAATGATTACTTCTGATTTTTGGGATACTTCCAAGGGGCTCTTGGCCAACCTTGCCCCTTTCTTAACCAGTTCTTCCGCTTTGGCTGCAGTCCTGTTATATATAATCAACTCATAACCTGCTTGTTGAAGGTTTGCAGCCATTCTGCTACCCATAATACCTAATCCTATAAATCCTATTTTCATCTGTCCTTTATTTGTATCTACTCTCTCTTCCATAGCCATATGAAGCACTAAACAATCACTTCAAATTCCAATTGGAGTACCATATGCCTTTCTATTGCTGGAAACAAGCTATTTAATTCGAATTATGCCTTAAAAAAAACTATTCAGCTTATAAAACTAGTAATGATTTCTAATACAGAATTCAAATTTAAAGTTACAAAAAGGTCCTTGAAGTATATGAAAGTGTTTTATGTTCGGTCAAAATTTACTTTGCTTATCCAAAGTATTGGAGAATATATGTTTTGGATAGACAGTAATACCAATTTAGACTTATAAAGACGCATATCTATTAGCAAATTTAATACTTGCCATGCGTTAAAAATACTCGTCATAGTAATGTAATGCTTGCGTTTTTGTCTCAGCGGGTTTACCATTTTGTCAAAATCAAATTTAATGAACCAACCCCCAACCCAGTGCCTCTGCTGAGAAAGCTACGGCGCTCGCAGAACGGTATCGGGTATCTATGGGCAATCATTTAATAATCGACTCAGCATCTCCGCAAAGAAGCTTCAGCACCCGCGGAAAAACCGAGTTGCCTGACTAGGGTAATTAATATCCCTTAGGGGTTAAAATATCTTATACGCCCCTATAAACAAACTTGTTTCTCCTTTTGTCCTTCTGATTTCTCATAAACCCGAATGATGCAATAGAAATTTGATGCAAACCATAACTAACAGTCATTTATGATTTTCTCTTAAAAGTCTAATGCATCATTCGGGTTAAATTTAACTAGATGCTAACTTAGATTGGTATAAGTTAATCTCGTAAACAATAAACCACCCAACCCCAACATAAAAAAGGCCTAATTCAAAAAATGAAATAGGCCTTTTTGCAAATATTGCTACTTAAACTATACAGTTTTAAGATGAATCAATAAACCTTCCAATTTATCATCTATTGGTATTTGGCACGCCAGCCTACTAGAAAAATCAGCATCAGGCAAAGTATCTAGCATATCCATTTCTGCATCTTGGGGCTCACCTATAACCTCTTCATGATTATCAATAGCAACATGGCAAGTTGCACAAAGTGCCATTCCGCCACAAGTAGCTTGAATATCATAATCTGAAGCCTTTAAAGCTTCCATCAAGTTTAAATTCATATCGGTAGGAAGTTCTATTTCCTCCTGTTTACCGGCTAAATTCTCTACAGTAAATTTGACCATTTTTCTTATAAAGTTGGAGCACCACTGACAGTAGTATATTTAAAACTCAATTTCTTATCTGGATAAACAAATTTAAAAGCACTCTGACACATTAACGCTGCTTCATGGAATCCACAAAGTATCAACTTCAATTTACCAGGGTAGGTATTTATGTCACCTATCGCATATATTCCTTCAATGTTAGTACTATAGTCAAAAGTATTAACTTCTATGGCATTCTTATCAATGTTCAAATTCCAATCTGCAATAGGGCCTAATTTGGGGCTCAACCCAAATAACGGGATCAAATTATCAATCGAAATAGTCGTATGTTCCTTTTCTTTATTGATCACATCCACTTCTTGAATAACTCCATTGCCTCTCACTGCACTCAAATTAGTGTTTAGCAACAAGTTTATTTTCCCAGCCTTAGCTAATTCAAATACTTTATCAGCAGAATCAGGAGCCCCCCTAAACGTGGCATTTCTATGTACCAGTGTCAATTCACTGGCAAGTTCTGCCAAGAAGATAGTCCAGTCAAGTGCAGAATCTCCTCCACCGGCAATAACAATCTTTTTGTCTTTATATTTCTCAGGGTCTTTTACCATATAATCCACCCCTTTTCTTTCAAAAGTTTCTAGATCTGCCAAAGCAGGTTTCCTTGGCTCAAAACAACCTAGTCCACCAGCTATTACTACGGCCTTACAATCAATTACTGTCTGGTCTGTAGTAGTAACAGAAAAAGTGCCATCATCATGTTTAGTCAATTCTTCAACTCTCTCACCTAGTGTATAACCAGGATTAAACGGCTCTATTTGTTTGATTAAGTTATCCACTAAATCCTGAGCTTTTACCTCTGGGTAACCTGGGATATCATAAATAGGTTTTTTAGGATAAATTTCTGATAGTTGACCACCTGGCTGTGGAAGTACATCTACTAAATGACAACGCATCTTTAATAGGCCTGCTTCAAAAACTGCAAATAAACCTACTGGGCCTGCCCCAATAATGCATAAATCTGTACTTATTTTATTCTGATCCATGATTCAAAAATCTGTTGTTATTCTAATTCATCTATATACCCAATATCACTCTTCTAGGTTGCGATATATCGTATTAATAATTTTGCTAAAATAAAGAAAATCGTCTTCTGACAGACCTTCCCACGCTTTTAATCTAATTTCCTTTATCTGAGATTCATATAAGTTCAAAATCTCCTCTCCCTTTTGGGTTAATTCAAGCTTAAATTTCCTTCTATCTGCTAAATCTGTCCTTCGCTGCACAAAACCTTTCTCTACCAATAAATCAATAATTCTAGTAAGCGTAGGATTATCTTTAAATACTAACTCGGCTAGTTCTTTTTGATTCAACCCTTGGTTTTCGCCTAACTTCTTAAGGATAATCCACTGATCTACAGTCACTTCAAATCCAAAATCCTTAAATCGTTTCTGAGCAAATTGTTTTACTCTCCTTGCGGTTCTATCTAAAAGAAATGAATATGTTGCGTATTGTTCTTGCATATATTAAACCCACTAATAGTTAGTGTACTAATTATTAGTAAAGCAAAAGTAATATATACATTAAATACAGACAAATCATATGCGTAAGATTCGCAACCAAACGCTATAAGTCGCGCCAAAAGTGTAAATACGCACCTTAAAAATGAACCAACCCCGACCCAAGGGTACGGGGTATCTATGGGCAATAATTTAATGATCGACTCAAGAGTTGGGGTGCCCGACCAGGGGAATTAATATCCCTTAGAGATTAAAGAAGCAATAAGAGTTTCCCTTCTACAATGGCCTGTTCCTGCTATACACTATAGTACTTACAGCAAAAAAGCTGTAAGCAGCTGCCGTTTCTATCAGGGCTATTTTAAGAAGTATGGCTCACTTGCCGAGCAGTTAAAAATTATAATGATTTACCTACTAATTCCATAAATTCTTTTAGTTTAGAAGGTTCTAGCCACCTGGTAACAACTAAAAGATCATGCTCTTGATCCACAATGATGAAATTTCCGCCAAAACCTGCTGCATAGAAAACATCCGTTGAAAATCCTTCCCAATCATTTGGGCCCTTCGCTAGCCACCACATATAACCATAGCGCTCATCGGCTGCAGATGACTGCCTGGCCTTATCTATCCATTCTTTAGAAAGGATTCTTTGACCATTCCAAACCCCATTATTCAAAAACAATAAACCAAACCTTGCATGGTCATATGTATTTATGAACAATCCAGCACCAGAATGTCCACCACCGGTTACACTTTGTACCTTTTGTCCGTCTATATTTACCCATGCATGATCGTAACCATACCATCTCCAAGTAGAAGACGCTCCTATCCTATCCATGATGTTATTTTTGAGAACTACTGGTAATGGTTTTCTCCATACTTGTAGTAAAGAGTAAGCCAAAACATTCACTCTTACATCATTGTATTCAAAAACTGTACCTGGTTCTTTTAGTTCTCTAGCTTTCCAATCAACAATATCACCTTCTCTTGGAGGCCTATCTGCCCAGTCTTTTAAACCAAATAAATCACCAGACCAATCTGATGATTGTGTAAGCAAATGATCCCATGAAATTTTACGATTATGCTGGCCGTCAAAGGTTCCATCCCATACATAATCACCCACCTTATCATCTGTGCTAGTTATAAGACCTTTATCATATGCCAAACCTGCCATAGTGGACAAGTAAGATTTAGTCACACTAAAAGTCATATCCACTCGATCTACATCTCCCCATTTAGCAACTACATAACCATTTTTGATTACTAACCCAGCTGCTGCTCCCCTATCTCTTACTGGGCCTAATATTTCATGAAATGGTTCTCTTGCAAAGCCTTTTATAATTGCTAATTTAAGATCCCTTTCACCACTGTACTCATTGTCTTTGGCAAATTGTACTGCCTCACTTAGCTTTTGGCTATTAAGCTTGACGCTCTTCGGCGTTTTCTCATCCCAATTGTTTCTATCAGGGAAATAACTCTTATTTTGTGCAATAAGACTATTGGCAGATATAACAATAAATACCAATAATATTGTGATGCTTCTATGTATCATAAGACCAAGTTATGCACACGGCCACTACTAATACAAGTAATTATTGACCAGCGGAAACTTTTATCATAGAGTTGCTCAATCTTTATGTTAACTGATCACTATATACAGATTCTGCTCTATCTCTTAAATTATAATTACTGGCCATTACCTGTGCATAAGCCCCAGCTGAAAGGATAGCTATTAAATCCCCTCTATTAGAGTAATTCATTGTGATTCCCTTACCAAAAAAATCAGAAGTTTCACAAATAGGACCTACTACATCATACTTTTTTTCAAGATTTGTTTCAGCAAAACTGATAATTTTATGATGAGCCTGATAAAGAGCTGGCCTGATCAGTTCAGTCATCCCCCCATCTACTATTAAAAAATTTGTTGATGCACCATCTTTGGTATATAATACTTTAGTAATCAAGCTTCCACATTGACCAACTATAGATCTTCCTAATTCAAAATGGATAGACATTTCAGGTGAGACCTTCAAATGTTTTTTTACATTACCAAAATATTCTTTAAAAGGTGCTATTGGATTTTTTTCAGGGTTTTCATAGTCTATACCTAGTCCACCACCTAAATTGATATAAGTAAGTTTTATTCCTTTATCATCAAAATGTAAAACCAAGTCATTCACTCGTTCACACAATTCAATATATTTCTCAAGTTTTGTTACTTGGGATCCAATATGAAAGTGAATTCCCTCAATTCTTATATGTTTCCATTTTGGGAATTGGTCAAAAATAGCATCTAAATCATCCAAACTAATACCAAACTTATTTTCGCTAAGTCCTGTTGTAATATATTGATGAGTCTCAGGATCTACATTTGGATTTAACCTTAAAGCCACTTTAGCTATTTGTTTCCTCTCTTTAGCAAATTCATTGATTACTTCAATCTCTTGTAAAGATTCACAATTGAATGCGAAAATATCTTGATCCAATGCATAAGCAATCTCCTCATCACTCTTACCTACACCAGCAAACACAATATCTTCCGGCAAAAAACCTACGGACAAAGCGCGTTTAATCTCATTGCCACTTACACAATCAGCACCAAACCCATTTTTCTTGATCTGTTTCAAAAGAGGCTCATTCACATTTGCTTTCATCGCATAGTGTACATGAAAGTTTGTGTCTTTAATACAAGCTTTAACCTCATCAATGGTTGCTTGAAGAAGCTCCATGTCATAGTAAAAAAAAGGAGTTTTAATTCCTTGAAAAGCGGCTAATTTTCCTTCAAAATTCATATAAGAGAGAATTACAGCAATAGGCTTAAGGTTAAACTTGTTTTATTCCAGGAATAACTTCCCTTTATAATTTCTAAAAAACCTTATCTATTGCTTAATTTTAAAACGATCGCAATTATAAACACAGAAAACCAAACGCAAAAACCAATTATCACATATAGTCTTCAAATGGCAATAAAGTTTAGGTTGTTTAACGAATAGCTGATTTTTGTGACTTCAAAATCCCTTTATCTGCATCAAAAAACACTTTCATACCAATAGGCAAAGTTGCGTTATCATCTATATGGCCAAAATCAAACCCATAATAACACGGTATGTTTGCCTGCAGTCCTCTTTCTTTCAATACTTGTTTCAATGTAAATTTACTTTTATAATCTGGGTCATCAGATGCTATATCACAACCAACAAAACGACCAAAGACAATTCCATTTGCTCGTTGTAATTGTCCAGAGTTAAGCAATTGAGTTAGCATTCTATCAATGCGGTAAGGTGATTCCCCTACTTCCTCTATCAAAAGAATTTTGTTCCGTAAATTTATTTCATAAGGTGTTCCTATCAAGGAGTTGATCAATGTAAGATTTCCGCCTACCAACCTACCTTTTCCTGATCCTTTGGTAATTGTATATCCATTATCAGCTTCTAAGTGTAATGCTTTTCCTGAAAACAGCGTTTGTTCAAAATTACTTCTAGTAAAACCTGTAAAATCAGAAGCCCCAACAGGCCCATGAAAGCAAATCAATTTAGTTTCCTTATAAATTGCATTGAGTAAGGCCGTTATATCACTAAACCCGACAAATACTTTGGGGTTTCTTCTGATCAAGTCAAAATCTAAGTGCTCTAATAACCTACCTGTTCCATACCCTCCTCTTGCGCAGATAATCCCCTTGATATCATCCCTTTCAAACATTTCATGTAAATCAGACAAACGTTGAAAATCAGTACCTCCCAGAAATCCATATTTTTTATTGGCATGTGTGGCAGGAATCGGTATCAAACCTAAAGATTTAATATTTTCTAATGCCTCTTCAAAACCGGACTCACTTAAAGCACTTCCCGGTGTGATAACACCTACTTTATCACCAATTTTCAGCCTTTCAGGTCTTCCTAGTTGCCTTGTTTGGCTATGCCCGAATGTAGGTGATGGAGTGCATATAGCAGCCACACCAGTGATTCCTAATAATTTTATGAATTTACCTCTATGCATTGATCATGTAAAATAGAATGATCTTTTAAAAAGCAAAAATTTTAACTTCTTTAACTAAATATAATTAACAAGATTGTACCACAAATAGGCAATAAAGGAAATTTAGAAAAAATCATACTTAAAATATATACCTTAGTCCTATCAAAAATAACTAATACCAATTTAGCTTTAAAAGTTCGGATTAGATTTCTTAGTCTATTTTTTATTCTCAAAGGCAAAAAATGAAGGAATAGCGCCACTATCCAAAGGATTTTTAACGCATGAGAATGAGAAATAAACAGAAAGATATACGAAGTGTTAAAAGTAATTTGGTGTAAAAAGCTTAAAACTGTGCAAAACAATACCCCTGAAGAAATAGTACAACACAATTTAGATTGTTATAATAATAGAGACATAGAAGGCTTTATGTCATCATTTGACGAAAAAATTAAGCTGTTTACCTTTCCTGAACCCAACCCAAATACTGAAGGAATCCAAGCTGTCAAAAATATTTACCAAAAGCTATTTGAATCATCTCCTAATTTACACTCCAAGATTATCAAGAGAATAAGTTTTGACAATAAGGTTATAGATCATGAACAAATCCAAGGAAGAATGGGAGCAAGTGAAATAGTTGAGCTTGTATTGATCTATGAGGTAAAAAGGGATAAAATAAATAAAATTACTGCTATTAAGAAGTGATGAACTTTCACTCTAATTAGGAATTGTCAATCAAGTACTTCCAGTTCCACTGCAGCTGTTAATCTTTCAAAATAGTATAAGGCTACATAGGTTGAGTACCTATTAAACGCACTTTAACCCGAATGATGCAATAGAAATTTGATGCAAACCATAACTAACAGTCATCTAGTCACTTATGATTTTCTCTTAAAAGTCTAATGCATCATTCGGGTTTAATAATCAAACTCGGGTTAGGAAATCTCTAATCAATAAATTGACAGTTAACCATTAAGCTGGAATCTCCCAAAAACAAAAAAAGCCTTGACAATTAATGTTAAGGCTTAATATCACATTTTCAGAAAAACTTATTTCACTTTCTCTACGATTGCTTTAAAAGCTTCTGGGTTATTCATTGCTAAATCAGCTAAAACTTTTCTGTTTAACTCAACATTAGCAGCTTTCAACTTACCCATAAACTGAGAATAAGACATTCCATATTCTCTAGCACCTGCATTGATTCTTTGAATCCATAGTGCTCTAAACTCTCTTTTCTTGGCTTTTCTATCTCTGTAAGCATAGACTAAACCTTTTTCGACTGCATTTTTAGCAACAGTCCAAACATTCTTTCTTCTTCCAAAGTAACCTTTGGCCATCTTTAAGACCCTTTTTCTTCTGGCTTTGGATGCTACATGATTTACTGATCTTGGCATTTCTTTTTTCTTTTTTGATTATGGGCGCCAGCTTATTTACTGATCTTTTTGCCACATATTCCGGTTAAACAATTAAACCTTCAATCTTGCGTCTTTCGCAAGATTTTTAGATGTTGAGCATAGCTTTCACATTCGGCTCGTCAGATTTATGAACAAGTCCTGCTTGTGTAAGATTTCTCTTTTGCTTGGTTTCTTTCTTAGTAAGGATGTGGCTTTTGAAAGCATGCTTTCTTTTGATTTTACCACTACCTGTAAGTTTAAACCTTTTTTTCGCTCCCGATTTAGTTTTTACTTTCGGCATTACGTATATATTAAATAATTAACTAATTACTTTTTTGCGGACTTAGAAGCCATGATTAAGAACATTCTTTTACCTTCTAATTTAGGTAACTGCTCTACTTTACCATATTCTTCTAAAGCCTGTGCAAATTTTAAAAGCAATATCTCTCCTCTTTCCTTAAAAACAATTGTCCTTCCTACAAAATGAACATAAGCTTTCACTTTAGCTCCTTCTTGTAAAAACTTGATCGCATGTTTCAGCTTAAACTCAAAATCATGATCGTCAGTATTAGGCCCAAACCTAATTTCTTTAATCACCGTTTTTTGAGATTTAGCCTTGATCTCCTTCTGCTTTTTCTTTTGCTCGTACTTAAATTTAGAGTAATCGATAATCTTACAAACTGGAGGAACGGCTTTCGGTGATATCTCTACTAGGTCAAGGCTTTGTCCCCTTGCCATTTCCAATGCTTTATCTAAAGAATAGACGTCTACTGCTACATTGTCCCCGACTACACGAACTTCCCTTGCTGTAATTTTTTCATTCACTTTATAAGGCTCTTCTACTCTGCCCCTATTCCTGTTATATCTCCTTTGTTTGCTAATCTTTTACCTCCTTTTTGTTTAGTGTAATAATTCAGGTCGCAAATATCCACATATTTTTATTATTTAAAAGGCGTTTTCTACAATTCCTTCACCTTTTAAGTAAATTTTCTTACTGATTTTGTGACTCTTTTGCTCTTTTCTTGAAAAAATCAATAAACTCGAGCTTAGTAAACGTACCTACATCACCTTTACCATGCTCCCTAACTGAGATTTTACCTTCTTCTTTTTCCTTCTCTCCCACTATTAACATGAATGGAATCTTACCTACTTCTGCATCTCTAATTTTTCTACCAATCTTTTCATCTCGGTGATCAATCAGTCCTCTGATATCATATTCTTCACAAAGTTCATAGATCTCATTCGCATAGTCAGCAAATTTTTCAGATATTGGTAAAATAGAAATCTGATCTGGAGTCAGCCACAAAGGGTAATTTCCAGCACAATGCTCTGTGAGTACAGCAATAAACCTCTCTAGTGAACCAAATGGTGCTCTGTGGATCATAACAGGCCTATGTTTCTGATTATCTGATCCTACATATTCCAATTCAAACCTATCAGGTAATTGGTAATCCACTTGTATAGTTCCTAGTTGCCAACTTCTTCCTAAAGCATCCTTTACCATAAAGTCAAGCTTAGGGCCATAAAAAGCAGCTTCCCCTAACTCAGTTACAGTTACTAACTCCCTTTCTTCAGTGGCTTCTTGTATTTCTCTTTCTGCTCTATCCCAAGCTTCATCAGAACCAATATACTTGGTCTTGTTTTCCGGATCTCTCAAAGAGATTTGTGCCGTATAATTTTCAAAGCCCAAAGACCTAAATACATATAATACTAGATCTATCACTTTAATAAATTCTTCTTTTACTTGATCTGGCGTACAGAAAATATGCGCATCATCTTGGGTAAACCCTCTGACACGGGTCAATCCATGCAATTCGCCACTTTGTTCGTACCGATATACAGTTCCAAACTCAGCCAACCTCAAAGGCAAATCTCTGTAAGACCTAGGTCTTGCCTTATAAATCTCACAGTGATGTGGGCAGTTCATTGGTTTTAAATAAAACTGTTCACCTTCATGGGGTGTATCAATAGGCTGAAAAGAATCTTCACCATATTTTTCATAGTGCCCAGAAGTAACGTATAATTCTTTATTACCTATATGCGGAGTCACAACTGGCTGATAACCAGCTTTGATCTGAGCTTTCTTCATAAAGGTCTCCAAACGATCCCTCAGCATCGCCCCTTTGGGAAGCCACAATGGTAAACCAGCACCTACTTTTTCTGAAAAAGTAAATAATTCTAATTCTTTACCTATCTTTCTATGATCACGTTTTTTTGCCTCTTCTAAAAGTGCCAAATATTCTTTCAGTTCTTTTTGCTTAGGAAAAGTGATTGCATAAAGTCTAGTTAACTGTTTATTCTTTTCATCTCCTCTCCAATATGCCCCAGCAATATTTAATACTTTAACAGCTTTTATGAAACCAGTATGAGGAATGTGTGGCCCTCTACATAAGTCAGTAAATTCTCCTTGCTTATAAAAAGTAATTGTGCCATCCGCTAAACCATCTAATAAATCAAGTTTGTACTCATCTCCTTTTTCTTTAAAGTAAGCAAGTGCATCTTTTTTACTGACATCCTCACGTAAATAAGGATTTTTTTGCTTGGCTAATTCTAATATCTTATCTTCTAATGCTTTCAGATTTTCTGAATCAAAATCTTGTTCACCAAAGTCAACATCATAATAGAAGCCGTGTTCTATAGAAGGGCCAATGCCAAATTTGATACCCGGGTAAAGAGATTCGAGAGCTTCTGCCAATAAATGTGCTGAAGAATGCCAAAAAGTAGATTTACCATCTTGGTCATTCCATGTTAATAATGAAACAGAAGCATCTGTGGTGATTGGTCTATTTGCATCCCACGTTTCACCATTAACTGAAGCAGCCAAAACATTCCTAGCTAAACCTTCACTGATAGACAATGCTACATCCATAGAAGTAGCTCCTTTGTCAAATTCCTTTACAGTACCATCTGGCAATGTAACTTGAATCAATTCTGAACTCATTAAAAATCTGATTTTCTTGGTACTAAATTATTAGTTTCCGGAATAGTATTCCGTTTACTTCTTAAGTTTTGCAAATATGCAATTTTTCCTTTTACAATCCCTGATTCTCGGAGAGCTTCTTGATCAGCAGGGTCATTTTTTAAAATTGCTTGGTAAAATTGAAGGGATTTATTCCAAAAATACTTGTCTTGATAATATTTACCTTGCAATCTAAGCACCTGTTTAGAGGAGTCTGTATTTTGAAGGAAGAGATTATTATAATAAATAGCTGAATCAATTACTCCTTTATTCTGGTAGAACTCATTTATATAAAACAAAGCAGAAGCATTTCCATGATCAATCAATGATTTTAATAAGGTTACCCCTTCACTTTCAGAACCATTAAGAATTAAAATTTTTGACTTTACCAACTTAAAATATGGATCTTCGGAATTCACATGATCCAAGACATCAATCGCAGCAGTTGTATATGAATGCTCAATCAATAAGTCTACAAGGGTAAGCAATTGCAATTCGTCTATTTCATCTTGTAGGTAATTGAAATAGAACTGTCTAATGGCCATCAAAGAATCTTCATTTGATAAATAATACTGACCTAGTAACTTCCTGTTAAACGAATTCAAATAATTGATTGAAACTTGTTTAGAAAGCTCAAAAAACAAATCATACCTTTGCAACCCATACAATGCACTCAATTTACTATTTTGCTGACTCTGGGAGAGCTCTGTTTTTCTTTCTATAAAACTTAAATCACTCAATGCATCTTTAAAGCGATTATGTTTAAGATAATAAGATTGTCTATATGCTCTGGCATCTAAATTTGCAGAATCAAACTTAATGATTTGATTAAGGTCAATTAACGCATCTACAGGCCAATTCTCTTGTTCATAATACTTGGCTTTCTCTAGGTATAAAGAAATGTCTGAAGGATTACTTCTAATCTGATCATTGAGGTATTTGATAACTCCAGTACTAAATGATTTACCCTTATCAGGGATACCGTTCATTTTCTCATTGGAAAAAAAATCATTACACCCCGTCAGGAAGAATATAACAGCGATAAGGGGAAATACAAAAATCCTCATATTGGCAAAATTAATTAAGATTGACAATCTACCAATAGCACTTGGTGATTATAAGATTAATTGCAAACTGAATTTTACACCAAAATTATTCACTCCTGCCCGATCAGTATAAGTTAACCTGTGAAAAGCATCTACCCTAAACACTTTGAAAATATTCTCCAGTCCATAACCCAATTCAATATAAGGTACACCAGAGTTCAAAGTACTAAACGGTTGCTCAATTGGGTCGCCATTTCCATCTTCTGTTGGAATCAGGGCTCTATTTTTATCACTTAGTCCACCAAACAAAATATTGGCGGTACCTACTGCTCTCCACTTAAGTTTTTTGAACAATGGTATTCTATTCAATAAAAACCCTTCAAATTGGTGTCTATACCTAAGCTCAGCAAACCGATCACTTGAAAATTCAAAAAAGTCCAGTAAATTGTATGCAAAATCTACATAAAATGGGGTTTCATTCCCCAAATGGTTTGTCAACAATGGATAAGGTAGTTCTGAAAAAATATAACCTCCATTTAAATTAAAATTTGAACGTCCCAAAGCACCCAATTTCTGAGCTTTTTGTATCTTAATTCCTAATTTATGATAAGTAAAATCACTCCCAAGGAAACCTTTAAAGCCATATGTATACCTAACATCTATGGCCGGAAACCTAGTAGTTCCTAGACTAAGGCGTTGATTATCACTTAAAATAAATAATTCATCCCTTGCGTACCTGGTTTCTATACTGATTTCAGATATCTCAAATTGCTGCCCTAAGTTGGTCAAGTCCCCACTTGGGTCTCTGCGAAATTGAAAATCAAACAATGGGTTAAAACTCTGGTTTTTAAATTCAATGGTCTGTTGTATACCAGTAGTGACCTGTCTCTGAAACCTTACTAAATTCTTTTCTGTTTTAAAAGGCTGGGTCAAGTTACCAAATCGAGAAAATGTAAAAAGAAAACTTGCCGGGTCAATATTTTCGTTAAGCAACCAAATTTGTTCAACTTCAGCCCTTCTTTCCAAATGCAATGTAGTCCATTGGCGTCTATTCAATATAATATCAGCATAAGCCTGATATTTAAAATCCCTATCATCAAAACCATAGCCTATATAACCACCCAACACCAATTTTTTACTGAAATTAATAGAGGTTCTTCCTGCAAAACCCAAGCGGATACCCTCTACATCATTGTTACCGAATAAAGTTGAATAAGGTCCCAATTCAACTTTACCTATCTGATAGAAACCCGTAGCAGCTACTTTTGCTAAATCTGTAGTCGTTTTTATCACTGGGATAGCCTTTATGGAATCGATCATTCTATAAACATTGATTTCTGTTGAAGTCAATGAGTCATGTCTATGTATATCCCAATAATCTTCATCATAAGAACGGACATCTTCTTCCAAAGTCACTGGATTTTCATAAAAGCTATTTGGGTGTGGTTTATTGACTACAATATCTTTTGTAGAAACATAAAATTTAGAAATTAAACCTGCCGTTTTCTTGGTGACCTGTGCCACATCTACCACGACCCTTGTTTTCTCTGGGATCCATGGCCCTGCTTCTGTTTTTACTAAATCTTGTTGAACCTTTAGCTTCTCAATAAAATTTAGGTTTGCTGCTTTAGGAACTGCACAATCAATACGCTTCAAAGCATATTCGTCTTTAGTAATCCACATAGTACCCTTAAATGCCAAATCCTGTTCACGTCTGGGGAAGAAATCCAACCGATAGCAAAAATCATTACCAATGTATAGACTATCTGTCAAATCATAATCGTAATAGATCCTCCAACCATCAGCTATTGGGGAAACAAATTCTTTACTGACAATATTTAACCAATTCTGATAAAAGTTGTATTCTTGAAATGTAGAACCTATCACCTGTGATGTCAATGTCCCATCTGTAATACCAACTCCTGTTACTTTGGTCTTTACTACATTTTCATACCTAAATGTTGGGTTTTTCTTATAGTAAAAATTAGATATGGCTTCAGATATAAAAACAGGTAAAATTGGTTTACCATCATCTCCAGCAATCTGTTCTATACTATCTAGTACTTGAGTGATTTTTTGTACTACCTTCCGTTTTTTGAATTTTTCTGATAAATTGTCAACGTCTAATTCTACTTTCGTATAACTTTCATACTGATAAGCATCTAAACTCCTTTTATCATTCTTGGATTTATTACGGACAACATTTCTTACAATTTCAAAAGCTGGATTCTCTCCAGCATAAATTACTACTTCTGCCAAATTAACAACATCCTCTGCTAATTGGAAGTTAATGACCTGTGATGGTGAGGCACTAATTTTCTTAACTTTTGGGATAAACCCAATGTATCTAACTTCAAGTGAATCGGCACCCTTATCTATTGAGAATGAATATACCCCATCAAAATCCGTAGTAGTACCTACACTTGTCCCTTTCACCACAACATTAGCAAATGGTACTGGAGCACCAGTAGCAATCTCTATAACCTTCCCTGTAATGGTAATTTTCTGTGCGATAGCTGCTGTCCCTATAAATAAGAAAACTAAGCAACATATGATATTTTTCTTCACCTAATTTGACAAGTTTTAAAACTAGTCAACGAAAGTACAGCAATTTAGATATAGATAACTGCTAAAAAACAAATATGTCATCAATATGCCTTGCCAATAACCTTCTTAAATAATGTGATCTTTAATTTTGACAATATCATGTTTCATCTCAGCCACAATATTTGTTAATTTCTCTAAACTCATCTCCTCTTCTGAAGCAGGCATGGGAAAATTCACACTAATGAAAGCTTTTGCTTCCCATATTTCCATAATTTCTTCTGCGGCTACCTCATACGCTGAGTATGACTTGTTATCGGAAACAAGGTATAATTTACCTTTTTCAGCTACGTAATTAAAGACTCTTTTATAAACAATCCCTTCTTTGGCTGTCACCAAAACGTAAGTATTTCCGTTTTTCACACGACTTATTTCCTCTAAATATTCACCTATCACAACAGTTCCTGGCAATAATGGAAGCATTGAATCTCCGGATATTTCAAATGCCCTATAGGTAGCATTCCCTGGTAACATGGGTAATTTAAATTTTGGAAGTTCTTCTATGTATTCTGGATCTGCATACCCATTTGTATAACCAGCAGACGCTTTCTGAGGGACCAATTCAATGTTTTCATTATCATTCTGGTCTACTGTAATAGAAAGCACTTTTAGTTTTTCTTTTTTAGTGCCTGAATCATCGTATAAATCGTCATCAGAAAGCGTAGAGACATCTTTATTGATAAATGTATCAAGAGAGACTTTGAAAAAATCACAAATCTTCAATAAATTATTGATTCTTGGATCAGCCCTGCCTTCTTCATATGCACCTACCAGAGAACGTTTTATTTCAATTGCCTCCGCAAAGGTCTCTTGTGTATAATAGTGCTTCTTTCTTAAATATTTGATATTCTTACTAATATGTGACATCTCTGTATTTTCAACGATCTTGCTTACTCACTCACCAATACTATCTATCCTTCAAAGATAAGGATATTCATATCTTCTGGCCTTCTTTTACCTATTGTATATAAATTAATATGATGGAAACTATCCCTATTTTTCACTAAGTCAAGGCGGTTTTTTATTTTATGCACCACTTCTTTCAAGGTTTCTTGGGAATCTGCTAAAACATAGCCATACATGCTTTTGTTGGTTCTTACCATCGCGTGGAATTTTACTTGGCATTTTCCAGACTTCAATTTCTTAGAAGATAATTTCAATCTGTAATTCTTGTCAAAAGTAAAATTTGGCATCTGAGGAATATTTTCTACGGTCCAATTCATTTTTAAAATTTTTACTATTTAAATTAGTATTTATAGTAGTAAAATTAGCGAAAAGCATTACTATTGCAAAGGAATTACTAAATATTTTAGCTAAAATACTCAATAAAGTAGAAAATAACTAAAATCACCTGAAGTATTTAGCAATTTCATTAGATAAAGCAACTGCAATTACTAATCAAAATAGCAATCACTTTAACAGGTATTATTTATTAAACATAACAACTTAATACAATGAACAGCATCAAGGATCGAATACACCACGTGCCTTCACCACCTAACCCTCAGACCATCATCCATATGGACCTTGATGCTTTCTTTGTATCTGTTGAATGCCTTTTAAACAGTAAATTAAAAGGACTGCCATTGATAGTAGGTGGAAGTAGTCATAGAGGAGTAGTTGCCTCCTGCAGTTATGAAGCAAGGAAATTTGGTGTGCATTCTGCAATGCCTATCCGTATGGCTTTACAGCTTTGCCCTGATGCCAAAATAATTTCTGGTGACATGGAAGCTTATAGTAAACACTCACACATCATTACTGAAATTATTCAAGAAGAATCTCCCTTATTTGAAAAAGCATCTATTGATGAGTTTTACATTGATGCTTCTGGCTTAGATCGTTTCTTTGGTACTGTAGATTGGGCAAAAAAATTGCGGAGAAAGATCATCACAGAAACAGGTTTACCTATTTCAATGGGAGTATCTGTTAACAAAATGATGTCAAAAGTAGTCACTGGCGAATATAAACCAAATGGAGAGAAGCATATTGCCCAAAACGAAGTAAGGGGTTTTCTTGATCCATTATCGGTAAAAAAAATACCGATGGTAGGTGCTAAAACGACTCAATTTTTAGCAGAGATGGGAGTTAGTCATATCAAGATACTTAGGCAAATGCCTATCAAAATGCTAGAGCAGGCATTTGGGAAAAATGGACGAGTTTTATGGCACAAGGCAAACGGCATTGACCACTCTCCTGTAACTGCTTATACAGAAAGAAAATCTATTTCTACCGAATGCACTTTTAATCAAGATACAACTGACATTGTGAAAATGAAGGTAATCTTAATCGCCATGATAGAAAAATTAGCCTTTAAGTTAAGAGAAAGTAAAAAACTCACTTCTTGTATTGCAGTTAAAATAAGGTATTCCAACTTTGATACAGAAACTAAACAAATTAGAATAGCCTATACTGCATCAGATCAAAATCTAATTAATCATGCACTCACACTTTTCAAAAAATTGTACACTAGAAGAATGCTAATTAGACTAATTGGTATAAGATTTAGTGCGCTTGTTCATGGGAATTATCAGATCAATTTGTTTGATGACACAGAGGAAAGCATCAAACTCTATCAAGCTTTAGACAAAATAAAAGGCAAATATGGACAAACCAGTATTATCAGGGCAGCTACAGCAGATGTAAACAATAGAATAAGAATGGATAATAACCTATTTGATGGCAGGTGACAAAACCTAGGTTTTAAAATTACTAGATAAAAGATGAATATTCCCTAGGGCATTGATTATTGAATTACCCTACTTCAAATACGGGTCAATGAACCAACCCCGACCCAAGGGTACAATGCTATTAAGCTAACACAAAAGGGAAGGAAATCTGGGGCAGGGATAGAGGCGACATCCTTTTTCTGGTAAGAAAAAGATATAGCCGAAAGCCCGGTTCAGCCCTCCAAATTCTTAACTTAATAGCATTGCCCAAGGGTACGGGGCAAAAATTTAATTCTCCTAGAGAATGAACCAACCCCGACCCAAGGGTACGGGGTATCTATGGGCAATAATTTAATGATCAACTCAAGAGTCGGGGAATTAATATCCCTTAGGGATTAAAACAGACAAAAAAGTAAGTGACCCCTCTACTAAAAAGCTATCATTGATTGTCGAAGCCTCAGACGAAGGATTGGGCACTCATAGAAGAGTTGGGAAATCAAAATAAGATTATTCCTTTGAAAATGGATAAATATCTTATTTGGGGGATTATCAGTTTCAAACTAATTGAGGTTAATATATAGGTGTAAAGACACCAAAAGCAATGAGGGTTTAACTAGGTCAATACAATGATCCAGCTACGCCAATCATCAAATTACAGATAACAAATACATTAAACTAATTTGATCGTGACAGAAAAAAATGTAAAGATAAAAAGCTACGATTTTGCCCTTAAGGTCGTCAATATGTATCAAGGGCTATCAAAAGAACAGCAAGACTTTTTCCTTTCGAAACAACTCTTGATAAGGGGCACCTCAATAGGAGCCAAATTAGAAGGAGTAATGGAAAAAGATTCTAAAAAAGATGTTTTCATCAAACTAAACTTATCACGCAAAGAAATTAAAGAGACCAATTACTTACTCCGTTTACTAAAAGATATCGGTTATTTACCTGAAGAACGTTACACAACATTAAGAAACGATTGTGACGAAATATTCACAACCTTAGAGTACATGATCGGCAAACTCAAAAGATTTACTATTTAAATTCAATGTTTCTAAACTGTCACACATATTTCAGTTTTAAATATGGCTCTTTATCAATAACCGAATTATTTGATGAAGCAATGAGGTGTGGTATACATAAATTGGTATTAACCGATATCAATAATACTTCTGGTTACATTGACTTTTTAAGGGTCTGTAGGGAGCGAAGAAGCGAACATTCTTTAGAAATAGCACTGGGCATAGAATTCCGGCAAGATAATGAATTGCTATATATTGGAATTGCCAAAAATAATGATGGGTTTGAAGGGCTTAACAGGTATTTATCATATTGTAACACTCAAAAATTACCTTTCAAAAAAGAAGCCCCAATCATACACGATACTTTTTTTATTTACCCAGTTTCAAACCTTCAGATAACACCCAAGAAAAATGAATATGTAGGCCTAAAGATTAATGACTTAAATAAGCTTTACACAAGCAAACAAAAAGAGCTTATTCAACAAGCAGTCATCTTGCACCCAGTTACGTTCAAAGATCGCACAACTTTCAATATTCACCGGTTATTACGGGTAATTGATCAAAATACCTTGCTCAGCAAACTAGACCCAGCAAGCCAAGCAAATGAAAATGAGGTAATGGTATCTGAAAAAGAATTAAAGGGATATTTCGAACAATACCCGGAAATCATTCGGAATACAGAAAAATTACTGGACAGCTGTCATATTGATTTTGAAATGGGAACCGATAAAAACATCAAGCATATACATGGCAGTAAAAAGGAGGATTTTCTATATTTAAAAGCCAAAGCCGAAGAAGGTTATCAAAAACGATATCTCAATAAAATAAACCACAAAACGGAAGAAAGGTTTCAACGAGAATTAGAAATCATCGCAAAGAAAGATTTTGAAGCATATTATCTGGTAAGCCATGACATCGTGGAATATGCCCACAAACAAAGGTTTGAATATGTAGGTAGAGGAAGTGGTGCCAACAGTATGATTTCCTACTGTTTGAACATCACCGATGTAGACCCTGTAGAACTAGACCTTTACTTTGAAAGATTCCTTAATCCTAGCCGTTCCTCTCCTCCTGATTTTGACATGGATTTTTCATGGAAGGATAGAGATCGTATTTACCAATACGTTTTTGAAAAGTATGGTGGCGAAAGATCAGACCATGTTGCTTTACTTGGCACCCATACTACTTTTAAAGATAAATCAGCTATCAGGGAATTAGGAAAAGTTTTTGGTCTCCCAAAGGAAGAAATAGATTTATTGGTTTCAGGGAAGTTTAGCGGCCGCGATCACATCAAAAAGCTAATCCTCCAATACGCTCAACGAATGCGTGAAATTCCTACTCATCTTTCTATTCATGCAGGGGGCATATTGATTACCAAAAAACCTATTTATGCTTATACTGCTACTGAACTCCCTCCAAAAGGGCTACCCGTTTCACACTTTGAAATGCATAATGCAGAAGACATGGGTATTTATAAATTTGATGTACTCAGTCAACGGGGACTGGGACATATTAAAGATACAGTTTCCCTAATTAAGGAAAACAGAAACATTCAAGTAGATACTAAAAGGTTCGATGACTTTAAGGAAGATCCTAAAATAAAAAAGCTACTCAGTACAGGACATACTATGGGATGTTTTTATGTTGAATCGCCCGCCATGCGTATGTTATTGGGAAAGCTACAATGTCAAGATTACATTACACTAGTAGCTGCCAGTTCTATTATTCGTCCAGGTGTAGCCAGGTCCGGCATGATGAGAACTTATATAGAACGACATCATATGAGACAAGCGAAAAAATCATTCGAATCTATTCATCCGAAAATGGATGAATTAATGGATGAAACTTATGGGGTAATGGTCTATCAAGAAGATGTAATTAAAGTCGCGCATCATTTTGCTAAAATATCACTTTCTGATGCGGATATTCTAAGAAGAGGAATGTCTGGCAAATTTAGATCAAGGAAAGAATTTCAGAGATTGGAAGAAACTTTTTTCAATAACTGCAAAGAAATGGGTTATGAAGAGCATGTGAGTCAACGGGTGTGGTATGAAATAGAAAGTTTTAGTGGTTATTCTTTTTCAAAGGGGCATTCTGCCAGTTATGCCGTTGAAAGTTATCAAAGTCTCTTTTTAAAAGCACACTATCCACTAGAATTCCTAGTAGGTGTCATCAATAATTTTGGTGGCTTTTACAAAACAGAGTTCTATGTTCATGAAGCCCGTATGGAAGGAGCGCAAGTTTCATCACCCTGCATTAATAACAGTGGGTATTTAACATCTATCAAAGGAAATAATATCTATATAGGATTCATTCACCTAAAAAGCCTAGAAAATACCATCGCCGAGTTTATTCCCGAAGAAAGAAAAAAGAATGGAAACTATAAAAGTTTAGATGATTTCATCAAACGAGTACCTATTGGTCAAGAGCAACTCAGGACTCTTATAAGAATAGGTGCCTTTAGGTTCACAAATAAAAGCAAAAAAACTATTTTATGGGAAGCCCAACTTTATTTTGGAGGCAAGAAAGTAATGCGGCATACCAGTTCCTTAGGTACCGCAGAGTTATTTGACATACCTCCTACCGAATATGAACTTCCTACATTTAAAGATCACCCACTAGAAGATGCTTTTGATGAATTAGAGTTCTTGGGGTTTCCATTGTGTGATCCCTATATTTTATTGGATGAACAAAAAAATATTGATTCGATAAGAGCAGTTGAATTAATGACTAAATTAGGTCACCAGGTACAAATAACAGGTTATTTAGTAACTACCAAAAATACAAGCACCAAAAATGGAAAACGGATGCATTTCGGTACTTTTTTCGATCGAGAAGGAAAGGTCTTTGATACAGTCCATTTCCCAAATGTCTCTTACCAATATCCTTTTAGAGGCAAAGGGTTTTATATAATGAAAGGAATTATAGTAGAGGATTTCGGTTATCCAACGATAGAAATAAACTACATGAAAAAAATGCCCATGAAATCCATAAGATTCATGTCACACATAGATATTAGATCAAAAAATTCATTTTGACAAAATATTCCTAATGAACCAACCCCGACCCAATGCCTCTGCTGAGAAAGTTACGGCGCTCGAAGAAGGGTACGGAGTATCTATGGGCAACGTAGGATATTCCTACGTCTCTAGCATGTTAAAAGCTTTCCCAGCTTTTAAGTAACAGGAATAGTCAATAAGAAATTGAATAGATAAACAAGGCATAGTTGTAAACTGCACTAAGTGATGGTAAAACCAATCCATATCAGCATACCTAAAATATTTCTGAATTTTTTCCCTAATCCATGTTTACCTTTTTCACTTTTTGTTATTTACTAATGAAGGCCATTAA
>CALGOB010000116.1 GCA_937958005.1 uncultured Cyclobacteriaceae bacterium
CTCAAAATAACTGCTGGATGTTTCTTTAAATCCACACCCATTAAAAAGAAATCACCCTCTGTCAAGCTTTTTCTCAATAGCTTTAAAAAACCAATAGCTTCTTCTTTATTGAAATTGCCAATATTAGACCCTAAAAACAAAATCAATTTATTCTTCTTTTGATTTTTAGAAATCTTGGCCAACATCTTAAAATAATCACCTTCCAGAGTGGTAACGTTCAGTTCAGGGATCTCATTTTCAAGTGCTCCTTTTAATTCCTTTAGTACATTGCCAGATATGTCAATAGGAAAATAGGTGAAATCAACGGATTGGTTTACAAAGTACTTTAATAACAACTTAGTCTTATACCCATCACCAGCACCAAGTTCAAAAAAATCAAAGCCTTGATCACCAGAAATTGCCCCTAAGATTTCTTCCTTATTAGTTTCAAATACCTCATACTCTGCTCGGGTAAGATAATACTCATCCAATTTCATAATTTGTTGGAAAAGCTTGTCCCCTTTTTTGTCATAAAAATATTTGGATGGCAGCTTTTTGGGTTCAGCAGCTAGTCCATTTTTAATATCTTCGGTAAATTGCTGAATTTTCTCATCAGTAATTTCAACCGTATTAGAATCGTTCATGATAATTAATTGTAGAGATTAAATGTGTCTAGCTAATCTAATCCCATTGAAAAACCATTTTAAATGTGCGGGAAAAAAGTTACGGTAAGTATGCCTAATGTGATTATTTGGAGTAGCACAAGACCCTCCCCTAAGTACCATTTGATTTACCATAAATTTACCATTGTATTCACCAATGGCACCTTCTTCTATTGTAAAATAGGGATATGGCATATAACTACTACTAGTCCATTCCCACGCATCTCCAAAAAATTGATAATTATCCTCGGAAGCTTTCGACGGACTGTATTTTTCATTTTCTACAAAATTTGCTTTTTGGGGAACATCCGCCGAGTATTTTTTAGCTGCCGTTTCCCATTCAAATTCTGTAGGGAGTCTCAACCCTTTCCATCTTGCAAAGGCATCAGCCTCATAGTAACTGATATGAGTTACTGGAGCATTCATGTCAATCGGTTGAAGTCCTCCTACTAACTGATAATTCATCCAAGCCCCATCAATCAAAAACCAGTACATTGGATTTTTAGACTCTTGTCTTTTCGCCCAATCCCAGCCTTCTGACAACCAATACTTAAATTGTTTGTAGCCGTCATCTTTTATAAACTCTAAGTACTCACCATTGGTAACTAACCTAGATTGAACTTCATAGGCATGTAAATACACTTTGTGTGCACCATGTTCATTGTCAAATGTAAATTTCTTTCCTTTACTTTGATCTCCTATATCATAAACTCCTTCCCCTACTGATAACCATTTAACTGGAAGGGTATTCTCATTATTTTCTGAAACATTCCTCGGTGATACATCTTGGTAGGCAGGAAAGATTGGATTACCTCCCAAAATTCTTTTTACATCATAGACCAGTAGCTCTTGATGCTGCTGTTCATGCTGTAACCCCAATTCTAGTAAGCGATCTAATTCATGATCCATCTCCTGAAGGCTTTCCAAAAAACCAATCATTTGTTTATCAACATAAACCCTATAATCCTTTACTTCCATTACCGTTGGGCGGGTCATAAACCCCCTCTCAACTCTCAAAGCTTTTTTACCAACAGACTCGTAATAACTATTGAACAAAAACCCGAACTGTTCATTAAAAACTTGGTAATCTTTTTTATGGGGAATTAATACAAAAGTTTCAAAAAACCAGGTAGTATGAGCCAAATGCCATTTGGGAGGGCTTACGTCTACTACAGGTTGCACAACGTAATCTTCTTGCTGAAGTGGCTCGCACAACTTCATACTTTGATCTCTAACTTCCTGATAACGATTGGCTAATATTTGAATGCTAGTTGATTTCTCATCAACTGTCAATACCGACATAGATAAAAAGTGTTAAATGATTCTTCAATATACAAGGAATATTTTTTTAAATAGGTTCCACACCCTACAAATGAATCATTTTTAAATAAAAAAAGCCTCCCATGAAGAGAGGCCTTTCACCACCAACCAAAAAACTCAAACAATATTAAATATTGTTCATAGTCAGTAACGTAGGTTATCGGCAAAAGGCTGCGTCGATCTATCAAATTTGTATAATAGACGACCAAAGATTTTTTTTGTGATAATTACTGATTGAGCCATTTCTTAAAGGATCCTGATCTTTCAACACTAACAACTACATCCGTTGAGTTAGGTGGCTCAGGAGCTAAATCTACTTTGACACGACTTTTAGAATAGGAAACCATTTTCTTGATAGAATCATAACCAATGATGTACTTACGATTAATTCTAAAATAAAACTTTGGATCTAATCGCCCTTCTAATTCACCCAAATTAGTATTGATAATATGTTGTCTACCACTTCTGGCCACTAAATAAGTATATCTATCCTCACTAAAAAAATAAGCAACTTCTTCTATCGGAATACTTTCTATTCTTTCTCCTAAGGTGATCAAAAACCTCTCCTGATATGCACTACTGGATTGATTCCTCAAAGATTTAACCAATTCCGCCACATCCATCTTGTGGTTTCCTTCATGTAAATTCTTATACTTATCGAGAGCCTTTTTCAATTCTCCCTCTTCGATTGGCTTCAATAAATAATCTATACTATTCTGCTTAAATGCCTGAATGGCATAATTATCATATGCAGTGGTAATTATGATAGGCGTATCAATCTCTAAAACTTCAAATATCTCGAAGCAAAGACCATCACCTAGCTGAATATCTGAAAGGATGAGATCCGCTTCATTTTTTTGCAACCATTTAATGGACGAAACCACACTTGATGTCTTTCCTACAATCTCAACTTCACTGTCGAGTGACTGAATTACTTTCTCCAGATCATCTGCAGCTATTTGTTCGTCTTCTATAATAAGAACTCTGTACATACATTAAATTTAGTCTTTAGGGTCCAAAATTGGAATTTTAGAGAAGTAAAAAGCACCTTGCCGGTAAAACTCTGGAACTTTATCGGTAAGAAATCTCAAGCGTTCAGTCAAATTTTGCTGACCAATCCTAGTAGAGGGTTCTTTAACAGTCTTTGCCTGAAAGGTATTCTTAACAACAAAGTAATTATCTTCATTGTATATATATATATCTAAAGGCTGCTCAACAGAAACAATATTATGTTTAATGGCATTTTCCACTAAAAGTTGGCCTGCAGCACTAGGGATCAAATATTCAAGTTTTTGAGAGTCTAAATCATTCTGGTATCTTAATGCTCCCTTAAACCTCACCTCTTGTAAGTAAAGATAACTCTCCACAAAGTTGATCTCTTTTTCAATGGTTACTATATTTTCATCATTATGATCTAAAACATATCGATAGGCAGCCGAAAGTTTTTGTATAAAAACCCTTGTATCGGGTAAGTCCTGCACCATGGCATGCAGTGTATTTAAACAATTGAAAAGAAAATGTGGGTTTAACTGTTTTCTTAAGTTTTCTAATTGAGATTTTATATATTCCTTCTCTTGCCTTTCTGTTTTTAAAAGAAGCTCCTCATTCTCATTAGACAGTGTTTTATTCTCATCAATCAACTGATGCGCCTCCAATGCCTTTTCAATAATAATTTTCATTTCATCATAACTCCAAGGCTTTGGAATGTAGTGATACACCTGTCCTTTATTAATTGCATCAATTACTGTTTTCATATCACTGTAGCCTGTCACCAAAATCCTGATAGCTTCTGGAGCTAACATCAATGACTTTTCTAAAAACTCCACTCCAGACATTTCCGGCATCCTTTGATCTGTTAAAATCAAGGATATTTTTTGTGAAGATTTTAATATTTCTAAAGCTTCATACCCTGAATATGCAGTGTGAATAACGTGCTCCCTCCTAAATGCTGACTTGAAATAATCACAATTCCCTTTCTCGTCATCTACATATAAGATATCTACACCATTATTATTTGCCATACTTGTCGGATTTTGTACAACTAAATTAACTAATTAAGGTTATAATAAATAAAGATTTTGACAAAACCACTTAATTTGGCCAAAGGCAAATATAGAAGAAGGAGAAAGCATATTTTATAATGAGTAAATTACAATTAGCTTGGATGCCCTCTGATGGAGGCCCTATCTATCAAGAAACTTTACAGTCCGACCATTCGTTTCTTATAGAACCTTGGAATGCGATTTCTTCAATAGCCATTATCCTTCCTGCTATTTATTGGGCATTCATTATCAAAAATAAGCCATTCAAAGATTTTCTCTTTATGTGGTACTGTATTCCATTATTAATTTTAGGTGGGTCTGGTAGCACTTTGTTTCATGGATTTAGGAATTCTAGTTGGTTATTGTATTTAGATGTAGTACCTACCGCTATCTTGACTTTGTCAGTTGGTGTGTTATTTTGGCATAGAGTAGTAAAAAAATGGGTTAGCACCTCCGTAATATTTATAATTTCAGTACTCATACGGTATTTTATTTCAACTTGGTTATCAGGACATGAAGCAGCTAATTTGATCTATTTCGTAACAGGCGTTTTTATCTTTTTACCTATAGTGATCTACCTAAAAAAAATACATTGGTTAGGTCTTAAAACAATCATTCTATCAGTGCTATTTTTAATTCTCTCACTCATATTTAGAGAGATCGATCAAAGAGGTATTTTTAATCTTCCAATGGGCACACATTTTCTATGGCATTTATCCAGTGGAGTCGGTGCTTTCTATTTGGCCAAGTTTTTGTACTTATTAAGAATATTCGAACTCAATAGGTTAAAATTAAGTGATGCAAAATAGTTGTGTCAAAACAAATTTTAGAATCATGGATTAGTTCTAACCTCTATTTTAATGTAAAAAATGACCAAGTATTTTATAATCATCTTATTATTTTCCTTTCCCCTTAATGTAAAGGAGAAAAATAGCAACTTAAGTCAGGAAGAAATTGATGTGTTAATCAATACACACAACAAATGGAGAAAAGAAGTGGGTGTACCTACACTCACTTGGTCTGATGACTTATCCAAAATTGCAGAGAAATGGGCCAAAGAACTCAAAAAACAAGGATGTGCTTTTAAGCATAGTAAATATCAATATGGTGAGAATCTTTTTACTGGGACTACTGGATATTATAATGCCGAATATGTTGTAAATGCCTGGGGATCCGAGAAAGAGTTTTACAGTTACAAGAAGAACAAATGTGATAAAGGCAAAATGTGCGGCCATTATACTCAAATGGTCTGGAAAAACACAACAAAAGTAGGCTGTGCAAAAATAATTTGTGGTGGAATGGAAACATGGGTGTGTGAATATGATCCACCTGGGAATTATGTAGGAAAAAAACCTTATTGATATAAATTATAGAACTCATTGGAAAAGTCATCCAGTAATCCGCTCATATCCTAAATCTGCTATTTTCATAAGTGGTTAATTGATATTTGACTGATTAAAAGTTGGTTTTCTAATACCAATTTACCTTTTTGAATTGTTTTTCAATTCATCCCTAGCAACTCGTGCTAAACGAATTTTCTGGAAATCATTGGCTAAAAAAAGAGGACTACCATTCTCATAGCAGTCCTCTTTAATAGCGTATTTAGTTTAACTATTTTGGATCTAAGATCAAGTTAATTCTTTCTACAGCATCCTGTAAATGATATTTACTCATTCTATCACTTGTACGCCCTATTGCAGAACGAATACTGCTCCTTAAATTCTTAAGCTCAGCTCTTACAGCAGGTCTTATATCTGACTGACTAACGTCAACATTAGTCCTCTTAATAAAAGCTCTAAATCTAGCTGGTAACTGTCCTTGCTCATTCTTCATCAGAAATTCCATTCTTTCAATATAAGCTCTTTGCAAGTTTCTTCTATAAGTATCTATTTTTCTTCCCGCTCCCAACTCACTCCAAACACCTCTTCTAAGCTCTACCATCATGTCTATCATAGAATAAGCGGCAGAACCATAAAGCGTTTCATTTTCTATCATTCTTGCCATTCTCGCCATATCCAAAACATTATTTAAGGTTCTTACCTGAGTCCCTCTAATTCTGTCAACAACTCCTGCATGCTCTATCTTATTAAAGATGTTATCATCTATCAACCATTTTGGTGTTTTAAACAACTCTTCTTGTAGGAATTTCATGGCTTTTTTCTGATGTGCTTTATTCACATGTGTATATACAGCACCTTCCTGATCATATGTTTTATAATACTCATAAACACCACCAATGTTAGCAGAAACATGTCCCATATATCTATTATACTGACCAAGAACTTGACCATACATAGTTTGGAGATCACTGTAATTTTTTCCATCCTCAGCAGTCCATTTGATCAAATTAGGAACAATTCTTTTTAAGTTTGCTATTCCATATAGACTAGCTTTTACTGCATCATCCCCTAAATCTTCAGTTTGTGAGCTTGGGTCAATCACACCAAACTGCTGTCTTCCAAACCTATACTTAGGATCATCTTGATGATCCAAGATCCATTTATCTAATGTTTCTTTTTCATCCACAGCACTCTTATCTAAAATAGGACGATAACCCCAATTAATTGAATGCTTGTCATAAATACCGATATTAGGCATTAATGCGACTCCTTTATCCTCTGGTTGTGCTACATAGTTAAAACGAGCGTAGTCCATAATAGAAGGTGCTGTCCCGTACTTGTTAGTAAAAGTTGCTGAACGCAATGAATCAACAGGGTAAGCTACACTACTACCCATATTATGTGGAAGTCCTAAAGTATGTCCTACTTCATGAGCCGAAACGAACCTAATCAATCTACCCATAACCTCTTCTTTAAACGCTACACCTCTTGCATCTGGGTTAATTGCAGCTGTCTGGACAAAGAACCAGTTTCTTAATAGGGTCATTACATTGTGATACCAGTTAATATCTGATTCTAAAATCTCACCAGATCTAGGATCACTTACATGAGGGCCATTGGCGTTTGGAATAGGGGAAGCCAAGTAACGCACTACAGAATAACGAACATCTTCAGGGCTCCATTCTGGATCTTCTTCTACTGTAGGTGGGTCTTTTGCTATAATTGCATTTTTGAAGCCCGCTGCTTCAAAAGCTACTTGCCAATCTTCTATTCCTTGCTTAATATACTTCGCCCATTCCTTAGGCGTAGCTCTATCTATATAATAAACAATCTGTTTTTTCGGCTCTACTAATTCTCCTCTTTTAAATTTCTCAATATCTTCATCTTTCACTTCCAATCTCCACCTATCCAAATAACGGATAGTTTTACTTTCTTGTGCATCTAAACCGTAATCAATTTGACCTCGAGCAAACCATCCAACTCGTTCATCAAAATACCTTCTTTTCATAGGTTTGGCTGGTAATAAGATCATTGAGTTATTCATTTCTACAGAAATAGATCCTGTGCTCCCATTGGAAGGAGGACTACTAGAAGCATATGTTTTCACATGTCTGGCTTCTATATTCAAAGGATAACTTTTCACAGATTCAACAAAAGATTTATTCGCTTCCAACCTATTGGCTTTAAATCTAGTACGTTGCCCTTGGGGTAAGCCTAACGCTTTTACGTCTTTAGTAAAAAGATCCGTCACATCAATTACAGTAGAAATACTATCTTTTCCTATTGCTTTGATAGGAAAAGTGTAGAGAACAGGTTCAAAATTAGAATTCACAACTGCTTCGTGGATAGGTAAAGAATCCGCCGCATATACACCATGTGAAACCACTCTAAGAGCTACCTTTTTACCTTTCTTCTGCCATCTTAAGACTTGTGTATTCGTCTTTCCACCACCAAAACCATTGCCTGAAGCTGTCTTGGCAATACGAGTGACCATTAACATTTCCTTTTCAAATAATGAATCAGGTATTTCATAAAAGAATTTATCTTCTATATTGTGCACTGTAAAAAGCCCTTCATCAGTAATTGCATTTTTAGTAATTACTTCTTTATAAGGTTTAATAGAACTTTTGGATTTTGGCTTCTTGGGGGGCGCCACAATTCCTGCATTTCCTTTTTTCTTTTTCTTTTTTTGAGCCATTACATCTACCTGCCCTACCAATAAAAGAGCAAGTAAAATGCATAAAAATTTAATATTTCTCATTTGCTAAAAATTATTCCGCACGCAAAATAGAAGGTAACTCAAACGTCACCAATTCATGATTGATAAGCGGCGACTATAATCCAACGTTGGTTACCGTTAGTAAATATGATTGATGATATAGACTTTTATAACGAGATGTCAATAGAGCTTAATTTCTAAAGCAAGTAGTTACTAATCACATAATTATTAGTAACTTATCTTTTCGGTTCATCAGGGAAGAGAGGCAAAGGCTATTAATCCAGTTGCAATCTTGATAATCGCTAATAGTTGTTTTAAGTGTCATAGATTTTACCTTAAGAACTAAACTATTTCTAAGAATTACCGTGATATTTACATAATGAGACTTGGATTACTTTTTATAATGGTAGTGGCTTCTAGCCAGTTGGCAATTGCCGATGATGCAATTGAGTTGAGAAAGCAATTTCATGAATGCTTAATTGATCAATCTAAAACCGAGAGATTTCACAAACGTGTAATGTCTATAGAAAATCCCTCTGCGACTGAAGTCGCTTACCAAGCAGCAAGCAAAGCGTTAATGGCTAAAAGAACTTGGAATCCAATAGAAAAAATTTCTTATATTAATAAGTATGGAAGACTTATTGATCAGGCAATTAAAATGGAGCCAAATAGCATTGAAATTAGGTTTCTTCGTTTATCTATAGACTTTTACACACCAATGATTTTAGGGAGAAAAGATAATGTCAAAAAAGACAAATATTATATCCTCGAAATGCTTAAAGAAATCACTAAAGTGAACTTTGACGCTTCATTTAATCGTTTCATCTTGTATTTCTTAAAAGACAAGAAAATTTATTCAGAATCGGAATTAGCTCTTGTAGTTTCCAAATTAAACACTTAACTCTTTTAAAAGAAAAAAGATTCTCCCACTGGAAGAATCTTCATAATTTCTTTCAACCACAAAACTATTTGCTTTTCGGCTAACAAGTATAGCTCATTAAATATGGATCGGCCTATTTTCAGTGGCAGCTAAACAAGCCTCTTTTACAGCTTCCATATAAGTAGGATGTGCATGAGACATTCTAGCTACATCTTCTGCTGATGCCCTGAATTCCATTGCTGTTACACCAGTTGCAATCATATCTGCCGCTCTTGCCCCTATAATGTGCATTCCGAGAATCTCATCAGTTTCTTTATCAGCTAAGACTTTTACCATTCCATCTACGTCCATACTAGCTCGTGCTCTCCCTAAAGCTTTAAAAGGAAATTTCCCTATTTTATAGGACTTTCCGTCTGACTTTAATTGTTCTTCTGTATAACCTACGCTTGCCACTTCTGGCCAGGTATATACTACACCTGGGATCAGGTGATAATGAATATGTGGTTTTTGCCCCATCATTTGTTCTGCAACAAAAACCCCTTCTTCTTCAGCTTTGTGTGCCAACATAGCCCCTTTTACTACATCACCAATAGCCCATACATTTTCCACATTGGTCTGAAGGTGGTCATTCACTTCTATTTGCCCTCTTTCCGTAAGCTTAACACCTATTTTATCAAGTCCCAGTCCTTCAGTAAAAGGTTTTCTTCCAATAGATACCAAACAATAATCACCTTTGACTTCAACCGTTTCACCTTTCTTATTCTCAGCAGTTACTGTTACTTCTTTTCCCTTTGTTGTAACACCTGAAACTTTATGGTTTAAGTAAAAATCAAATCCCAGTTTTTTTAAACTCTTTTGGAGTTCCTTACCCATGGTACCGTCCATTGAAGGAATCAGTCTATCCAAATACTCTATCACAGAAACTTTAGCACCTAACCTTGCATAAACAGATCCCAATTCCATTCCTATCACACCACCACCTATTACGATCAAATGCTTAGGCACTTCTTTCAGCTCAAGAGCTTCTGTACTAGTGATTACCCTTTTTTTATCAATTTCAATAAATGGCAAAGAAGCAGGTTTAGAACCTGTCGCAATGATTACTTTATCAGTATTGATCATCGATTCTTTTCCGTCAGTAGCAGTAACTTTCACTGTATTTTTATCAACAAAAGAGCCTAAACCATGATGTACATCAATTTTATTTTTCTTCATCAAGTAGTCAATACCAGAAACATTTTCTTGCACTACTTTAGACTTTCTGGCAATCATTTGTGTCAAATTTACCTTAGGAGTAGGAATATCTATTCCGTGCTCCTTAAAAGTCTCAGAAGCATTGTGGAAGTGTTCCGAAGAATCTAATAACGCCTTAGAAGGAATACAACCTACATTCAAACAGGTTCCACCTAATGTATCATATTTTTCTACAATAGCCGTTTTTAAACCTAATTGGGCGCACCTAATTGCAGACACATATCCACCTGGCCCAGACCCAATTACAGTTACATCATATTTCATATTTATCTTTTTAGGTTAATGAATTGGTTTATACGCCCAAAAGTAATCTTCCTGGATCTTCTAATAATTGTTTCACCCTTACTAAAAAGCTTACTGATTCCCTACCATCAATAATTCTATGATCATATGAAAGCGCTAAGTACATCATAGGTCTTACCACAATTTCCCCGTTTTCAACCACTGCCCTTTCTACTATATTATGCATCCCTAAAATTGCAGATTGGGGAGAGTTTATGATAGGCGTAGACATCATAGAACCAAATATACCTCCATTAGTCAATGTAAATGTTCCTCCCGTCATTTCATCAATAGACAATTTCCCTTCTCTCGCTTTTACAGCCAATCTAACCACTTCTTTTTCTACTTGTTCAAAAGACAGGTTTTCGGCATTCCTAATAACTGGAACCACGAGCCCTTTAGGTGCTGATACAGCAATAGATATGTCACAATAATCATTGTAAACTATTTCATCCCCATCTATCATTGCATTTACGGCGGGCCATTCTTGTAATGCCATACAACAAGCCTTAGTAAAAAATGACATAAATCCTAAACCAACTTCATATTTCTCCTTGAAAGATTCTTTATATTTTTTTCTCAGTTCCATAATTGGCTGCATGTTTACCTCATTAAATGTAGTTAACATAGCAGTTTCGTTCTTCACAGAAACCAATCGCTTAGAAATAGTCTTTCTCAAAGAAGTCATTTTCTTTCTTCTCTGCCCTCTTACTCCTCCTACGGCAGGCACTTCCTGTGTGGGCGCTTGAGCTGTTGAAGCAGGTTTTGTAGTGGGCACTGGTTTAGAAGCTTTCAATGCATCTTCTTTAGTAATGCGACCTTCTTTACCTGTCCCAGAAAGGTCATTGGTATTTATTCCTCTCTCATTTAAAATCTTACTTGCTGCGGGCGACGCATGTCCAGTAGCATAACTTTCTCCACCCGACACAGAAGCTTGATTACCAACAACAGGGGCAACTGAACTATTTGATGCAGCTCCTGTCATCACTTTAATTTTACAAAGCAAAGCTCCAATTTCCAACGTTTCCCCTTCTTGAGCAATGACTTCCAATACTCCGGGTTTCTCCGCTGTTAACTCAAAAGTGGCTTTGTCAGATTCTATCTCAGCAATCACCTCATCCAGCTCTACTACATCACCTGTATTTTTAGACCAAGAGGATAGAGTAACTTCATTGATTGATTCTCCAACCGTAGGAACAAGCATTTCTAACACTTCACCTGTTTCTGTAGCTGAAGCACTCTCAGTTTGAACAGCAGACACCGCTTCTTTCTGCGGCGTTTGTTCAGACACTTCAATAACACAGATAATTCCACCTATTTCTACTGTATCTCCTTCGTTGGCCTTAATTCTCAAAATACCTGATGTTTCAGCAGGTAGCTCAAAGGTCGCTTTATCAGATTCTAATTCAGCGATTACCTCATCCATTTCTACATAATCACCATCACTTTTTAGCCATTGGGCTATCGTAACTTCAGAGATTGACTCTCCTACTGATGGGACTTTCATTTCTAAGCTCATTTTCTTATGTATTAATTGCTTTATTGCTAATTTCTATAACTTAAATGACTGTTCTATAATGGCAGCCTGTTCTTTCTTATGTACCTTCGGGTAGCCTGTAGCTGGTGAAGCGCTCTCTTTACGAGCATAAACTTCCATATCTCCAGCCTTATCAAATACCCTATTGATAAATGTCCAGTATCCCATATTTGCCGGCTCTTCCTGAACCCAAGCAATTTTAGGGTTATCGTATTTCTTAAGTAAAGCCGTCACTTGTTTTTGAGGGAAAGGATGTAATTGTTCCACTCTTACAATAGCTACTTCTTTGTTTTTATTCTTCTGTTGTTCTTCTAAAAGGTCATAGTAAATTTTCCCAGAACAGAACAGTACTTTCTTCACCTCTTTATTAGTCACATAAGTATCTGGTATAACCTCCTTAAAACCTCCTTGTGTAAAATCTTTTACGGGGGAAACAACTTTAGGGTGTCTTAATAAAGACTTAGGCGAAAATACAATAGCCGGTTTTCTAAAATCCCAGGCAACCTGCCTTCTTAGCATGTGGAAGAAATTGGCTGGTGTTGAAATATTACAAACTACCATGTTATCTTCAGCCGCTAGTTGCAAAAATCTTTCAGGTCTTGCATTTGAGTGCTCTGGCCCCTGTCCTTCATAACCATGAGGTAGTAACATGACTAAACCATTCATTCTTTGCCACTTACTTTCCGCACTAGCTATGAACTGATCAATCATTACTTGTGCTCCATTTGCAAAATCCCCAAACTGTGCTTCCCACACAACTAATGAATTAGGCGTAGCCATTGCAAAACCATATTCAAAACCTAAAACACCAAACTCCGAAAGTAAAGAATTAAAAATTCTAAATTTTTGTTTCTGATTTTCTTTGATATGATCAAGATTGCTATATGCTTCATTCGTATTTGCATCAAATATGTATGAGTGCCTATGTGAAAAAGTACCACGTTTCACATCCTGTCCAGACATTCTTACGATAACATCTTCTAACAATAAAGAACCATAAGCAAGTAACTCCCCATCAGCCCAGTTCAGTTCTTTCTTTTCAAAGAAATTATTGGTTCTATCTTTTAGTAATCTCTCAATTTGTTTCAAGGGCTTAAACCCTTCAGGCAGGGTAGTCAAGGCCTTGCCCACCTGTTCAATAACTTCTGCTTTAACGGCAGTTTTTGGTGATTTATCAAAATCTTTAGGTACACTATGCCTAAGTTGATGCCACTCTTCTTCTATTTTCTGAGGCTTATAAGGAAGTGGGTTTTGCTTTACCTCATTTAACCTATCTTGTAGTTGCAACCTAAATTCCTTATCAAGTTGGGTTGCTAAATCTTGGGAAAAATCACGCCTCTCCATCAGCTTTTTCCAATATACTTCTCTTGGATTAGCGTGTTTCGCTATTTTATTATATAGAATTGGCTGTGTAAACTTAGGCTCATCACTTTCATTATGTCCATGCCTTCTGTAACACAATAAATCAATCCATATATCTTTTCCGAATGTCTGCCTGTATTCTACTGCAAGGTTAGCTGCAAAATTTACAGCCTCCGCATCATCCCCATTTACATGAAGAATGGGTGCATCTATAATTTTAGCTAAATCTGAGCAATAAATACTTGTTCTTGCATCGTCATAATCCGTGGTAAAACCTACCTGATTATTAATTACAAAATGAATGGTACCCCCACTATTATATCCTTCTAACTGGGACATTTGTGTAATTTCATAAACAATCCCCTGACCAGCAGCAGCAGCATCACCATGGATTAAGACAGGTATTGCTTTACTCAAATCCCCTTGGTACTCATCATCTATTTGAGCTCTTGTATAACCAAGAACTACAGGATCAACCGCCTCCAAATGTGAGGGATTTGGTGCTAATTTCACATAAACGTTCTTTCCTGAAGCAGTTTCAAGGTGGCTGGAGTAGCCTAAGTGATATTTTACATCACCATCTCCCATAGTTAAATCAGGATCTGTTGTTCCTTCAAATTCACTGAAAATTTCTTCATAAGTTTTACCCATAATATTGGCCAATACATTCAACCTACCTCTATGAGCCATACCTATCACGACCTCCTCTACATTAAAATCTGCAGCTTTATTAATGATCGTATCTAAAGCAGAAATTGTATTTTCACCCCCTTCTAGTGAAAACCTTTTCTGTCCTAAGAATTTTGTATGAAGAAAATTCTCAAAAACAACCGCTTCATTTAATTTAGATAATATCCTTTTCTTAGTCTCAAGAGATGGGTTGATATCGAACCCGTCGGATTCAACCTTTCCTTTGAACCAATCTAGTATTTCAGCATCTCTTAGGTGACTATACTCAAACCCAATGTGTTCGGTATATAATTTCTTAAGTCTGGTCAATATATTTGAAAGCGAGGTTTTTCCTAACCCTAATTCTTCTCCAATTGTAAACTCCGTCTTTAAATCACTTTCGTTTAATCCAAAGTCTTTTAATTCTAACCTAGCCACATGTTTCCTTCTTGGCCTTACAGGGTTGGTATCTGATATTAAGTGCCCTCTTGAACGAAAAGCATAAATCAAATTCCTGACAGCTGTTTCTTTTCCTGAGACTACATCTCCAGCTCCTTCACCATATTTTTGAATACCAAATTCAAATCCTTCAAAAAATTTCTGCCAAGTGATATCCACACCATTTGGATCCTCTTTGTAAACTTGATATATTTCATCAATATAAGCCGCATGAGCATTTGAGATATATGAGTATTTATCCATTGAGTTATTTTATTTCTGGAACAAGCAAATATATAAAATGTTTTATTGTTAATGAAACCCTATAACCGCTTAAGCAAATTCACAATCCGGCATTTAAAAGCATACTAGGAGAAATCTCCTTGAAAAAATTCAAATCACTTGTTACTAAAAACTGTGATCCTGAAAGATATTATGAATAATTTATTATAAGAGGACATTACATTTTAATTAATAGTTAAGTTTTGAATTTTCAATCTATCCTGTATCAATAGGCTATTTGGTTCTACTCGTAACTGTGCAAACTCATTAGTTTTGCTTATTTCCCAAAACGACAGATCAATTTCACACACATCTATACAAAATCTAGTAGAACTCTATAAGAATTTAAGCAATTACCTAAAGCTGTTTATGGTTTCTCTTAAAAGTCTAATGAATTTTGTGGGTTTAATTAAAAATATGAGGCTCAAAACACGCCTTAATGCATAATGTAAAGTGCTCATTATAATTTATTTCAACGAGATAGATCATGTTAATCATAAATCTTATTATCTTTGCAGACTTAAAAATTAATTGGACGTGATCCATAATTAAAAAAAATATGTCAGTAAAAATCAGATTAGCCCGTAGAGGTAGAAAAAAGGCAGCTACTTATGATGTAGTAATAGCAGATGCCCGTGCACCACGTGATGGTCGTTTCATCGAAAAAATTGGTACTTATAACCCAAATATTGATCCTGCTGTGATCAACATTAAAGATGATAGAGCCTTCCACTGGATAATGAATGGAGCACAACCAACTGATACTGTAAGAGCTATGTTATCTTACAGAGGTGTAATGCTAAAGAAGCATTTACAAGTTGGAGTAATTAAAGGTGCTATTACCCAAGAACAAGCTGATGAAAAATTTGCTGAATGGCTTTCTGCTAAAGAAGGTAAAGTTCAAGGCAAAATAGATTCACTAAGTAAAGCAAAAGAACTAGATGCTAAGGCTAGACTTGAAGCTGAAACTAAAGTAAAAGAAGAAAGAGCTGCTAAGATTGCAGAAAAAAATAAAGTAGAGGAAGTAGTAGAAGAAGCCACACCAGAAGCTAGCGCTGATGATGAGACTCCAGCTGAAGAAGCTCCAGCTACTGACGCTCCTGCAGCTGAATAAAATTCAATACTATGACGCTTGACAATTGCTATCAACTTGGCAATATTATTAAAGCTCATGGATTAGCTGGGGAGGTACAACTATATTTAGATGTAGATTTTCCTCAGGAATATGAAAATTTGGAATCAATTTTTATTCTCTTGAATAATAAATTGGTTCCTTTTTTTATAGAATCCATCCAAATCAATGCTACTAAAGCATTAGTTGCCATCGAAGGCATTAATTCGAGAGAAGAAGCAGAGGAGCTAGGGAACAAACCCGTATATCTTCCATTAAGCTTTTTACCAAAGCTCCCAGAAGATAAATATTATTATCATGAAGTAGCAGGTTATGATTTTTACGATCATGGTAAATTAATAGGCAAGGTGGTCAATGTAATTGATCTTTCTGCACAGCCCTTGTTGACCATAGAGGTAGAAGGGAAAGAGGTTTTGGTGCCTTTACAAGATGACATTGTGACGAAAGTGGATAAGGAAAAAATGAAAATAGAGGCAAGATTACCTGATGGACTGTTAGAAATCTACCTTGAAGATGACGGCAAAGATGAGGATTGATATCATAACTTGCTTACCTGGCCTCTTAGTTGGGCCCTTTGATCAGAGCATATTGAAAATTGCAAAAGAAAAAGGGCTGGCAGAAGTAAATGTACATGACTTAAGAATCTACACAAACAACAAACACAAAAATGTGGATGACTATGCGTATGGAGGTGGTGCAGGAATGGTTCTAACCATAGAACCCATTGATAGAGCTATTTCACATTTAAAGAGTGAAAGGGACTATGATGAAGTTATTTACATGACTCCAGATGGTAAAAAACTCAATCAGAACACTTCTAATGAGTTAAGCCTCAAAGGAAATATCATTATTCTTTGTGGCCATTACAAAGGCGTGGATCAGCGAGTACGTGATCACTTGATCACAAGGGAAATAAGCATAGGAGACTATGTTTTATCTGGTGGTGAACTAGCGGCTGCAGTTCTCGCAGATTCTATTATAAGAATCATCCCAGGAGTTATTAACAATGAAAGTTCGGCACTAACAGATTCTTTTCAGGACAATCTTTTAGCACCACCTGTTTATAGTAGACCTGCAGAATATAAAGGATGGAAAGTTCCTGAAATACTGACATCTGGCCACGAAAAAAAAATAGAAGATTGGCGTTTTAACAAGGCGTTAGAACACACAAAAAAGAACAGACCTGATTTACTTGATTAATTTTTTTAATCAATTGCATTTTTATTAAATGATATTTACTATATTTGCACTCCATTTTTGATCAGGATCTATAATATCATAGACATGAGTAAGTTGATAGAAGAATTAGAACAAGAGAGCAAAGCAATAAAAGCAAAACATCCTTCATTTGGTCCTGGTGACACAATTAATGTGCATTATAAAATTAAGGAAGGTAACAAAGAAAGGGTTCAGCAGTTTCAAGGAACAGTACTTCAGATAAAGAATGTTTCTACAAACGGAGAGACTTTCACTGTAAGAAAAATATCGAGCGGTATTGCTGTAGAAAGAATTTTCCCAATCTTATCACCAAATGTTGATAAGATTGAATTACTGAGAAGAGGTAAAGTTAGAAGAGCTAAACTTTATTACTTAAGGGGTAGAAAAGGTAAATCGGCTAGGATTAAAGAAAAGCTGTAAGCCTACTAAAATAAAATATCTAGCCATCATCAGCCTTAAGCAGATGATGGCTTTTTTAGTTTAAAGTCCCACTTACTTTGAAATTTTTATAAAAAGAATTCGTCTTTAGTTAAATGAAAGTAAATTTCACAAAATATCAAGGAACAGGCAATGACTTCATCATGATTGATGATAGGACTAAAAGCTTTCCTAACGACTCTAAAACAATCTCTAAACTCTGCGATCGCAGGATGGGGATTGGGGCTGATGGGCTCATACTTATCCGCAACCATGACTCTCTCGACTTTGAAATGGTCTATTTTAATGCGGATGGCAGTCAAAGTATGTGTGGTAATGGTAGTAGGTGCGCAGTGAATTTTGCTAAATCTCTTGATTTGGTGAAGGGCAGTTCTACTCATTTTTTATCGACTGATGGACCACACAAAGCATTCCTGGTGAAAAATCAAGAAGTAGAATTAGAGTTAGCAGATGTCTCTGAAGTTAAGACTTATCAAAATGAAGATTTGTTTATTGACACAGGGTCTCCTCATCATATTAGGTTTGTAGAGGATGTTGAAAGCTATGATGTCTATGAAAACGGTAAAAAAATCAGAGAAAACGACCTGCTTTACCCTAGCGGTACCAATGTGAATTTTGTGGAAAAGATAGGTGATCAACAAATTTTTGTTAGAACTTTTGAAAGAGGGGTTGAAGATGAAACACTCTCTTGTGGGACTGGTGTAACTGCAGCTTCTATAGCGGCTAATGCTTTAAATATACCAAGTCCAGTACATATTAAAACACTTGGCGGTAACTTGCAAGTAAAATTTGACAAAGCTGGTCAAGACAGGTTTATCAATGTTTTCTTGATTGGCCCAGCGAAAAAAGTTTATACTGGTCAAATTGAGATCTAACAGACCTATTTTATCAAAGAAACGATTTAACTTTAGCACTTAAATAAAATATTAAGAATTACCTGATATGTTAAATATATTAAACAAAGGCATAGCTAAGATTTTCGGGACAAAAGCCGAGAAAGATATTAAAGAGTTAACGCCTTATGTGGGGAAGATCAATCAAGTATACGAAACATTATCCAACCTGTCTGATGATGACATTAGAAATAAGACAACTGAGCTTAAAAGCAAAATAGCTGATCACCTTAAGCCAATAGATGACAATTTAGCTGAACTGCATAAAAAAATAGAAGACAACCCCTCTTTAGATATTCATCAAAAAGAGGAAATTTTCGGTAAAATTGACAAACTGAAAGAAGATCGGGATAAATCTTTGGAAGAAGTTCTAATGAATATTTTACCTGAGGCTTTTGCTGTGGTAAAAGAAACTGCAAGAAGGTTAAAGGAAAATAAAAAATTAGTAGTTACTGCCACTATTCATGATAAACAAATAGCAGCTGTAAAAAGTAATGTTGAAATTTCTGGTGATCAAGCGATTTGGCATAACAAATGGATGGCCGCTGGTACGGAGGTTGTCTGGGAAATGCTCCACTATGATGTACAACTTATAGGAGGTGTAGTCTTACACCAAGGTAAGATTGCAGAAATGGCGACTGGTGAAGGAAAAACATTAGTAGCCACACTACCAGCATACTTAAATGCCTTATCTGGTCAGGGGGTACACGTTGTTACTGTCAATGAATATTTGGCAAAAAGGGATGCAGAATGGAATGCACCTATTTTTGAATTTCATGGCTTAACAGTTGATTGCATAGATAAACATGAGCCCAATAGCGAGTTAAGACGAAAAGCCTATGCTTCTGATATCGTATATGGGACAAATAATGAATTTGGTTTTGATTACCTTAGGGATAACATGACTCGTGATCCTGAAGAACTAGTGCAAGGCAAGCATCATTTTGCCATGGTAGATGAGGTAGATTCAGTATTAATAGATGACGCTAGAACTCCTTTAATCATCTCTGGGCCTATACCTAAAGGAGATGAACATGAATTTTACGATTTGAAGCCAAGGATTTCTAAATTAGTAGATGCTCAGAAAAAAATGGTCTCTGGTTTTCTTAACGAAGCAAAAAAACATATTAAGGACGGGAATGACAATGATGGAGGGCTTCCATTGTTCCGAACTTATAGAGGACTTCCAAAATATAAACCTCTCATTAAGTTTTTGAGTGAAACAGGAATCAGGCAAACACTTCAAAAAACCGAGAACTTCTACTTACAGGACAATCAGAAAAATATGCCTGAAGCAGATGATCCTTTATATTTTACTATTGACGAAAAAACCAATAGTATAGAGTTGACTGAAAAAGGAATTGATTTTATAACTGGGGAAGGAGAAGATAGTAACTTCTTCATACTACCAGATATTGCTACTGAAATCACTAAAATAGAAGAAGATTCATCTCTCAGTGAAAGTGAGATTCTTTCTCAAAAAGACTCATTCATAACTGATTATTCTACTAAAGCACAGAGGATCCATTCTATCAACCAATTACTAAAAGCCTACTGTCTATTTGAAAAAGACACAGAGTATATAGTAGTAGACGACAAGGTGAAAATTGTGGATGAGCAAACTGGTCGTGTAATGGATGGCAGAAGGTATTCTGATGGATTGCATCAAGCAATTGAAGCAAAAGAAAATGTAAAAGTAGAGGACGCTACACAAACGTATGCGACTGTTACCTTACAAAACTATTTTAGAATGTATCACAAACTATCCGGAATGACAGGTACTGCTGAAACAGAAGCAGGTGAATTCTGGGAAATTTATAAATTAGATGTGATAGTCGTCCCAACTAACAGGCCTATTGCCCGAAAGGATATGGAAGATAAAGTCTATAAAACTGTACGAGAGAAGTTCAATGCGGTAGTAGACGAGATCAATGAATTAACAGAACAAGGCAGGCCGGTATTAGTAGGTACTACTTCTGTTGAGATTTCTGAGGTATTAAGTAAAATGCTTAATTTAAGAAAGATAAAACATCAAGTTCTGAATGCTAAACAACATGCTAAAGAAGCAGATGTAGTTGCTGAAGCTGGTAAACCTGGCACGGTAACTATTGCTACTAACATGGCGGGTAGAGGTACAGATATTAAGTTAACCCCAGAATCAAAAGCTGCTGGAGGATTAGCCATAGTTGGTACCGAAAGACATGAATCTAGAAGGGTTGATAGGCAGCTGAGAGGTAGATCAGGGAGACAAGGAGATGTAGGATCCACACAATTTTTTGTTTCTCTTGAAGATAACCTAATGAGGCTATTTGGATCTGACAGAATGGCTAAAGTCATGGATAGAATAGGTTTGCAAGAAGGGGAAGTCATCCAGCACAGCATGATCACGAAATCTATTGAGAGAGCTCAAACAAAGGTGGAAGAAAACAATTTCGCCATTAGAAAGAGGTTGCTAGAGTATGATGACGTAATGAATTCTCAACGAGAGGTAATCTATACAAGAAGAAGAAATGCACTCTATGGAGAAAGGCTTCAGTTAGATATCATGAACATGATTTATGAAACTTCTGAAGACTTGGTAATCAATGCCAAAGCAAGTTTAGACTATGATAGTTTCAAACTAAATTGTCTAAGTGTATTAGGGATAGATTTCTCAATCCAAAAAGAAGAGTTTGAAAACATTTCAGAAAATGAACTCTCTGAAAAGCTCTATGATGCTGCTTATTCACATTACGCTACTAAAAATCAGGCGATTGCCAACAAGGCATTCCCTGTACTCCAAAACATCAAAAATGAAAAAGGTGCAGTTTATGAAAATATCCTTATTCCATTTACTGATGGCAAAAAACAAATAGGTGTGAGTGCCAATTTGGACAAATCTCTTGAAACTGAAGGCTCGGAGGTGATTTTGGCAATGGAAAAAATGTCTACTTTAGCATTTATAGACCAAGCGTGGAAAGAACATTTACGTGATATGGATGATTTAAAAACATCCGTTCAAAATGCTTCTATTGAACAAAAAGACCCATTATTGATTTATAAGTTTGAGGGTTTTGAATTGTTCAAACAGTTTTTGGCTAAAGTGAATGAAGATACTATTTCTTTCTTAGCTAAAGCAGACATTAATGATCAACAAGGTGATCAGGTAAGGGAAGCGAGAAAACAAAAAGTAGCTAAAGATTATAAAGAAAGTAAGGAGGATAGTGGATCAATATTGGGCAACAGAGGTAATCAAAATAGACCTCCGGCAGAAAAGACTGCTCCTATCCAGTCAGAAAAAATAGCTAGCAGAAACCAACGTGTTACTGTTCAGTATTCGGATGGCAAACTTTTAAAAGATGTAAAATATAAAACTGTAGAAGATGACATTAAGAACAGTCGTTGCGTCATTGTGGAAGGTTAGTTTATTAATCTTGTTGGTCGTAGGTATTGAAAGTTGTACGCAAAAATCAACTAGCTCTACTTCAACTGCGGCTTACCAAGAAGATTTATCATTGCATAGGCCTCAAGTTGCGGCCTATGTCCCAACTAAGGTCGATACAAATCGAGATGGGGGAAGCACCGCAAATAATTATCCTGCCCCTACTAATCATATAAAAGACGAGATTGATCAAATTGTTGAAAAAACAATCGATTATAATCAATCTAAACGTTATGTAAATGGTTATGCAATTCAAGTTTATTCGGGTACTGAATCTAGAGAAAAAGATCAAGCAGAGCTAAAAGTCTATGCTTTGGAAAGAGTTCCTAGAACTACCTATACCCAGCCCATATATAAAGTTAAAATTGGTCAATTTTATACTCGTTTGGAAGCAACAAAGTTTCTAAATGAAGTAAGAACAGAAATTCCTGCGGCGCACATCGTCTTTGAAAAAATAAGAGTCAAATAATACATGGATCTCAAAGCTAAAATCAAGTCCCTTTCAGAAGATTTCTTTGAGGACATAAGAAAAATCAGACATCACATACACGCCAACCCTGAACTGTCCTTCAAGGAATTTGAGACGAGTAAATTTGTCAAAGAAACTTTAGAAGGTTTTGGTTATGAAGAGATAAAATCTGTTGCCAATACTGGATTAACTGCCATATTAAAAGGCAAAAATCCTGACAAAAAGGTAATTGCCCTCAGGGCTGATATGGATGCTCTTCCTATTCTAGAAGCAAATAATACTTCTTATAAGTCGAAAAACGAAGGGGTCATGCATGCCTGTGGCCACGATGTCCATACTGCTTGTATGTTGGGAGCTGCTAAAATTTTAAGAGAGGTAAAAGATGAATTAGAAGGCACCATCAAGTTTATTTTTCAGCCTGGAGAAGAAAAACTTCCTGGAGGAGCTTCTATCATGATTAAAGAAGGAGTATTACAGAACCCTGCGCCCAACAAAATAGTAGGGCAGCATGTAATGCCTCTAATCCCTACAGGTAAGGTAGGTTTCAGAAAAGGAATGTATATGGCAAGTGCTGATGAAATCTACATAACAGTAAAAGGAAAAGGTGGTCATGGTGCCATGCCTGATCTTTGTGTAGATCCAGTTCTGATTGCCAGTCATATTATTGTCGCCCTACAGCAGATAGTAAGCCGAGTAGCAAGCCCTAAGATACCTTCAGTACTTACTTTTGGGAAAGTAATTGCTAATGGTGCCACCAACATTATTCCAAATGAAGTAAAAATAGACGCCACTTTTAGGACGTTTAATGAAGAGTGGAGATACAAAGCTCATGAGAAGATGGTAAAAATGGCAGAAGGTATTGCAGAGGCTATGGGAGGATCCTGTGATTTTGATATTCATGTTGGCTATCCGTACCTAGAAAATCATCCAGAGCTAACGGAATCCTCTAAAAATGCAGCCATTGATTACTTAGGGGAAGAGAACGTTGTGGAGTTAGATTTATGGACAGGCGCTGAAGACTTTGCGTTTTACTCACATCAAGTAGATGCTTGTTTTTACAGGTTAGGTACTAGAAATGAAGAAAAAGGCATTACATCACTGGTTCATACCCCCACTTTTGATATAGATGAAGAAGCTTTAAAAATAGGCGCAGGCCTGATGTCTTGGATTGCCATTAATAACCTTAACGCATAAAAATACAATAGCTTTATACGGGGGAAAATCACTTTTCTTCTAGTCAACTAACCTCTACCCAAAGGTACGGGGTATCTCTAGGCAATAATTTAATGATCGACTCAAGAGTCGGGGCGCCCGGCCAGGGGAATTAATATACCTTAGGGATTAAACACCACTAGATCAACCCACTTAAAAACCGAATTATTTGTCCAATTAATTAATAAACCCCTAATATTCAGCTTATTTGTTAAATAAACGATAAACTCAGATATTATATTTATTCATCTATGAATATTAATTTTGAGTATGAAAAGGGTTTCCCTCTTCGCTCAGCAGTTATTTAGGGGATTACACTGTCAAGCCCTTATTGATTGTTTCAATATTGATTTCACATAATCGAGCATTAATTTAAAGCTAACACAAATGAACTAATTTATGCTTAAATCATTGTATCTTCGTGGGTTAATGCCAGAAAAGGAGGAAAAAATAGTATTAGAGTCTAAAAAGAAGCCTGGATACAGAAACGCTTTGTACATCGCCATTGCTATTTATTTCTTTTTGCTATCTATTAATTTGATCAGCACTGCATTTGGCATGATAGGATCAGTTACTGCTGAATCTTATTTTTTAGATGCTACTTCTAATCCTTTTATAGGTTTGTTTATTGGTTTGTTAATTACTGCCATACTACAAAGTAGTTCAACAGTTACTACCATGACAGTAGCTGCAGTAGCAGGAAGTACAATATCTTTTGAAAGTGCTATACCTATTATTATGGGCGCCAATGTAGGTACTACACTCACCAGTACTATTGTATCTCTTGGCTATATGCCTAAAAAAAATGAGTTTAGAAAAGCTATATCAGCAGGCACTTTACATGACATATTTAACATCTTGATAATTTTCATATTATTCCCACTAGAATTAAAATTTCAAGTTCTTTCTGCAGTTTCAAAATCTATAGTAGATTCCATTCAAATGGGTGTCTCCGTTGCAGACGCTTCCTCTTTTTCTCTTGGAATAAATTCTATTTTCATTGAGCCTGTTGCCAGTTTTATAGGACAGATCATAAGTAATCCCTTTCTGTTATTAATATTCTCTTTTTTCCTACTATTTGGAATGATCAAACTTCTTTCCAAAATCATATACAAAGAGTTGATAGGCAGATCAAAAAATAAATTTGAAGATTTTGTTTTCAAAAACAAATACAGTTCTTTTGGTTGGGGAGCGGTTATTACAGCCTTGGTACAGTCCAGCTCTGTTACAACTTCTTTAATGGTGCCTTTAGTGGCTACTGGAAAGATCTCTCTTAAAAAGTCTTTCCATTTTATCATGGGAGCTAACATAGGCACTACAGTTACTGCTTTGATCGCTGCCATTTTTAGATCAGAGGCTGCCCTATACCTAGCCATAGCCCATTTAATGCTTAACTTAATAGGTGTTTTAATCTTTTTGCCGTTTCCTGCTTTAGCAAAAATTCCTGAGAATTTAGCTAAACAATTGGGCGTCATTACTTTAAAATATAGAATAGTAGGCTTTGTCTACATTCTATTGGTTTTCTTTTTAATCCCATTTTTATTAATCTACATCAGTTCTTTTAAATGATCTTTAAGAATTATATAGGATAGACTTCCTTATTCATCAACTTGGTTATAGTTAAATAATAGTTTGACTGATAAGTTTTTCGTATTGTCTTCTCAAACATCACCCTTAAAGTCCGTTAATGGGAAATATTTGAATTATCCCATTCTAGGTTACCGGACTTAAACTGAATATTAATATATTGTTATGCATTATGGCAAAATTAAATATTCCAAAACCAGGGGCAGCTGCTTTAGTTGCTGCTGCATTTATAGGTCCTGGAACCATTACTGTTTGCACTAAAGCTGGGGCCAACTTTGGTATGGCTTTATTATGGGCATTGTTATTTTCTGCAGTTGCTACCATCATACTTCAAAACATGTCAATAAGACTTACAGTAGCTACTCAAAAAACTTTGGCAGAAAACATAAGAGAAGGTTTTGAGAACAAACTCATTAAAATATCAGTATCAGTACTCGTTCTTTCTGCTATATTCATTGGAGGAATTGCTTATGAATCTGGGAACATTGCAGGCGCTGCACTTGCTTTAAAAAGCTATTATGGAGTTAACAACCTAATACTAGGTTCGCTCTCTCTAGATATTTATGGCCTATTAATCGGTTTAATCGCAGCACTTATCTTATACATTGGGAAATATAAATTTATAGAAAGAGTTCTCATCTCTCTTGTGCTCATGATGAGTTTAGTTTTTATAACTACCGCCATTATTTCTTTTCCTTCCGTGGAAAGTCTATTTTCAGGGCTTATCCCTTCATTGCCAGATAGCAGCACCCTAACTGTAATCGGCTTGATAGGCACCACCATTGTACCTTACAACTTATTTTTACATTCAAGTGCCATTTTAAAAGCAAAGGTATCTTCTTACCAGGTCGCTAAAAAAGACACGGTCATATCCATCTCACTTGGAGGCCTCATCTCCATGGCTATCATCATTACGTCTTCTTTTGTGTTTTTTGGAAAAGATAATAAGTTTACCAATACCTACGAACTTGCTAACCAATTGAAACCATTACTTGGGAGTTGGTCAGGTGTATTTATGACCATTGGCTTTTTTGCTGCAGGTATTTCTTCTGCTATCACGGCTCCTCTAGCTGCCGCTTATACAGTTGCTGGGATCATGAATTGGGAAGTAGATTTGAGGGAAAGGAAAATTTTAACGGTATGGCTCAGCACCATTCTATTTGGGATTGTTTTTTACTCCTTAGGTATTAAACCGTTTCAACTAATCTCAATTGCTCAAACAGCTAATGGGTTGTTATTGCCATTTGTAGCTATTTTCCTCTTGGTATTGGTCAATAATAAAACTTTATTAAAAGACAAAACCAATACGGTGTCCAATAATATTTTAGGAATTGTTATTATCGCAATAGTATTGTTTCTTGGAATGAAATCTATTTATGGTGTATTAACTTAGCACACGTTAATAGACAGCTCAATTGAATTACTTTCAGTAGCTTTAAGCTGAAAAACAGTAAACATGTTTTACAATTAACACTCGCATCAATGACTATAGATATCAATTGTGATATGGGAGAAAGTTTTGGTCATTATAGAATAGGGAATGACGCTGCTATTATGCCGTACATCTCAAGTTGTAACGTCGCATGTGGTTTTCACGCTGGTGACCCATTCGTTATTCTAAACACTTTAAAAAAAGCCCTTGACAATAAATTAGCAATTGGTGCCCATCCATCTTATCCTGACTTACAGGGATTTGGCAGGAGAAAGATGAGTATACCACTTCCTGAGCTTTCGGCCATTATTACTTATCAAATAAGTGCTATGAAAGGAATGGTAGAATCTCTTGGAGGTCAATTATCACATGTAAAGCCACATGGTGCCTTGTACAATGACATAGCTCAAAGTGAAATTCTTTCTAATATGGTCATAGAAACTATACAAGCGATAAATCCTTCTTTGCATCTTGTGGGTTCCGCTAATTCTATTACTGAAACGCTTTGCATCCAGAAAGGATTACCTTTTATAGGAGAGTTTTTCGCTGATCGTAATTATCTAAATGATGGCAGTTTAGTACCAAGAAGTGAACCAAACGCCTCTTTAGAAACACCTGAATTGATTGCAAAAAGAGCCAAAGACTTTGTATTAAATGGTATAGTTAAGTCTATTGACCTACAAGATTTGCATTTGGAGGCACAAACTATTTGCCTTCACGGGGACAACCCAAATGTTCTGTCGATTGCCCAAGAAATCAAAAAAACATTCTCAGATCATAATATTGATATAAAGTGTGTGTAATCACGGACCTATTTGATTTTGTCCCTTTCGGTGATCATGCTCTATTGATTAATGTGAAAGACAGTGATTTATCTCAAGCAAATGCTAGAGTGATACAATTATTTCATTTTTTAGAAAACTACCAATCATTATCCATTAAAGAATGTATTCCTGCTTATGATTCATTGACAATTTTGTATGAACCAAGCAATGTCTCTTTTGAAGAACTATCTGGTCAATTAACTAAAGATTTAAAAGATTTTAACCAAATTGAGATTAAAAGCAAACAGATTAATCTACCAATTTGCTATGATAAAGCTTATTCTCTAGACCTAGAAGAAATTCAAATCCAAGTGGGACTTTCTAAAGAAGAGATCATTAAACTTCATAAAAACACTAATTATAAAGTATTTATGACTGGTTTTATGCCTGGCTTTATTTATTTGGGTGAGCTTCCTGCCTCCTTACAGGTTACAAGAAAGCCAGCTCCTAGAAAAGAGATCCCCCCAGGTTCAGTAGGTCTTGCGGGCAAACAAACGGGTATATATTCCATTGCTAGCCCTGGTGGTTGGCAAATAATAGGTCGCTCCATAAATATCCTTGATAACATCAGAGAAGGATCATTAGAGATTTCAATTGGTGACGAAATCCGTTTCTTCGAAGTATCTAAAAATGAGATAGAGTCTTACAAACTTGATCAGGCCAGATTATGATTTCTATTTTAAAAAGTGGTATTTCCAGTACAATTCAGGGCTCTTATAGAGAAGGTTATCTTCAATATGGATTCCCTAGATCCGGTCCAGCAGATTCAATTAGTATGAGAGCTGCCAATTTTTTGGTCGGCAATAAGCCCTGGGAAAGCTGTATTGAGATGATGGCTCAAGGCCCAACCATGGAATTTGATTGTTCACTACAAATAGCGATTTGTGGTGCTGCTATGACTCCAAAAATAAATGGTATAGAAGTTTCGCAAAATCAGAGTATTGTCGTTAAAAAAGGAGATAAACTATCTTTCAAACCATCGGCTAATGGATTGTTTGCTTATTTGGCTATAGGAGGGTCAATGGATATTCCGGAATATTTCAACAGTACATCTACTTACCTCCCAAGCAATACTGGCGGATATAAAGGAAGGCAATTAAAAGCTGGTGATAGAATAAACATGAAATACAATCACATCAACCCTCAAATAGAATTACCCAATTTCATGAAATTCATTCCTATTAATCACCTCAAAATAAGAGTATTAGCAGGTCCTGAAAGAGCGCTTTTTTCAAAGAATGATATTAAATTATTTTACAGTAATCTTTACAAGGTCTCCAGTGAAAGTAATAGAATAGGTATCAAAACAACAACTGATAAAAAATTACAACTTAAGGATAGTGATATTATTTCTTCTGCCATACTACCTGGCACTATTCAAATTCCTTCAAATGGACTCCCTATGATTATGATGAATGATCATCAAACTACAGGTGGCTATAAAAGAATTGCCAATGTAATTTCTCATGATCTCGATCATTTATCACAGAGTATCCCAAGATCTTTAATTTCTTTTCGGGAAATATCTTTAGGAAAAGCCAGTGAATTGCAACTAAAAAAAGAGAACCTCATCAACAGGCTTTTCAATTTGTAGAAGATTGCTTAAAGTGAGCATTCCCTATTCTGGAAACTCCAATTAGCTTACAATTGCATTTTGGCAAATCAATTCTTCACAATCGCTAAAGAGACTTTATGAAAGCATCAGCTCAGCTAAAGTTCTATACTACTAATAAAAAATTACTAATTAGATTTAATTTGATCTATTAAGCCGTTTACATCATCAAGCAATGCTTCAGCTTTCTCCTTGGCATCACTGATAATTTTTTCGCCTTCCACTTTGGCTTCACTGTCAACGAGTTCTTTACCCTTTAAAAGATCATTGAGAATATCTTCAAACTTGATCCTATATTTATCCAATTGAAAGGACAATTTATCCCTAGTATTAGATCCTTTATCTGGAGCATATAGTATTCCTAATACGCCACCAACGATTGCACCTGCTATAAAAGCTAAAAACGAATTACCACTTGATTTTGACATAACAGTTAAAGTTAATCATAAAACTTCATTTAAAATGAGTGTATGGCCTCAATAATAAACATTAAGGCCATTACTCTTATTATTTATTATCTATTAATCCCCTTCCACTTTTCTTGATAACACCTTCTGTTGCCAATTCCTCGGCTAAAACATCCAACACACCATTAATAAACTGCTTACTTTTTGGTGTACTATAGTTTTTAGAAAGCTCGATATATTCATTGATACTCACCTTGGTAGGAATACTAGGGAAATTTATCATTTCTGTCAAAGCCATTTTTAAAATAATCTTATCTAATGTTGCCATCCTATCAACTTCCCAATTTTTTGCTTTTTGAGCAATCGTTTCCTCAAACTCTTTATCACGTTGAATAGTTTCTGAATACAATAATTTAAAGAACGGGATATCATCTTCATGGTTTTTATTAATCTCCATTAAAGTGTATTTCTCATCATTAGATGGATCAAAAGATTTCACTGTCTTGTTTAGTAAACTTTTGATAATTGCTTTATTTTCTGACCAATGTAAATCTTCTCCCTCCATAAAAAGCTTAATATTCTCTTTTTTGAAGGGCACATTTTTCAGCAAATAAAGGACAATTTCAAAATTTTGCTCATCAGTAGGTTCATCCAAGTTTTGATACTCTTGGAATAATTCATCATTTTTCTTGAGCTCCTTATACCAAGACTTAAGTTCTTCCTCATCTTTCTCCCAACTTACATTTTTCTTGATTACCTCTAAATCAAATGTTTTGAACTGATCAAAAGCAAGGATGTAAGGGTTTTTGTGTAAGTTATTTTTACTTTTAATAACTATGTATTTTTTAGACGCAGATTTTACTAAGTCTTTCTTATCAAGTTTAGCAAACTCCTTTCCCAATAGTAGCAACTTTAAGTAATGATACAAAATCTTATCCAGTTCTTGCATCATGTGTTTTCTAGCGACTCCTTCGTCTTTAGAAACCATTTCATGAAATTTTGATAAGTGTTTGTTTACATTTTTCAAAATTTCCTCCGAAACAGATTCCGAGGCTTTGTTATTTGTGTTCTTAAAAAAAGCATCAAATACGCCTAAAGCTTCTTCTTTCTCCTGCTCAAGTTTCTCCTTATCCGGCAGTTCATCTACATTAAGGTCTGGGAGATAACTTTCTACCAGCAGGTTACGCACAACCTCCCTATTTGCTTCTTTCATCTGATGAAAAGCATAAAGTGATTGCATTGCCTTTACCCTAAGTATTCTTCTGTTAAGCATAATTATTAAAGCTTCCTGTTCCCTATTTTTTTTTTAGAAAGTTAGTTTTATTCTTCCTATATCTTCTATTCTCTTTTTTGCAACATTCATAGCTGCTTCTTGAGAAGTTATATTTTTCTTTTCCGCTTGATCAAGAACTTCTAGACAAACATCATAAATTTGTTCGGTCTGTGCATAGACAGAATCTCGGTTATAATTTCCTTGCTGTTCGTAATATACATTCGTAATTCCTCCAGAATTAATCAAAAAGTCAGGCGCATATACGATCCCTTTTTCAATTAATTGACGGCCATTCCTAAGCTCATCATCTAATTGATTGTTTGCACCACCAGCTACTATTTTGTATTTCATGTCAGGAATCGTCTGGTCATTTAAAGTAGCCCCTAACGCACAAGGTGCATAGATGTCACCATCAAAACCATAAACATCATCTTTCCCCAGTACTTTAACTGAATACTGATCGGTAACTTCTTTTATTTTGTCATCAAAAATATCAGAAATATAAACGCTTGCATTTTCTTTGACTAAACGCTCCACTAGGTAAGTTCCTACATGCCCTACTCCTTGCACAACAATTTTCTTTCCAGATAAATCATCAGTACCATATACCTTCTTAGCAGTAGCTTTCATTCCTAAATAAACACCATATGCTGTTACAGGAGATGGGTCACCGCTCCCTCCCATACTGATCGGAAGGCCAGTCACATATTTAGTTTCCATATTGACATGTTCCATGTCTCGGGTACTCATGTTTACATCTTCTGCTGTCCAGTAGATACCTCCTAAGCTTTCCACAAATTTTCCAAAACGTCTCATTAACGCTTCGCTTTTTAATTTTTTGGCATCGCCTATGATTACTGCCTTTCCACCGCCAATGTTCAATCCTGCTATGGCATTTTTGAAGGTCATGCCCCTAGACAACCTTAATACATCTCTAATGGCTGCTTGTTCATCTGTGTAGTTCCACATACGGGTTCCACCCATTGCAGGGCCTAGCACAGTATTATGGATTCCAATAATTGCTTTCAGGCCTGTTTCTTTGTCATGGCAAAAAGCTAATTGCTCATGCTCCAGTTCCTGCATTTGATCAAATAATGATCCTGAATTTTGAAAATTATCTTGGGTTACTGTCATTATTTTATTTTCGCTTATTCTTGCACGTCAAAAAAAGTTGTCCTACGTTGAGGAAACAAAGTCGCAAAACTACTTTTTTTTAGATTAAATAACTATTTAACCTTAGGATCGTTTTAAACTGTTGTGAAAGATTTAGCTCATATAAATAAATACTTTTTCAAGTATAAATATCATCTTGCTTTTGGTACTCTTTTTATTATCATTGCAAACTTTTTTGGAATAGTCCCTGCTGTCATTGTAAGATACTCTTTTAATCTGATGTACAGGAGCTTAGATATCCACCAAGCATTCTCTGGTTTTGGGTTACAAGAGGAGACTTATTCCATCTTCACATCCAGTGTTTTTATCCTAGCTGGAGTCATTATTTTATCTGCATTATTAAGAGGGATCTTTATGTTTTTCATGAGACAAACTATCATAGTTATGTCTCGACATATCGAATTTGATCTAAAAAATGAGATTTACGAGCATTATCAAAGCCTACCGATGAGCTTTTACAGGAAAAATAATACCGGTGATTTGATGGCTAGAATATCAGAAGATGTTAACAGAGTGAGAATGTATATTGGTCCAGCAATCATGTATGGTATCAATTTATTTACTCTATTCTTGATGGTGATCCCTTTTATGTTCTCTATCAATACCAAACTAACTTTATATTCCTTAATACCTCTACCTATATTATCAATCAGTATTTATTTTGTGAATAATATCATTAACAAACGCTCCGAACAGATTCAAAAAAGTCTGTCAAATTTATCAACACTCGTGCAAGAATCATTCTCTGGCATTAGAGTCATCAAAGCCTTTGTGCGTGAAAAAGAAATTCATAATGACTTCACAAACGCTAGTAATGAATACAGGGATAAGTCTCTAAAATTGGCTTATGTCAATGCTCTATTCTTCCCTTTAATTATGGGACTCATTGGCTTAAGTGTAATTCTCACCGTATATATTGGATCTATTGAAGTGTTAAACGGTTCTTTGAGCACAGGAGTAATTGCAGAATTTATCATTTATGTAAACATGCTGACTTGGCCTGTAACTTCCTTAGGGTGGATTACCAGTATCATCCAAAGGGCAGCTGCTTCGCAAAAAAGGGTCAATGAGTTTTTACAAACTAAAAATGACATTGTTAGTGAACAGAATATCAATCAGGAATTAAAAGGGAACATTTCATTTAACAAGGTAGGTTTTACTTATGAAGATTCTGGGATCAATGCCTTAAAAGAGATTTCTTTTTCTGTGGATCAAGGTGAATCTATTGCAATCATAGGTACTACAGGGTCTGGCAAAAGTACTATTGCCAACTTAATAGCAAGGCTTTATGATACATCAGAGGGAAGCATTACAATTGATGGACTTAATATCAAAGACTTTAACCTCTCATCTTTAAGAGGACAAATAGGGTATGTTCCCCAAGATGTTTTCTTATTTTCAGATTCTATTAGAAACAACATTGCATTTGGTAAATCTGATTTGAGTGAAGAAGAAGTCTTGCAGGCCGCTGCTGATGCTGACTTACTAGAAAATATTAATCATTTCCCTGAAGGTTTTGAAACTGAACTCGGAGAGCGTGGAATCACTTTATCTGGTGGTCAAAAACAGCGGTTGTCTATTGCAAGAGCCATTGTCAATGACCCTAAAATTCTCATTTTAGATGATAGCTTATCCGCTGTAGATACGAAAACAGAAAATACTATTTTAAATAGTATGCAGAAAATCATGAAAGGAAGGACATCTGTGATCATTTCACACAGAGTTTCTTCCGCTAAGTTAGCTGATAAAATCATCGTTTTACATGATGGTGACATCATAGAAGCAGGCACTAATGAATCTCTCCTTGCCAGTAATGGTATCTATAAAGAACTTTATGACAAGCAATTAGCCGCTGAAGAAGTGGGGTAATGGTTTTCTTGAAAAGACACAGTAAAGCACTTTAACCCGTTTATATTAATTCCCTTGGCCGGGCGCCCCGACTCTTCTGCGAGCGCTATAGCTTTCTCTGCGGAGGCGCTGAATCGATCATTAAATTATTGCCCATAGATACCCCCTACCCTTCTGCGAGTACCGTAGCTTTCTCGGCAGAGGTACTGGGTCGGGGTTGGTTCATTTCACGTTAAACCAACACCCTACGCAATAAACAATTGATTCTCATTGATTTATGTGTGAATTCTTTGGGGATCTCATAACCCAAGTTTGAGGAACAGTAATTTTGAAAACTAAAATCAATTGTTTTGATTGCTTGACAGTTATTCCTAGACACAATTAAGTCCCTGGTTGGACATCTCGAATTTTTCGGGTTAAATCTTCACAAAATAAAATTTCACTAAAAAGAGATTATCAGGACCTATTTTGTATACCCTTAAGCTACTAGTGAAAACCAGTAATGGCATCTACAGCGTATTGACCTAACAGTGTTTTATTCCTTAATACATCTCTCCTGATAAGATCTATTGAAGAACCTAAATATCAATTTTTTTGCATTTTCTATTTGTTTTAGTATCAATAGTAACAGGAAATGTATCTATAAACCAAAATTATTCCATACTGGATTCTTTATACATCTAGATCACCAATGAATGTTTCAAAGCCCTGATGCTCAAGATCAGGTTTTTACATTTCTATCAGCATGCAGCAAGGGAACATATTACTATTATCTACATAGGCTGGGTAGCTACTTGATAAAGTTAGCTAGCATATGTTACTTTTATAATGTCTTCGAATACGGATTAAAAATTAAATACTAACCTTATAGAAAGGATGCTAATCAAACATACTGAAATAACAAGCCAAAATCATCAATAAAAAAAGCGTGAAGACACACTTCATGTCATCGTTTTTACATCTTAAAATTTATTTTTCAATCTCTTTTAAAAGTGTCTTCAATGATTGTATGCGTTTGACATAGATTAACCAAACATAGGCTATAATAATAACATTAATTACTACTAACAAAATAAATAATAAAGTTGAATCCTTTGAAAACAGCCATTCCACCCATCCTTTGTCATCCCAAAGTAAGAATTTCATGATGACAACCATAAATAGATCAACAAACAGAAGGACTGTTAAATACATAATAACAAAGGCCCTAAAAACCTTAATGGAACTTACTAAAAAGGATTTTATATTCTCAAACAGTTCTAATTTTTTTAACCTACCCAATGTTAAAACATTTAAAATTGTCCCAATAAATACGTTTAAACCCATCAGGATGATCAATTCCATTTTAAGGTAATCATGTAAAAATAAAAAAGGAACTATTAAAACCCACGCAATAAGCATCTCCAGTCGCAGAACTTTTCGGAAGCTATCTACTTCTGATTTCGATTTCAGGTTAACTATTGCTTCTACATCCTCTTCTTCTAAAGGCTTTTCAGGAATTTTATCCCACATTTCTTGCAAGTCGCTCATCAACTATTTCTTTTAATTTTTTTTTAATTCTATTCACTTTCACCCCAACATTGGAAACACTCAACCCTACCACCTCAGCAATCACTGCATGTTCCTTCTTTTCAAGGTAGAGCATTATAATGGCACGATCTGTTGGTTTCAATAAGGCAATTGATTCGTATAAAACCTGTACAGGGCTATCATCTTTAAAATAATCATGTTGTTTATCCGCTATTTTTCTAATCAAAATCCTATCAGTAGGATGATCTACCCTCTTCTTTCTTTTACTTAAGTTGTATAAACATACATTTAAGGTCAATCGGTAAACCCATGTTCCTGATTTAGACTTGCCCTCAAAACGATCAATTGATTTCCAAAGTTGATAACCTACTTCCTGTACATTATCTTCAAAATCTTCTAATGAATCAGAATAGCCTCTACACAACTTTTGAATGATGCCTGTATGTTCCTCTAGAAAGATATTAAAGCGTACTTGCTTTTCTTGTTCAGTCATTAAATTCATCTACTATTCTTCTAATTAGTAACAGAACATCTTCATTCTTTACAAAAAGAAAATATTTTTTTCCGATGTAAAGAATCCAGCCATTTCATCACTAATCAAATCAAATAAGAAAGTAAATGAAAGAAATAAAAACAATTATTGTGGGAATAGTAGTAGCTGCTATTGCCATAGATTCTGTAAGCGGTCAAAACCTTTGTATTAAAAATGTCAATATCATCAATGTTGAAAATGGACAGGCAAATACTGAAATGGATGTCTATATTCATGCAGGAATTATTTCCAAGATCTCCAAATCAACCTATAAAAAGAAGGATTACAAGAACTTTACGGTCATTGAAGGTACTGGAAAATACTTGCTTCCAGGCTTTATAGATACACATGCGCATGTGGCCATGGGGCCTATAGGATTCTCTTTTGTCGATGGACAGCCTATACTAAAACTAACACCTATAGATGACCTTCCAAAAATATCCGCTGAACTACTCATTAAACATGGCATCACAACTACCAGAGACCCAGGTGGACGTACAGACTTAACAGTTAAAGTCAAAAATGATGTGGCTTCTGGGAAAATAAAAGGGCCAGAATTCTTTGTCGCAGGTGGGATATTAGATACAGCAGCATTTGAAAATTTAGTGTCTAAGGTTAAGACTAAAGAGGATATTATCAAAGAAATAAGAACCCAGAAGGCAGCAGGTGTAGACTATATTAAATTATATACTTCATTAAATCCACAACAGATTAAGGCTGGAATAGATGAAGCACACAGACTTGATCTAGGAACTATTTCCCATTTGCATACTACCTCTTGGACGGAGGCATCCAAACTCGGCATTGACAACATTGTGCATATTATTCCTGGGAATGAATCATATCTTCCAGAACAGCACAGAGAAACCTATCGCAAAGATGCTTTGATGGGGGCTATTGGGTTTTACAAATGGTTTGAATATGTAGATTTAGAAAGCTCTGAAATAGTAGAACTAATCCAAACCTTAAAGAAAAACAACACTTCAATAGATCCAACCCTCATTGTCTTCCATGTTGCTTTTTTTGGTAACACTAAAAATTACACAGCAAATAGTATGTTAAATGAGCTTCCTGTAGAGCTAGTTGACAATTGGAAATCGTCTTTTAACTTTAATTTAGGCTGGACTAACAAACACTTCGATGAGGCACAAAAAACTTGGCCAAAGGTTCAAAAATTTGTTAGAAAACTATACCATGAAGGCATTTTACTGACTGCTGGCACCGATGCTAATAATCCATGGATCGTTCCAGGAGATAGTTTTCATAAAGAGTTGGCCTTATTGGCCGATTGCGGATTATCCAACGCTGAGGTATTAGAGATTGCTACTTTAAATGGAGCTAAATTACTCAAAAAAGAAGATCAAATTGGCACTATTGAAAAGGGAAAAGAAGCAGATTTAGTATTACTTAATTCTAATCCATTAGAAAATATTTTAAACAGTCGTGATATCAAGATGACATTTTTGAATGGTGTGGTTGTTGATTAAAATATAATTACTATGAAAATAATAATACTGACATATATCTCTATAAATTTTAAATAGAGATATTAAAAAAGGGGTGTAATCATCCCTTTTTTAATATCATAGCAATTGATTTTACAAATTAGGAATCACTAATTCTTGATCTGGATGGATCACGTCTGGATTCTTCAATTTATCTGTGTTAGCTGCGAAAATGTCTTTATATTTCATCGCATCTTTGTAGTAATGCTTAGCAATTTTTCCTAAAGTTTCACCACTCTGAACTACATGTCTATGATATACAGAAGTATCCGCTACTTTGATATCTGCTTCTATATCAGATGCATTTTCGCCTCCGATTTCTTTAATTTTATCCCACATTAGGTTTTTCTCATACTGTGTATTAGTAGTTCCTCCTATTTTTAGCAGTATTTCTGTTTCTTCTACATAACCATCTTTAACCCCTAGCTCTTGCCCAAGATCCAATAATGCTTGGTATTTCAATTTAATTGACATAACTCTTTAGATTTGTTTGAATTAAAATATAATCTCGTCTATATAATGGATCAAATTAAATTTATTTTCTGAAAAATGAAAGAAGTTCTCAATTTAGAATAAGGATTTACAGTTTAGAATTAGTTCAATTAATGGTTTTACACGACCAGAATTTCATTTGACCTAAGAATTTCAGCTTGAGAACACTTAACTAATATCATAAAATTCCAGTTAGGCCTAACGAGTTTTTCAACCAATTCAGCTCTCAATAACATACAGTTATCTTACCTCAATATTTTTCTGGTTAAAATTAATTAGCTTTGGTAACCACCTAATTAAATGAAATTATTATGCAATGGAGAGGCAGAAAACAAAGTAGTAACGTAGAGGATAGAAGAAGGTCTGGAGGGGGCCGCAGAAGGATTCCTGGAGGAGCGAAAGGCAAATTCGGAATTGGAACTATTATCATTATAGTTATTGCTTTGATCGTTGGAGAGAATCCTCTCAACTTCATTAACCTTGGTGATGTAGGAGCAAGTCTATCACAAAACCAAGTTCAGTATGACCGGCCTGTAAATAAAGCCGAAGAAGAACTGGCCTCATTTGTTAAAGTAGTTTTACAAGAAACAGAAAATGTCTGGAATCCTCTTTTTCAGAGTCAGTTAGGTAGAAATTACCAAGAGCCTGTCTTGGTTCTTTTCTCTGGATCTGTTCAATCAAGATGCGGGCATGCGACAGCGGCTACAGGGCCATTTTATTGTCCTGGGGATCAAAAAATTTATATAGATTTGAGCTTTTACAATGATCTTAAAAACAAATTTGGAGCCCCAGGAGATTTTGCAATGGCTTACGTTGTTGCTCATGAAGTAGGCCATCATATTCAATACTTACTTGGCATTACAAGACAAGTAGATAGCAGGCGAGGTAAAATAAGCAAAGCAGAATATAATAAGCTTTCAGTAAAACTGGAGTTGCAAGCTGATTTTCTTGCTGGTGTCTGGGCTCATCATACTGATAAGAACGAAAGAATATTGGATGAAGGAGACATAGAGGAAGCCTTAAATGCGGCTAATGCTATCGGAGACGATAGATTACAAAAACAAGGACAAGGATATGTAGTCCCTGAATCATTCACCCATGGTACCTCCGCCCAAAGGGTGAGGTGGTTTAGAAAAGGTTTTCAAACTGGTGATGTTTCGCAAGGAGATACTTTTAGTACCAACAACTTATAATACAAAATTTAACACATAAAAATATTAACAAATGGGACTTTGGGATAAGTTAAAAAATGAATTTATAGACATCATTGAATGGCTAGATGACTCCAATGACACCTTGGTTTATCGCTTCCCTAGGTATAATCAAGAAATTAAGAATGGAGCCAAACTAACAGTACGTGAAGGGCAAAGTGCTGTATTTATTAATGAAGGACAAATAGCTGACGTCTTTGGGCCAGGCATGTATGATCTTACTACTGAAAATTTACCTATCCTTACCACCTTAAAGGGATGGAAATATGGTTTTGATAGTCCTTTCAAAGCAGAAGTATATTTTGTAAGCACACGCATTTTTACAGATCAAAAATGGGGTACTGGAAATGCCATTATGCTTTCTGATGATCGCTTTGGCATGATTGACATACAGGCTTATGGTACTTATTCTTTTAAAATAGAAAAGCCAGGGAAATTTATAAAGGAAATTGTAGGTACAGACGGACATTTCACCAATGATGAATTGAGTAATCAGCTTCGTTCAGTAGTTGTTACCCGGTTTACAGATGCGATAGGTGAGTCTAAAATACCCATCGAATTATTTGCTGGTCAATTAAATGAACTATCTGAATTTGTCCACCAAGTGATGCGTTTAGAATTCATGGAATATGGTCTAGAATTGACCAAAATGCTGATTGAAAATATCTCTATGCCTGAAAAAATAAAGGAAGAGATTTATGAATATAGCCGACTCAATAAAATTGACCTTAATAAGTTAGCACAAATGAAAGCTGCTAAAGCTATGGAGGAAGCAGCTAAAAATCCTTCTGGCGGGGCTGGCTCTGGCATGGGGATGGGTATGGGTTTTGCCATGGCTAATCAAATGGGTCAGATGTTTAATCAACAGCAAAGCCCTCAACAAAATTCTTCTCAAATACAAGGAAGTGCCGGTACTCCCCCCCCACTACCTCAGCAGTCTCAATATTTTGTGGCAGTCAATGGTCAGCAGACAGGACCTTTTGACCTCTCTGTTATTTCTCAGATGGTTCAGTCAGGACAGTTACAACAAAGTTCCCTAGTTTGGAAGCAAGGTATGGGTAATTGGGATCAAGCAGGTAATGTTGGGGAAATCTCTTCACTTTTTGGCGCTGTGCCCCCACCTATCCCTGGCAACTAGTGTTTTAAATGGAGAAAAAACATAGTATTAATTGTGTCAATTGTGGGGCAGATGTAGCATTTAAACCTGGCACACATTCTTTAGTCTGTGATTATTGTGGTACTGAAAATGATATTCCACAGGAGGAATTTCAGATCAAAGAACTTGACTTAAATGCTTACCTGAAACTAGACCAAAAGCAAAAAACGTTAAAAGTAGAAATTATACAGTGCCCTGGGTGTGGTGCCCATGAAACACTGGATAGTGACAAGTCTTCTTCTTTCTGTGTTTATTGTGGAACTGCTCTTGTTTCAGGAAAATTACAAGCTGAGGAAATTATCTCTCCGGACTATATTTTACCTTTTAAGTTAGATAAAAAAGAAGCACTCACTAGAACTTCGCAATGGTTAAGAGGGAATTGGTTTGTCCCGAACAAACTGAAAAAAGATGCCATTAGTTATGCTAATTTTAAAGGTGTCTACCTGCCCTTTTGGACATATGATGCTAAAACCTATACCCATTTTACTGGACAAAGAGGTGATGCTTATTACCAAGAAGTTAGAAGAGGCGATAAAGTCCAACGAATTAGACGAATAAGATGGTCAGCTGCTTATAGAGATCAAATCAGTCACTTTTTTGATGATATCTTAATTGCCGGTTCTACTTCATTAAGGTCTAAATACCTGAATAGCTTAGCACCTTGGGACTTACAAAACCTAGTTCCTTTTAAAGAAGACTACTTAAGAGGGTTTATTACGGAAAAATTCAAAATCGGCCTAAAGGAAGGTTTTTTGAAAGCAAAAAGTCAAATGGAATCCTCCATTACATCAATGATAAGGCGAAGAATAGGAGGTGATGACCAACGTATAATTAACAAACAAACACAATATGACCAGCTAACTTTTAAACACATATTGTTACCTGTTTATATTTCATCTTTTCAATATAAAGGAAAGAAATATCAATTTGTAGTCAATTCAAGAACAGGGGAAGTACAAGGCAAAAAACCACTTAGTACCATTAAAATTGTGTTAGTCGTACTTGGCGTAATTCTATTAATAACTTCAATCTACCTACTTTCCAAGTAGTTAAACTGCATTTAACGCAAACTTTTTAAGTGATAATTCGTTCTGTAACTTTAAGGGTTATAGTTAAGATAACATGATGATCCTTTCTCAAGGATTTAATTCTATTACAAAAGTAGATACTTTAATAGAACTATCCGTTTTATAGGTAGTTAGATTCAAACACATGAAAGCAAGTACCAATTATAGCAAAGCAACACACATTTGTATATACCTGAACATAAAAGAAAAAGAATTAATCAATTCTGCAGAACTAGCTGAAAGTATAAAAACCAACCCAGTAGTTATCAGAAGGCTAATTGGCCTTTTAAAGTCTCATGAGATCATAGCAAGTATTTCTGGGGCTAACGGTGGGTTTTATCTCAAAAGAGAACCTGAAAACATCTCTTTATGGGATATTTATTTAGCCACAAGAGAAGAAGATTTCTTCAAACGTCCAAAAGTAAATCCTGCTTGTTTGATTAGTAGCAATCTGGAAATTCTCTTGCATGATAGTTCTCTTGCGGCCGAATTATCCATGAAAAATGAACTTGAAACTATCACTATTAAAGATTTGAGCCTTAACCTAATGCACATCGTTGAAGAGCAGGGTGTTGATGAAGAAGTGACTAATTAAGCTTATCTCAGTTAAAATAAACTATTGGGGCATTACAGATTCTCTATCAATCTGCACAAAAGAGTAAAACTAATTTCCTTTTAAGGTAAAGACTGCTGTTGTATTATCTTGATAATAAAGCTCTATAAAGTATCCATCATCTTTCCAGTTTTTACTATTTCCAAATTCCTTCAATTTACCTTGAACTTCTTCTGGATTCGGTTTGGCAATGGGGTGTAGGTCTAAAAAAACTTTTGCACCAGCTTCACTATTAAAAGTTCTTATAGCAATACCTTTAGGGCTTTTATTAATTAAATCACCAGACAATGGTTCTCCTGGGTTTAGCGCCACTCCAATAAATTGGGACACCATATTCTCCTTGAGTGTATCAGGCTGATAGGTAACTACGCACAACTCACCATTGATTCCTCTTTCTAATATCATATCCCTAGCTTGCTTAAAATTTCTTTCTAGCTGATGGTCATCATACTTCCCGTAAAAATAAGTTCCTATTACCCTAAAACTTAATGGGCCAGATTCGTTTACAGTAATTTCCTTAAATCCTCCTAAAAAATAGTAAAGGGCAAAAGTCACTAAACCAATAACCATTACCGCGATATAAATCTTTTTTACCATAAGTGCATACAATCCTTTTAGTGCAAGTTATCAATACTTACTGAAAAATCAGGTGATTAATCAAGAAGGTTAACATCAAGTCTTAATGCTTCATAGCAAAAAAAACCATCGCAAGTCATTGACCTTATTTCCTAATACAGTGCTTGGCACACACGGAAGCAAGTATCAGGAATTAAACAAAATTCGTGTCGGTCAAAACTCTATGAGACGTATGGCAAAACAATAGAGAATTCTCATAAAGTGTTTATTTTTATGAAGCAAGTAAAACCTATCAAACTACTTCTTTGTATTGCATTTGATGAAGTTGTGCATAAAACCCCTCTTCTTTCAAAAGTTCATCATGAGTTCCAGATTCTTTTACCTCTCCTTTATCAAGCACGACAATTTTGTTAGCGTTTTGAATAGTAGATAATCTATGAGCAATTACAATAGAAGTTCGCCCTGCCATCATTTTATGAATCGCATTTTGAATCAAATCTTCAGTATCTGAATCAACTGATGAGGTTGCCTCGTCTAAAACTAATATTTTAGGATCATAAACCATGGCACGAACAAATGAAATTAACTGTCTTTGACCAACAGAAAGAGTCGCACCGCGCTCCATTACATTGTAATTGTAACCACCTGGCAATCGTTCTATAAAGGTACTGGCTCCTACTAACTCCGCAGCTTGTATTACTTTCTCTCTAGGGATATTTGGGTTTTTAAGTGTGATATTATTATAAATGGAATCCGAGAATAAAAATACATCTTGTAAGACAACTGCAATGTGTCCTCTTAAAGTAGATAGATTGTAATCTTTAATATCTCTATTATCAATTCTAATAGTTCCTTTATTTATTTCATAGAACCTACTCAATAAATTAATAACTGAAGATTTCCCAGCACCCGTGGCCCCTACCAAGGCTATGGTCTCCCCTTCTTTAATATCCAAGTTTATATCCTTCAGGACGTATTCTTTTTCATTATAAGCAAACCAAACATTTTCAAAAGTAACTTTACCACCAATGTTTTCAGGGTTATAGCCTCCCTCATTCATGATATGTTCTTCACTATCCAATAAATCAAAAATTCTATTAGAACTAACAATCCCCATTTGCAAAGTATTAAATCTATCTGCAATCATTCTAATAGGCCTAAAAAACATTTGAGTGTACATGATAAACTCTATAAGCACACCTGATTCAATTTTATTTTGGATCACACTACCAGCACCGTACCAAATAATTAAACCAATACTAATAGCTGAAATAACGTCTGCTACAGGGAAATAGATCGAGTAATACCAAACAGATTTCAAATGCGCTTTTCTATGTTCTTCATTAATCGCTTCAAATTTTTCAAATTCTCTCTTCTCACTATTAAAAATTTGAACAATCCCCATCCCTGTAATGTGTTCCTGTACAAAGGAATTAAGGTTAGAAACGGCAGTCCTTACCTCATTAAAAGCTACCTTAATCTTCTCTTTAAAAATATAGGTGGCAAAAAGCAAAAATGGAAAAGTAGAAAGACTAACAAAAGACAAGCGCCAGTCTTGGGAAAACATAAAAGCCAGAATCACAACTAGTTGTAATATGTCACCAATCATGGCAGCAATCCCTTGAGAAAAAACCTCAGCCAAGGTCTCAATATCAGATACGTTCCTGGTCACCAACCTACCAATAGGAGTTTTATCAAAAAACTTCAACTGTAAAGATTGTATATGCGAAAATAACTTCACACGGATATCCCGGATAATACTCTGACCTAACCAACCCGATAGATAAGTATGTAAGTATTGAATAATTGCCCCTAATACCAATAAGGTTATCAACAGGATAATCATATTGATTAAACCATTGAAGTTCCCAGATGCTACTTCTTTGTCAATGGTCAACTGTATCAACCTAGGTCTGATAGGACCAACTATGGCCAAACCAATTGTTAATAACACTAGAAAATAAAATTGCTTTTTATAAGGCCCTGCCCAAGCTACAAGTCGCTTAAGAACACTAAAATCTACTATTTTGCCACTAGGTTTTTCTTTCTCCAAAATGTAATTTCCTATCGGTTTATAAATATTTCTTTTGGGTACACAATATCATTAAGATATAACCCACTGGGCGGCACAGCTCTACCAGCTCTCTTTCTGTCCCTACTTTCCAGAACAGATTGAAAATTGACCAAATCCATTTTATGCTGACCTACCTCCAGCATGGTTCCTACGATTGCACGCACCATTCCCCTTAAAAATCTATTGGCTCTAACGGAAAACAACAGGTAATCGTTTTGCCTATTCCAAATTGCTTCTAAAATGTTGCAGTTAAAATTATTGACTTCCGTCTTTACCCTACTAAAACATTCAAAATCTGACCATTCTAACAACATTTCACATGCTTTGTTCATTACTTCCAAATCAAATTCTCCGTGAAACTGATAAGATAAATTTTCTAGAAAAGGGTTTTTATGAGTGTGTATCTTATAATGATATTGTCTTGAAATAGCATCAAATCGTGTACTTGATTCATTTTTCACTTGCTTAATTTCACTCACTGAAATATCTTTTGGTAAAATCCCATTTAATCGTCTGATAAGTTCTTCAGACAAAACCTCTCCAAAGAAATCAAAATGAGCAACTTGCATGGTCGCATGAACACCTGTATCTGTACGTCCACTCCCCATCGTCTTAATAGGAGTTCTCAATAAGGTACTCAGTGAATCATTAAGCACTCCCTGTACAGTTAGAGCGTTTTCTTGTACCTGCCATCCATGGTAATGGGTACCCTTATAGGATATAAAAAGAAAATATCTCATGTACGAGCAAGATTAATGGGAAACTTTGAATTATCTTCAAATTATAGGCAGATAATTTCTTTAAATTATCAATCAAATAGCTTGACACCTTATTCACAGATTTAGCCTTCCACCATTCTACTGTTTAAAAAATACAACCGATTGATAAACAAATGCTTAGAAATACAGATCATTTTTAAGTAATATTTAATTCATAAAATCATTAATTGCCATATAATACATATATTATGTTTGAATAAGACATAAACGCTGAATATCTATAAAATTATCAGTAAATAACTAATTATAACTGAGCATTATTATGAAACTTTTAAAAATCAAAGGAGCTCAAAAAATCAATAAAACACAACAAAAGTCAATTAATGGAGGTATTGGGTAATAGACAATAATAATCCAAACCCATGCAAAGCTAAGCTTGGAATTATATTATATATCCCACAACAAGCTTGTTTAAATAATAATGGTATTTGGTACCAAAACCGTTGCTATTTATGCTATTAAGAATTTAATTAAAAGACCAATCAAAATTCTAATTTTTAAATACTAGCATCCAAGTAAAACTGAAATTGAAGAAAAACTGCTCTTGATATCGTTTAATCAAAGATTATTTCTGAAGTTCAAAACACCCCCTATAAATCAATCGAAGGGCTGACAACTCTAGCTTTCGTCCGTTTTTTCCATGCCGCGGGGGCGGACCCCTGAAAAAAGGACCGGGCGGCCGCCAAAAAAATCAACAGGGTCGCCTGGCGAATAATTTAAAGCTCCCACCCTAAACCCGGCAGCGGCCGACACGTCTCGCACACCCCGCTAAATTCTCACCGCGACGGCGTACCGTGCCAACCCTCCAAAATGTATAAAAATGAAAACCTTTTTCTCGGATACCAGTAATTTTTAAATAAATACTCTTTACAAACCACCTATTCAACAGCAAATTGATTTTATCTAAAATCAATTAATAACACTCCCAAATAAAATACTTAATAAGTAGGCGGAACTAAATCCAATCAAGGCCAGTAAGGTAGTCATCACGGTCCAAGATTTAGCTGTCTGTTTTTCTGTCATTCCAAGGTATTGCCCCACTAACCAGAAACCACTATCATTGACATGAGAGAGGATAGATGCTCCTGAAGCAATAGCAATAACCATACAAGCTTTATTAAAATCCCCTATACTAGAAGAGAGTAATGGTGCAATAATACTAGCCGCAGTTAACATAGCAACTGTAGCAGATCCTTGAATCATTCTAATAAGAGCTGCAGCAATAAAGGCAAAAACCATAATAGGAATACCTGATTCTACTAGTGTGTTTGCCAGTAATTCTCCCGCTTTTGTGCTAATAAGCACTTCCTTAAAAACACCTCCAGCTCCTGTTAATAAAATAATAGTACCAGCTGGTGCCATAGACTTTGTGGTGACATCAAAGAGTTTATCTTTTGTTAACCCTTGTCTATAACCTAACAGGTACCAGGCAAGCAAATTAGATATAATCAAAGCAGAAAAAGGATGTCCCAGTAGTTTAATAAAACTTTCTATTTGAGGATAATTTTTTAAATCAATCAAATGACTTTCTACTGTGGTATTCATTAGGATTAAAACAATCGGAACTGCAATTATAAAAAATATCAACCCTACTCTTGGGAGTTGATCATTTCCTCCATCATCATTTTCCTCTGACACAATTTCAGGCGCCTTAATGTGTATTTTCTTAGAGATAAATTTACCAAATAATAAACCACAAAATATTAAAGTTGGTATCCCTGCAATAGCACCTACTACAATTACCCAGCCTAAACTAGCTCCAATTGCCTCTGCTACAGCTACTGGCCCAGGTGTAGGAGGTATAAAAGTATGTGTAATTGCTAAGCCAGCAAGTAAGGGTATTGCATATAACAGTAATGATTTTCCTGTATTGCGCTGCAATGCATATATAATAGGAGTCAAAATAATAAACGCTACATCAAAAAATACAGGAATGGCTATGACAAAGCCAGCAATGGCCATGGCTAATGGTGCTTGTTTGATCCCCATGGTATTTAACAAGAACTTGGCAATTGCTTTTGCTCCTCCTGTATGCTCTAATATAGCTCCAAACATGGCGCCCAGCCCTACTACTACGGCTACAAAACCTAAGGTTCCGCCCATACCTTGTTTAATGGTTCCTATTATTTGATCCATTGGCATGCCAGCTACAGCGGCAACTGTGATACTTGCTATCAGAAGAGAAATAAAAGCTTGAATCCTAAGGTAGAGAATCAGAAACAACAGGGTAGTAATCCCCAATACTACTGCTATAAAAAGCTGATTATCAGCAAAAATTTGATCAATCATAAAGCAAATCCACTTAATGAGGTGCTCCAATTAGAGCTTATCTATAATATATCTTCCGCAAGTTTGTGTCTTAGTGAGTCCATCTCTACAAAACCTTTCTACATGATGAAAAATGATTGTGAGGGCAGGCCCATCAGGACACAATCATAGACTGATAACTGACTTTGTAGGTAAACTCTAATTAAAGAACTTAAAGAGGTAATTTATTCCGTAATTCATACAAAATCAAATCAATAGGCTTTTCTATATCAATCACAATACAATTTTCTGGTATTTCCAATAGGTCAAACTGGCTCTTAAGTAGAGCAGCAGGCATAAAGTGATCGGATCTCTTTTTCATCCTATCATGAATTAGATCAAAACTACCTTTTAGAAATACCCAGCATACTTCTTTAATTCCTTTAGAAAGAATCTTTCTGTAATTCTCCTTCAATGCTGAACAAGCTATTACCACACCATTATCCATCAATTGATTAATAGCAAAAGAATTAATTTCATTTAACCATGGCACTCTATCATGGTCATCTAGAGGCACCCCTGAAGTCATTTTATCAATATTAGACTTAGGATGAAAATCGTCTCCATCAAAAAAAAGGAAATTAGTCTCCTTGGCTATTAAATTACCTATAGTAGTTTTTCCACTACCAGATACTCCCATTACATATATAAGCTTTTGTTTCATCATATAAAGTGCAAAATATAAAAAGGAGATAGGTTAAACATGATCGGTTTATAATAGAATGAACCAACCCCGACCCAAGGGCACGGGGTATCTATGGGCAATAATTTAATGATCGACTCAAGAGTCGGGGTGCCCGACCAGGGGAATTAATATCCCTTAGGGATTAAATTTCCTTCTTTAGTTACCTAGTCTTAGCTATTAAATGACTATTAATTAGCTAACTGCTAAATATGGGCTTAAATAATTACACAAAATATAAACTGGAAGGGAATACAATCGTTCCTTCTTGACAACTTCTGTTTCAAAACAGAAAACAACTATTTATCTAAGCCTAATTCCTCTCTCAGATAACTATCAGCAACAGAATTCTTACTCCAATATGGTGACAGAATTGATTTCATTTTAGTCGCTTTAGTTTTCAAGATTTTAGCAGAAGCACCCCAACCACTCTTATAGCTGTCCTCCCACCCATTAATTTGATGTGGAAATTCCGTTGTAAAAGTAATTCTCAATTCTCTGTTAATTGAAGGATAATTAAGTATGAAAACACTGTTACTTCCTTCCTTTATCGTTTTTGCAGTTGCCTTGATAGCTTTGAGTTCTACATGCTTTAGTCGTTGAAAGATCAGACTTGGGAGAATAGTAATCTCTCCTTGGGGTAGTAACTCTGGGTTAATTCGAACCAAGTTCCATAATTCATTCTCCAACAAAACCGCAGGAATATTTTCTTCTTGATCTCCCTCAGATTCAAAGTAACTATTCAGCTGTGCTTTGTAACTATCCTTACTTAGATTCAATTGAGAAAAACTATGCCCACACCACTCTTGGCTAGATGCTGTGACTTTAATCGTTTTCGGCGATTTAGTTCTTTCAACTGGAGTAAATACAGACTCCATAGTTGAGTACGGATAAATACCAGTATTAAATTTTCTTGTAGCATTCAGCTTGAGAACCTTCACTGCATCATCCCCTGCCCTACTTGGATAATCTAATTTAACTTGTTTCTTCTTTGAAAAATCTTCGGTGACAAACACCAAAACAGCAGTCCCATCATGGATCTCCCCATACCGTGCCTGTTCCAGTTTGTAACTAGTCAATTCTGCTTTTCCTTGATACCAATAATCGTTAAATCCATCTGCTTTTGTGTCTTTACTATTTTCTATGCTTGATTTATTAGAAAAACCGCAAGCAATAAGTAATGAAAATGTGGTTATTATTATCAATAATTGTTTCATAATTAAAAGGTTAACTATTATTGTTCTTTACCAGAACAGTCTGTAATTTGAGAAATTAAAACAATTTAAAAAGTAACTCAGTTCAATGAATCATTAAAAAGTATAAATAACATAATACTAGTCAAAAACAGCACCATAGAGCCCGATTTAATACCATTCATAATTTTAAACAACTTAATTGACAAACAGTTACATAATTTACACATTAATTTAACTTAACAAAAAATCCGTTTAAATGCGAACTACTAAAAGTATTTTCAAACTTATTTTCGTGATAGCCATCCTGCTTCAAGCATGCGGGCAGCCATCAGACGAAAGTCCTAAAAATGGAGACCTATCAATAACTTACGATAAGTTCACATTACCAAATGGCCTTGATGTAATTCTTCATGAGGATAAATCTGATCCTATAGTAGCTGTTGCCATCCAAATCCATGCTGGTTCCAATAGGGAAAAACCAGGACGCACAGGCTTTGCTCACTTTTTTGAACACATGCTTTTTCAAAAATCTGAAAATGTTGCTGAAGGTTCATTTTTTCAAAACATCACCAATTGGGGTGGTACTTTCAACGGGGGTACCAGTCAAGACGGTACGGTATATTTTGAAATAGTTCCTAATGATGCATTAGAAAAGGTGCTCTGGATGGAATCTGATAGAATGGGGTATTTTATTAACTCTGTTACTTTGGCTAGCTTAGAAGGTGAAAAGCCCGTAGTGAAAAATGAAAAAAGACAACGTGTTGACAACCAACCTTACGGACATACCAATTATGTAGTTAACAAGGCACTTTACCCACCAAATCATCCGTACAACTGGGAAGTGATTGGAGAATTAGAAGACCTGACCAATGCTACATTGGATGACGTAAAAGAATTCTATGAACAGTATTATGGCCCAAACAACGCAACTTTGGTGTTGGCTGGTGATTTTGATGTAAAACAAGCAAAAGAATGGATCACTAAATACTTTGGAGAAATTCCATCAAGGGGTGTAGATAAACCATTGGATCCGATGCCTGTAACATTAGCAGAAGACAAATCTTTTTATCATGAAGATGATTACGCAAATCTTCCACAAGTTAGAATGATTTGGCCTACGGTAGAACAATACCACCCAGATCAATGGGCATTAAATGCATTGGGACAATTATTGTTTGATGGTAAAAGAGCACCATTATACAAGGAAGTCATAGAAAACCAAAAGCTATCATCAAGGGTATTTGCTTTCAACAGGTCTAGTGAGTTGGCAGGTACATTTACATTATTTGCTACCGCTAACAATGGGGTAGATCTTGATACTATTCAAAGTGCTATTAATACTGCCTTTACTAATTTTGAGAATGATGGGGTAAATCCAAAAGATTTAGATAGAATCAAAGCTGGTTTAGAAACTAACTTTTACAATGGAATATCTAGTGTATTAGGAAAAGCGTTTCAATTAGCAAACTACAATGAATATGCAGGCAGCCCTGATTTTGTAACAACTGATATCAATAATATCAAAAGTGTTACACCTGAAGATGTTATGAGAGTATTTAACAAATACATCAAAGGAAAAAATAAAATCACTACTAGTTTTGTGCCAAAAGGCCAATTACAGTTAGCAATAGAAGGTGGAGAAAAGGCTTTTGTAAAAGAAGAAGCAATCGTAGCAAACCAAGAAAGTCCAGTAGTAGATAAAGAAGGTGATGCTAACTACGAAAAAACACCTTCTAATTTTGATAGAAGTGTTGAACCTGCATTTGGTAGTGCCCCATTATTAAATCCTCCTACTATTTGGACTAATGAGTTAAGTAATGGAATGGGTGTTTATGGTATTGAAACTTCTGAATTACCATTAGTAAACTTTAGCTTCAGAATAAATGGTGGTCATTTATTGGATGATCCTGCTAAAGCAGGTGTGGCTAATTTAATTACTGACCTCATGATGGAAGGGACTAAAAACAAAACACCAGAAGAATTAGAAGATGCAATTGGCCAGTTAGGTGCTAATATCAGAATGTTTACTTCAAATGATGCAATCACAATTAGTGCTAATTGTTTAGAAAGAAATTACGAGGCAACTATGAGTTTGATACAAGAAATTCTTTTAGAACCTAGATGGGACGAAAAGGAATTTGACAGACTTAAAACTTCTGCTTTAACAGGGATTCAAAGAAGCAGTGTGAATCCAAATGCAATTGCTAACAGAGTCATGAACAAGTATTTATATGGTGATGGTAACATTTTAAGTATTCCGACAAGCGGGACACTTGAAACTGTAGAATCTATTACAGTTGATGATTTAAAAGCCTATTATGAGAAAAGTTTCTCTCCATCGGTAGCTAATTTCCATATAGCAGGTAATGTTTCTAAAGAAAGTGCAAAAAAATCATTAGCTACTTTAGAAGCTAAATGGGCTAAGAAAAATGTTTCCATTCCTTCCTTGAAGTTCCCTGAAACACCAAAAGAACCCGTTGTGCTTTTTGTTGATGTTCCTAATGCGAAGCAATCAGTCATTATGATCAGTAGATTGACCGTACCAAGCAGTAGTGATACTTTTTACCCAATCAACGTGGCAAACTACAGACTTGGATCAGGTACTGCTGGAAAATTATTTCAGGTTTTGCGTGAAGAAAAGGGATATACTTATGGCGCTAATTCTTTTGCTGCAAGAGGAACCCAAATGGGAAGATGGGTAGCAAGCTCTAGTGTAAGGTCTAATGTGACGAAAGAGTCACTTGATGTATTTAAGGAGGTAATCTCTGGCTATTCGCCTAATTATCAGGAAGAAGAGCTTGAATCTACCAAAACTGCACTGATCAAACAAAATACAAGAAGGTTTGAAACCTTAGGAGGGCTTTTAGGGCTATTACAAAATATTAGCCAGAATAACCTACCACTTGATTTCATAGATCAGCAACAAGAGCAATTGACTAATATGACTGTAGAAGATGTTAAAGGATTAGTCACTGAATACATGGATTTAAATTCTATGTATTACGTAATCGTAGGTGATAAAGCAACACAATTAGAAAGACTAAAAGTGGATGGTCCAGGAAACCCTATCGAAGTAGATAGAAACGGAAACCCTATTGTCTTATAATAGAGTTTAATCACATTTTGTGTAACGCTATTTTAAGACGTGACAACATAGATAAAAAAATCCTTTCAATAAATTGGGAGGATTTTTTTATTCTCCCTGAAAGAAGAAAAAAACTATATTTCTATAGTCTCAAAATGGAAGAGTTGTATATCAAAACCTATTGATAACGTCTAGACTATGGTTAATACGAGAATTAAAATCACTGAATTTCCGATGAAGCACTTAACCATTTTTTTTATTTTTTTGTTATAAAGCCAAATCAAAAGATTTGGCGGGCTTGGTTAAAAGCGCTAAACTTTGAGTCAAGTACCAAATCCCATATTAATTATAGCCATTGTTGGGTGTTCGTTTTTTTATTAATCCCATTATTTCAGTATGCACTATAAATGTCTTTTTGAAATCGTTTAAATTATTTGCGGTGTTTTCTAATATAACAAGATTTAGTTTTGTCTGAGGATAATAATAGCAAGCTGAAACAAATCCAAGAGCATAGCCTAAAGCACCAATCTGAATATTTTGTTCGCCATCTTTAAATAACAATCCATATCCATATTCAACTGTTTCAAAAATTGGGTGAACCCTGGTAGAATATTTAGTTTTCATCTACTGGTATCCAAATGAACCAACCCCGACCCAAGGGTACGGGGTATCTATGGGCAATAATTTAATGATCGACTCAAGAGTCGGGGAATTAATATCCCTTAGGGATTAAATCTGAAAATGAACAAAAAGACACTTATAGATCAAATAAAGAAGATTTTTTTCTGATCCTGAAAAACACCGTTCCACGGCGGCCCTCTAGAATTGGGTATTCCTAAAATTAGTGGCTTTCTGCGTCGGCAGTCCGATTCATTTTTTCCATG
>CALGOB010000117.1 GCA_937958005.1 uncultured Cyclobacteriaceae bacterium
ATTTTGGTATTATGTAATTTAATATCATTTGATATTACTTTCACTAAGATTATCTTATAGTTAATTGGCTTTTCAGTAGGTTGAAATTGGGAAATCTCCGTAGTTTCTATTGCTTCTTCAGATGCACTATCGTGTACAAAACCATCATCTTTAGATGTCATATATCTTAGCCTTTTTGTTTCATAAAAATCAACAGTTTCATAGAGTTTTTCTATGTTTTTGTCAGTAGATGATACACATGAGAAAAGAGATAGGACAATTAAAATAAATAGATAATTTTTAACCTGTTTCATTGCGTAATTTTTAATGGCATTGTCATCGGGATTAATTCCCTGGTCTTGCCTCGTTAATTAAATTTCTTGCGTAGTTCAGACCACATAGGCTGACCACTAGGCTGGTTAGCTTTGTTTTTTTTGAAATAAAGAGTATGCTAAAATAACATACTCTTTAGGCTGAATCTTATAGACCCCACCTCAACCAATTATGACACCGCCTTGTAGGATAAGGTGATTACATAACTCTTATTGCACTACATCTACTAACTAATCATTTAATAACCTATATTGCTTATCAGGTAGTTTTTGTTTTTAAATATCACTAGGCGCGTCTATTTTTTTCTTTCAGAATAGAATATTTAATTGATTTATTTAACTCTGGAGAGTTTTGAACAAATCCACAAATAAATCTAAGATCAGTCTCGCCGTCATAACTATAAGTTTCTCTTGATTTGATATAAACTATTTTTAGACCTACTGACCTTAAAAAACGGATATATACAGAAACCTGAGCTTTAGTCAGACCTATTTTTTTAGCAAAAACAACAGGGCTACCTGTACTTTTTTTTTGAATAAGGTAATGTATGTAAGCGATTCGTTCAATATACTTTTTAAGAAGTGTTAGCATCATAGGTTAAAACATTTAAAAATTTAGGAGTTAGCGTGTCAACTCATTAATTTTAAAACCAATCAATAACTCGCTTAAAAATTGATGTAAATAACATCATAAAGCAATTTATATTGAATTGATGTAAATAACATCTTTTTTGTGAAGAATTTTAATATTCTGTTTTGACTGTACAAGAATTTTCTCTGGAGAAGCGACTTAAAGAACTAAGAAGCGCTAAAAAATTATCTCAAAAAGAGGTCGGGGATTTTACTGGCCTTGCCAGAGCAACCGTGAATAGTATTGAAAGTGGTAAACAAAGACCATCTGTAGAATTCTTAATCAAATTTGGGGAGTTAACTAATTTAAGTATTGATTTTATTTTAGATAGAAATATCCAAGTTGCCAACCTTCAAATCAATTCTATTTTCAATAATGAAAAGGATATTGACACGGAATCAGTACAAGAATTAAAAATCTATATTAAAAATATTGAAGATGAGAATCATTCCATCAAAAAAAGGTTTGATAACTTACAGAAGGATTATAACACTCTATTGGATAAGTTAAAGAATATGCAAAAGACCTTATCGAATATTATTCATAAATGAATCTAAATCTTTAGTAACTTTTTTGATTCTAGCAAAAGCTCTATTTTTTCTGTAATGAACAAATCCAGCAAAAATTAATATCAAAAGTATGCCTGAAATCAAAACTCTATTTTTAAGAACCATTGACCTGAAAGCATCTGAAAAAGTTTGATCTTTCTTGAATTCTTCTAAATTGTTGCTAAAATCAAAAGCAGTAAAATCATCAATTAGTTGATCTCTTGTTTGCAAATATTCTTTTACTTTCTTTATGTAATAATCGGCATAAATAATGCTACTATTAATGTTTCCACTAGCTCGATATGAGAGTTTCATTAAATTAAATAGTTCTATATTTTTTTCATTGAGTTTAACTCGATCAAATATTTCTTCAGCTTTTAAATAGTATGAATGAGCCAACTCATAGTTTGCGAGTTTAGTATAAGAAGTTCCTAAATCCATATAGGTTATGAACCTATCTTCCTCTTGCTTTTTGTAGCGCAAAGCTTTCAAAAAATAAGGAATAGCTGTTTCGTATTTTTCCTGATACATATAACTAGACCCCACGTTATGAAGAGATTTACCAATATACTTTTTGTAAAACTTACTAGTATCTCCTTGGTAATTAACTACAGTTTGGTAATATGATCTTGCTTTCTCAAACTCTTTTAAATCGGAATATAACAATCCTAAACGGTTGTTTATTTTTACTTGCCTATGTAAATCGTTTCTGTCAATTGCTAATTCTAAGGCTTTCAAATATAGCTGTGAAGCTTGATTATAGTCTTTTTTACTTCGATGTACATTACCTAGATTAAATAATACCGTAGCCTTTTCTTTTTCTCCAACGTATGATAATGACTTGTTGTAATATTCCAATGCCAAATCATATTTTTTATGAATCTTACATAACTTTCCAATATTATTTAAAATACGAAATCTATTCTCATCATACTCTTTATCTTCAGGGATATATTTCAACGCTAGTAAATAATACTCTGAACTTTTTTTATACTCTAACTTTCCCTCGTAGCTGTAGGCTAATAAAAAGTAACTAAGAAAATCTGATTCATTGCCTAAATTCTGTCGAAGGCTTTCTTTACTAAAGTAGATGGCTGAATCATAATTCTTTTTCTCCAAATGAAAATTTGACAAAATGTTGCCATTGTAAGGAATAACTTCTTCTTTACAAGAAATAAGATTCACTATTAAAAATAAAAATATCAGGAAATGAATAATGCGTTTCATCTAATCTATAGTTACTATCAAATGATAAAAAAAGTGCCTAAATATGTGATGAAGGCACTTTGCAATATAGATAGTGTCCTATTCTTAAAAAAATTATTCACGATAATTTGATGTTGCATTAACGACTGGAGGTAGACTATCATCATCATCATCATCATCAGTGGAAGGAACTTCTAAAATTTCGATCTCATTGAATTCGTCTTCTGTATTATTACAGGAAAAACCAATAATTGAAAATAACGCAAAAATTACAAACATTAATTTCTTTTTCATTTTTTTTATTATTTATGATTTCAAAAAAGTTTTTACATTTTAAAAACTGGCACAATCTAGTTGGTGAAAATAACTCAATGGTTCTTTAAGAACATTGGAATATTGAAATAAAACCATTATTAATCTACTTTTTGTATTTAAGAAGTTTACAATGTATTTCGAACCCTTCGGAATATAAATTCCTTTGAAATTTCAAAATCTTATAAAACAAGATTTCAACGATATATCATTGTACCAAAATCAAAATGTCTCTATGAGATATAAGTTACTTTATTTTACTGAAGGAAGTACAATTTTCACGTTTGGCTTTACTTGTATAGGTCAAATATCAATACTGAAAGAATAAAATTAATTTCTAAATACTCAAGTTACCAATACACAAAGAATGAGAAATTCACCAATGAAAGAAAAATGAATAGTGATGTTAAAAACAAAAAATTTGAACTGGCAATCAGCATAGATGAAAAGGGAAATTTTGGCACAGACTTATTTTGCCAAAATGAAGAACTGGAAGACAACGATGTCTATTTGGCATTGCTGAATACTTTTTTAATCCTTAAAGATAAAAACCTGTTTTTACTTAAAGAGATAATGACCGCTTCTACGCTTACCTTATCAGACAATCCCTTTATGATGAAGGAGCTTGGGGAAACCTTGAAAGGGATTATATCAGGCAGAGGAATTCCTTTTTTGAAGGTGAGTAAAGAAGGAGAAGAAAACGACCCGAACACTCCTCAAAAAAAGTAGGCTAGATTATTACCTATATGAATTATGGAGGTACTAGATAAATCTGCAATGGCAGAAGTTTAATGTAGTGGTTGTAGATTTCTTAAAAGGTAAAAGCAGTAAAATATCAATAACAGCAAAAAATCAAATGGGTTTTAAATTAAAAATAGAAGAAAAAACTAATAAAGACGTGACTTTAGAAGTCTTTAAATCAGATGATTTAAAAGCAATTGACTCCTATATGATCCTTGTCAAGGCATTTCATGCTTTAAATGAACAGGATGAACAACTCCTTATCAATATTCTGTATGCAAGTTTATCTGCTTTAAAGGGAAATAAAGAAACCATGTTATCATTGAAGAATTCGATTGATAAATTATTAAATGACAACAACATTTTATCTAAGGCCAATATGGTAAACCATACCCAAAGGACTAACCTTAATTGAATTTGAAGGAAATAGCAAGAATAAAAAATGGTAATTAAGAAAATGAATATCGAGAGCTATTAACTGGACTACTTACTTAAAAAGAACTTTAAGGGAGAAAAAAACGACCCGAACACTCCTTATAACAAAGTAGGGCTAGATTTTTAATTATGTTAATAATAGATGTATTTGATGAATCTGAAATGGCAGAATCCTGTAGTTATAGGTTCCTTAAAAAAATAAGAGCAGACAAATATTAATGATAACCTAGAGATTAAACTTTTATGAAAAGTCTATCCTATTTTTTACTGACCATAATATTTTTAGTGTAGCTGTCATAGCAAACATGTTATTCGCCGTGACGGTGGGGCTCATCATTTTTAAAATTGTGAGTTTTCACCTGAATAAGGGTGTCCATTCAATAAAATTGAATTGTACCTATAGCTTTTAAAAACATATAGTCCGTTCAGGGATAAAGGCCTTAATAATGCACTGCACAATTTAAACTAATAACAATAATCATTACTTGTTTACCTTTTTTAGGTTTTGCAATATAATAGAGATACTACTTAGACTTTTGAAACAAACTTAATTACCTTATGAAAAAACAATCATTCTTTAACCAAGCGGCACTTCTCTTATGCAGCTTACTTTTATCCTATAGTAGCCTAGCACAGTCTGGCTATGAAACAGAACTGCGAAACAGTATCAATGTGCCCAATTCCCCAGAGGCTGAGGCTTTTCAGCAATATGGAGATCCCAGTGTGTCCCTTTACACTGGAAAACCCAATATAGCTATCCCACTACATGTTTACAGGGGCAGGGAAATGAACCTGCCCATTTCGCTAACCTATAACTCGACCGCCATTAGGGTTGACCAGGAAGCAACACAAACAGGTTTAGGCTGGAACCTTGCCATAGGTGGTAGGATTTCCAGAATAGTGAATGGATCACCAGATGATTTTCTGAGGGCCGCACCTGCCTACAATACATGGATGGACAACTTACCTACAAGCAATGAAAAAGTGAGTGATAAAATCCTGGAATACATAGAAAACAATACCACATTTAGTAGTAGGGCAAATGCTGAGCAATACCTTACTTTTTTACATCAGGTAAACCGTGGTGAAATAGACACACAGTTAGACTTTTTTAGCCTTAACCTGCACGGCTTAAATGATATGATTGTTTTTGACCTTGAATCTGGGAAACCCAGAACCCTAAACAACCCCCGTATCAAGGTATCGGCATATTTTGATACCAACAATAGCTTACAGGCCTGGTCAGTGATAGGAGAAGATGGCACTACTTATGAATTTAACCTAGCCGAAGAAACAGAAACCCATGATAGTGATTTTAATGGTGATCACCTGAACAGGGACCAACGTTTTGGGTTATTAAAAAATTATAATTCTTCATGGGTACTTACCAATATTTTTTCACCTAATAGCAAAGATCATTATTCCTTACAGTACACACCCCTAGGTTTTTGGCAACAGGAAGGACCTATGGAAACTGCCGTTTCAGAAACCAATGCCGTAGATGGCAATGGCAGTGACGATACTTATCCTGTCGGCAGTGGCTCACAAATCAGGACACGTAGAAGTTATTTCATCAATCCCCAGGCCCTAAAGACAGTTTTTCATAATGGTGTTAAAATCTTTGGCTTTAACCTAAAACCCCGAAAAGACCATGGACAGGATTCCGCACTTGACAATATAGAAATATTTCAACCTCGGGATGGAACTGTTACCAAAACTATACGTTTTGACCACAGTTACTTTGGGCTTGGGCCTTCTTATTTGGATGTGAGGTTAAAACTGGACGGAATAACCTTTTTGGATTCGAAAAAAAATGAATATGGCAACAACTATGCCTTTACTTATGACCATCCCAGATTTGTCCCTTCTCGTTCATCATTGGGTCGCGATTACATGGGTTATAACAATGGCAAAAGTTATAATAAAGTCCTATATCCCAATGGGAAACTGGGAAATGACACTTATGAAGGTGCTGACAGGAGGGCAAATTTTTCTTCAGCAAAATTTGGAATCCTAACCCATATAAAATATCCCACTAAAGGGTCAACGGAATTCATTTACGAAAGCCATGGTGATATGGTAGAGTTTGTCCCCACAACGGTAGTTGACCTTCTAGCAGGCCAAAGGTTAAATGGGGGGATTAGCCCCTTCAATGAAACTGACTGCGGTGGTCCTTGCCGGGATGATTTCTTTTTTGGTAAAAGCCCAAAGACTTCCCACAAATCATTTACGGTTAGGACACGTGAGGAGTACACACTAGATGTAATCAATACAATCCAAAGCCCCACCATAACCCCGTCTGAGGGATCAACAGAAACTGAAATAGGACTAATATCACCTAGTAGGAACAAGGGGTTGGTCTATCTTGTAAAAAAGACAGGAAATGATAACCTCAGTTTTGAAGACATCCTTTTTGGTGGGGCAAATATCATATATAGTCGTTCCACTGCTACTGCGCACAGTATCACCAAGGTAGTATTGGAACCAGGGGACTACCAGATAGCACTTGCCAACAGCTCTCCAAATGGACAGTCCTATCTAGGTGTAAGCATAAAGAGAATGGTCAGTAAGCCACAGGTTGTGGGACAATACGCTGGGCTCAGGATTTCCAAAACGATAGACTTTACCAAAGACGGTAAATTCGCAAAGGCAACAGAATACCACTACATAAAAGATTTAGAAACAGGGACAAGTTCCAGAAAAGTAATCTTTAACCCCACACTTACCTATTTAACAAATAGAACTGCACCAGATGGGTCTACAACCCAACTCATGACCAGGGTTAACGCTTCTTATGGCGGTAACCAACCACATATTGCCTATGAAAGGGTTTTTGCCGTTAAAACAGACTCCCCCATCCGTGAAAAGAACATTGACCGTAAGCCCCTAGGCTATACCAGTTATGATTTTAAGGCAGGAAAAAGTGGGCTACATTCTACAGGTGCACCCCCTAACATCAGTTCCTATTTTACCCTTGACCATAATGTGGGGCTGGAAAACAACATGAAAACCCATGACAGGGAAGGTAATTTGGTCCAGGACAGGACTACCGAGTATGAAGGACGGGTATTCTTTAACCAAAGCTCCCTCTATACAACGCATAATGAAGAGCTGAACTTTCATTATTCAAAAATCGTCAAACATGGGGATGTATTCCGTATAGACAAAGTACCTGCCCAAAAGTGGTGCTACAGGCCCCATGCCGTTAATTTAGATTTTTACCTTCACTGTACAGCCAATGGTTCAGGCATACAGCCCAAAAGTTGCAATGACCCAGGGAGTTCTTGTTTTGGCTCCATAGAAATGGCTTCCCTTGATATGCGTTTAATGGCCGTCACAGGGGAACAAATTAGCCCTTTATTGATCAGGTCGGAGACTTTTGGCACGGAGGATAAAAGAAGCTCATTAAAAAAATCCATCAGTTATGACTACTCAGGTCCGCGGTTATCCTTGGGGTCAGAAAGCACCCTGCATTCGGATGGTTTCATAAGAAAAAACTACAGTTACCTAATAGATAAGAACCGGGGGGTCAAAGAGGCTAACAGATGGACATTGGTTGACAAGGTAACCACTACCCATATAGATGGAGAAGGGAAGGAACACCACCTTTACACAACAGAATTGGGATATGAAAACTTTAAGCATTTTCAGCCAACTAGCCATAGTGAAAAAATAGGTTCTGGGGAAACGTCACAGCGTGAAGAATACCTTTATGATCAAAATGGTAACCTAGTAGAGGTTTCCAGTAAAGATGGGCTAAGGCAGACCGTTTCCTATATCTGGTCCTATTACCATAAACGGATCATAGCAGAATTGAAAAATGTGAGCCATCAGCAATTAATCGACCTTTATGGTTTAGAAGGTTTGGGCTACATAAGTAATTCAGAACTAAGTGATGAGGGCATCAGGGACTTATTAGGTAATATCTATAAATACTTTCCAAATGCCCAGATCACCTTATTCACACATGACCTGGCATGGGGGGTTACTTCTATCACAGACCCCAACCAGGTAACCACCTACTACAATTACGATGATGCAGGAAGGAAAACCCTTACAACTGACCATGAAGGTTATATATTAGAACAAAATGAATACCACTACCGATCAAACTAGTCACCTCATGAAAAAACAATTATTTAACATTTTGCCCATACTTTTATGTACAGTCCTATCTCTTAAGGCCTATTCACAGGAAGATGAGAATTTTGTCAGGACTATCATACCATTGATCCAGACAAAGACCGCCGTTAATTCCCACACGGTCTCGGCCCATTCGGCCATGGTTACCACGGTCTACCTAGATGGACTGGGCAGGGTAAAACAACAGGTATTAAAATCGGGAAGCCCTACCCTTGAAGACCTTGTAACCCCGGTGGGTTATGACAAATTTGGCAGACAGGTCAAGCAGTACCTACCTTATCCAATAGCTGGAACTGGTAATTTTAGGGAAGGTGCATTTTTAGAACAACAGGAGGCCTACTCTTCTATATATGGCGCCGGCCAGGGAATGTTTGCCAGTTCAGAGGCCCAATTTGAAGACTCCCCACTTTCCCGGCAACTCAAGCAGGGCGCACCGGGACAAGCTTGGCAAGTGACAGGTGAGCATGCCGTAGAGACCAAGTACAGCGCAAGGGTGACTGCTGGTCAAGTGATTAATTTTCAGGTAACAGAGCAACCAGATCCCGCAAAACTTAGGCAAATCATAAGCCGTCCCGTCGTGAACGGTATGTTCTGGTCCACTACTTCCACAGATGAAAATAATGGAACTGACAGGGAGGGTATTATTACCACCATCACTAACAGGGAAGGAAACACGGTCTTAAAGAAAACATGGGATGGAATTAATTTTCTATACACCTATTACCTCTACGACAAGCTAGACCGTTTGGCCTTTGTACTTCCCCCTGCCGGCTATCAGGAAATGGTTGATAGGGGAAATGATGTTTCTTTACTGAATGATGATGATTTCCGTTCCAAGTGGATGTTTAGTTACCGGTACGATGGACGAGGTAGGGTCTCTGCCAAATGGGTGCCTGGGGATAAAAGGTGGCGTTACATTATTTATGACAAAAGGGACAGGCCAATACTCGTACAGGATGGGGAACTGTCAGTCAGGAAAACGGTATCAGGTGTAAGTAAATCAAGATGGGTATTTACCAAGTATGACAATTATGACAGGATAGTCATGACTGGGATCTATCATGTAGACTTCAACGTTCACAGTTTACAAAAAATGGTAGATACTACCACAGTTTTTAACGAAAGCTATGTGGGTAATGGAGAATTTCAGGGATATACCAACCTCGCATTCCCCACCGATATAAAGGGGAAAGACCTATTGACTGTCACCTACTATGACAATTATAAACATTATATTCCTAGGGATGCCCGTTCAAAGAGTAAGTTCCTCACATTAAAAGGCTATGAAACTGGAGGGAAGACACAAAACCTAGGAGACGGCTCCATGCTCTCGCACGATATATTTTATGATTATAGGTATAGGAATATAGGTACCTATCAAGAAAACCATATTGGGGGTATAGATTCAAAAACTACCCGCTATAATAATGTGGACTGGCCTACCGCCAACTTCGAAGTGCATGATACCATTACCACCAGAGAGTTCTTTGCATATGATCATGTAGGAAGACTCATGGAACACCTCCACAAGATCAATGAGGAAAAGATCGTGGTACTTTCCAAAAACGTTTATGACCGCTTGGGCAGGATCGCTTCTGAGACCTTGGGGGATGGGGCACAAAAAACAGATTACCGATATAATTTGCGGGGGTGGCTGACCCATATAAATGGTGGTGCCAATGAAATGGATGACCCCAATGACATATTTGGAATGCAGCTCCATTATGATGACCTCGGGGAATACAATGGCAATATCAGTAAGATTGATTGGAAAACAGTAGGCGGGGCCACCTCTCCCATCACCGGTACCAAACAGTCTTATGTCTATGAGTATGACCCCCTCAGTAGGCTACAAAATGCCTTATACCTTGGTATCAATTCGGATGATTTTAATGTGTCTGCCATACGGTATGACCCTAATGGGAACATTACCACCCTAAACAGGAGAAAGGACGGTAAATTTATAGACCGGCTGGTCTATACCTACACGGGAAACCAACTGATGACCGTTACAGATAACACAGTTGACCCTAATGGGTTTTCTGAAAAAGTAAGGACCTTATTTGAATACGAATATGACCTCAATGGAAACATGACCAAAGACAAGAACAAGGGGATCGAAAGGATAGGTTATAACCACCTGAACCTGCCCGAAATGGTGGAAATGGGTTCTGAAGGGAAGGTAGAATATACCTATGATGCCAATGGTAACAAGCTGAGAAAAAAAATTACAGACCGGAACGGTGTAACGGTAAACGATGATTATGTCCATAGGGCACATTATTCCAATAGTAAATTGCTATATTTGTCCCACGCCAAAGGAAGGGTTGTCTACCAAGAAGGGAAACCTAATTATGAATACTTTATTAAGGACCACTTGGGCAATGTTAGATCAGTAATGAAAGTTAACCCTACCAGGATTTTGGATATTTTTAGAGATGACACGTCACGCAAAATTAGTCACCGGTATCATACGATAACAGTTATCCTTTTTGAAAATGCAAAAAAAGGTCAGACCTTAAACTTTAGGATCAAGGTGAAAAATGATAGACGGGGTACTGAAGGGCTGGTCAGGATTTTAAATGAAGACCAAAAACTGATAGAAAAAAGGGGGCTGACCACAGATTATAAAACGATCCGCTTTAGTGTTAAAGTTGAGAATGATGGGGAAATCATGTTAGAATTAGCTACAAAAGAAACTAGTACGTCTAGTGCTGTTCATTTTGATGAAATCCTTGCCTGGCTGGCAGTAGATCAAAGCATGGAAGTAGTACAGACACAAGATTATTTTCC
>CALGOB010000118.1 GCA_937958005.1 uncultured Cyclobacteriaceae bacterium
AGGATGGGTTTTAGGTAAGAACTAAATAACCTTATAAAAAACTACTGGTATCCGAGAAAAAATTAACCCGACAGAGCCGCGATGGCGTACTGTTGTTTTTGGTCTCATGGGCGATCCTATTGATTTTTTTGACGGCCCGCCCCCGCGGCATGGAAAAAATGAACAAGCCTCTAATTTTAGGAATACTCAATTGTAGGGGGTGTTTTTCAGGATAAGGTAAAACCCTTATTTAAATTGACTCAGGAGACATTTTTCTTAAATTTGAAATTTAGTTGGATGCCAGTAATTAGTAATTACTCTTTTTAGAAAGACACTTTCAAATTTTGAATAGGTAATACTTATTCAATAGATACAGTTTGAAGGTGATTAAAACTTCTTCAATTTATGATAGAAATACCTAAACCTATTTAAGCTATTGGGATCTTCTTTACAACGGTCTCTAGTTAATGAAACTTTGTCACTATCAGTTCTTATTTAGATGGAATTTGCTTGGTTATAATTTAAATTAGTAAAAGTCTTTCAAATATCTCAAACTCAAAATTAAAGACTTATACCTTTTTCACATTTAAACATCATAATGTGCAGTTTAACTAGTTAAATTTGTTGGATGATACAACTTAACTAAGCTTCTTTCGTTTAAAAATTAAATTAAAATTATTAAACTAAAATTGTTAGAACCATTTTAATGAATAACATTACGCATATCCTTAAATATCTTATTTATCAAGTTTCATTTGTTAATTCCTGACAGAGAAGGTTTAATAATCTTTGGGGCTGGATATTAGTAATGTAACCATATTTGCTAGTTCATTATATTGGTTTGACCTTTAGTTCGGTAGAATTATAAACTTTTAAAACCGTTAAATCTTTATGAAACAATCTAAAATACAAAGGATCGATTGTCTATTACGCTTAAAATCAACTGGATCACCTGAAGAATTTGCTGCTAAACTAGATTTGAGTAGAAGTACATTAATGCGCTATTTATCTAAATTAAAAGTAAAGGGTGCCCCTATTGAATTTTGTTATGAACGAAATAGCTACTTGTATACTGAATCAGTTCAATATTTTGCAGGGTTTGTCCCCAAAGACAAAGTGAAAGAATTGGATGCCTATACCATAAAAGGCGGCATGTTAGTCCCAAATCTATTCGTGTATATCAAGCATCCGATTTGAAAGTTTAACATTAAGTGTCAATTTTTGAGAATACGCCTCACTAAATTCACACATATTTAAACAAATTAAATTTAAAATTTATGAAAGATTTAGAATTATTAGAAGAGTTTGCTTTGAATCAGGTAACACAGGATTCAGATATAATAGGTGGTGATCATAGACCGACATACATTGGTCTTCATGGAGATATTTATGATAGTTCAACAAAGGCTATTGTATTTTTCGATGAATTTCCTCCAGGCTGGTAGATTTAACATAGGGTATCATATTATGATACTCTTGTACTCTTTATTTGCAATGCATTAATCCTCTTGAAAATGGATCCTATCAATCGTATTAATGCCGAGATAAGCTGAAGATCGATAAGAGTAGGCATATTAATCAAACAAATTAAATTTAAAAATTATGAAAGATTTAAAATTATTCAAAGAATTTGCTTTAGACCAAGTAGATGTCAATATCGAATTTATTGGTGGAGATCATATAGGTACAGAATGGTCTACTCATACTGCGTCAGGTAATGACATATATGACACCACATTTGATACAATAGTATATACAGAAATCCCAGGCTAAACCTTAATTCTTATGGGTAAACTTAGGGTTGCATCTAGCAACCCTAAAATAAACAAGATTCAGTATTATGAAAAAGCTTATTTTAATTTCTGTCATAAGCAGTATGATATCATTTTATTCATTAGGTCAAGAAAAACGTATTATCCGGAAAGGGTATATTCCTAAAAAAAAGAGTAATATTGAAGAAAAGGAATATCAACGCGCACTTTATATACTTAAAAACTCTTACACTCAAATGAGTAATAATCCCAAAGATAGGAATTACGGCGATTATTGGAATGTAGCAATTGCTTATAGCATAATGGGTGAAAACCCTTCTGATGTACTTACTTTGTTAAGAAAGAGCAAACAAGCAAACCCTCATAGCTTTTGTTCTGTTTATAATGCTACTTTAATAAATAATAAAGTAAAACATGAAGGGAATACATTACTCGCCTACGTTGGAAATGACTTCCATAAATTGGTGAAAGATTGTAACGGAATACTTGCCAATAAAACTGAAAGATCCGATGATTATTATTTAGAAGAAGCCAGTGACTTATCTCTTGCCAAAAGATTAATCAGTATACAAAAAGCAGATCAAAAGTATAGAGGAGGAAAAATTTCAAAGGTTTTAACGGCTGCCCAAAAGACAGAATTGATTAATAGACGAAGAGAAATTGATGATCAATTGCAGGATTCATTGGTAAGCATTTTTAAAGAATATGGATACCCTGGTAAATCATTAGTAGGATCCAAGCTCAGTCATGTGGCATGTATTGTTTTGATACACAAAGAATATTCCTTCCAAGAGCGTTATTTAAATTTGATAGTAAAGGCTGTAAATGATGAAGAGATTGAAAGTGTAAATCTATTAAAAATCTTACTTGACAAGATTTATTGGCAAAAGACTGGCAAACAGATTTTTGCAACTCAAAGTGGAATTCCTATGGCTTCTGACGACTTAATCAATCAAGTGAAAGAAAAATATCAAATAGAATAAGCAATATTCATCCTGTCTTGTAAAACAGAGTAGATGACTGAGAACCTAAAAAATCCACCCTAGTTCAGGAAAGATCATTAGAACTTATGGACTATTTGGAATGGCTCTAGTTTTTAATTAAATAATTGAATTGATGAAAAAAATCCATCACATCAGTTCACTTAAAATCATCAGTAAATTAACATGATACTTATACAATCAATTGAAGGTGATGTAGCCACCAATGAAGTAATAGACTGGTTGCTTTTTCAACAGATTCCTTTTGTAAGAATCAATGATTCTGACCTATTGACCATAGAAAAATTAGTTATTGAAAATGAGCAGACCAAAATCATCTTCTCACTTAATGGTAAATCAATAGATTTAGAGACTATTTCAGCATTTTGGTACCGTAGAGGGTCTCTAATATTGAAAAAATTTGAAAGGGAGATAATCCCCAATTCTTTCAACATGTTTACTGGTTCTATCATAAAAGAGTTAGGTGTCATATCAGAATACCTAAATCAGAAACTTACGTCTATTCACCATTTGAATAAATACGAAGATAACAACCTAAGTAAACTGATACAGCTAGAAGTTGCTGCTTCCTGTGACTTAAAAATACCCAATACAGAGGTAACAAGTAGTTTGCCCAAAGCTTTAGATAAAAGACCTTTTATTACAAAAGCAATCTATACAAATCATATCCATATAAATGAAAATTGGTCTATCGGAGGGCCAACCGTGAGGGTTACAGAAGAACATCGAACGATTTCAGGGTTACCATCTTTGATACAGGAAGAAATTAAAAAGAAATATGAGATCCGTGCATTCTACCTAGCAGGAGAATTTTATTGCACGGCCATATTCTCACAAAACAACCCCAATACTCAAATAGACTTCAGGAATTACGATCGATCAAAACCAAACCGGGTAGTGCCTTTTATTCTACCCAATGAAATAAAAAAAAAGCTGATTAGAGTAATGAAAAAGCTTGATTTAAACTGTGGGTCTATAGACCTCATTGTTTCTAAGGATCAACAATACTACTTTCTTGAAGTCAATCCTATTGGGCAATTTTCACAAGTGTCTATTCCAGGCAATTACAATTTAGAGAAGAAAATAATGGATTTTTTAAAATATGGAAGCTAATAACAACAGAAATACCATCAATCAACATGTAGAAAGGCTCCAAAAAGAGGGATATATGCCGCTTTATACAACTGGAAGTAAACTTTATCTAAAAAAGAAAAGTGGCCCTATGGAATACAGCAAACTTCATCAAGGTGCCGGGCATATTGATTTACCATATAAACCTATGTCACTACTTTTTGCAGATCATGGAGAATAAGTATATAAAAATATTTGAAGATTGTCAGATTGTTTTGGGCACCAATCAAGCCATAATATGTGATCTAACTAGAAAAAAGGTGCTAAATATGTCTAAGCATGGACTTGAAATCCTCCTCGATTCAGACAGAAAATTGGTAAGCTATTTCTATAATCAATTTCCGAACAAAGAAACTGGTGAACAAATAATAAAACACCTTCTCGATAATGAAATAGTTTTTCTTTGCGACACTAAAGAAGAGCTAACTAGTTTTCCAAAGTTTTCTTCAAGCTATCAGAAGCCAAGTAATATACTATCTCATATGATAGTGGATATAGGTAATCTAATTTGGGAAGCTCATTTATTTGAAACATTTATAGACGCTGGAACTAGACATTTGCAGTTGCGGGTTTCTGAGAGTCATCATTTATCACAAATTGACAGTATTCTGGCTTTCACGAAGGAGTCGGCATTTAAAAGTTTTGAAATAGTGGTTCCACATGCAATCGTAAATGATGATTTAATCAGGAAATGGTATGGCATCAATGGACGATTAAAGTTGATCTTTCTATTGGGGTCAGGCGAATTTTCAAAGTCTTTCAATGAAGACAAAGTAATGAAAATCAACGTCAAATATGACTATTGTGATCTGTTTGATCCAATTATACCTACCTCATCCAGTACTTTTATTGTCAATCATCTATTCTTTGTAGAGGCCAGTCATAAAAACATATTTTATAATGGCAAAGTCTTTATTAGCACTGAAGGTAAAGTAAAAAAATCATGTTTTGAAGAGAAATCTTATGGCATAGTAAACAGAGATTTTCGAATACAAGGCTTTATTAATCACCCTGAAGTAAAAAAATTGTGGAATACATCTAAAGATGATCTACAAACCTGTAAGGATTGTGAATTTAGGTACATCTGCCCAGATGAACGACTCCCACAGCCTTCAATGAATGGGAATAATCTAGTCATGAAAGAACTCTGTAATTACGACCCTTACACTGGCAAGTGGACTTTTAATTAACCCTCAATTTTAAACTAAAAAATTAATGTAAATTGTATGAAGAACTTTCCTCACTATCATCAATCAGGCCAAATGGACTGTGGTCCCACATGCTTAAGAATGATATCAAAATTTCATGGTAAATCAATTAGCTCAAGAGTGTTTTACCGATTAGCTGAAACTTCAAAGGTTGGTACTTCTCTGAATAGTATGAGTATGGCCTCAGAACGAATTGGGTTCAAGACCATGATCGTTAGCATTGATATTAAAAAATTAGAGGACAGTGCTCCGTTACCTTGCGTGATCCATTGGAATCAAAACCATTATGTGGTTTTATACAAAATTAAGAACAATAAATACTATGTATCAGATCCTGCACATGGCAAACTCATTTATAAAAAGAAAGAATTTTTAAAGTTTTGGACAGGATCTGAAGAGGCAGATGCAAAAGGAATTGTATTGCTTATTGTACCCACTCCAAAATTCAATTCATCAAATTTTGATGAAAATGAAGTAGAAAAACAGAATTTCTCACTTAGCTACATATTTCATTATATGAAGCAATACAAGAAATTTATTGTCCAACTTATGGTAGGGGTAATTGTGGCAAGTATGTTGCAATTACTATTACCATTCCTCACCCAAAGTATTGTAGACATTGGGATTAAAAATCAAGACTTTAGTTTAATAGTGCTTTTATTAATAGCTCAGATATTTCTTTTTATAGGAAAAGTGAGTATTGAAATTATTCGAAATTGGATACTTCTGCATTTAAGTACTAGAATTAGTATTTCCTTGATATCTGATTTTTTCATGAAACTAATGGGACTTCCAATAGCTTTTTTTGACAATACACAAACAGGAGAGGTTTTTCAAAGAATACAAGACCATAAACGATTAGAGAATCTTATTACCAGCAGTACATTAAATGTTATTTTCTCTGTCTTGACTATTCTAATTCTGGGTTTAGTATTAGCTACTTACAACACTTTTATTTTCGGAGTATTCATAGCTGGATCAATTCTCTATTTTTTATGGATAGCAGTATTTCTAAAAAAGCGTAGAGATCTAGATTACAAGAAGTTCACACAAGTAAGCCGTGATCATAGCAGAACCTTAGAATTGATCAATGGTATGCAAGAAATCAAACTAAACAATGCCGAGCGATATATGAGATGGGGCTGGGAATCGGTTCAGACCAAACTTTTTAGACTGGGCATTAAGAGTTTGAGTCTAGAACAGAAACAAACCATAGGTTCCTCTTTCATTAATGAAATTAAAAATATATTCATGATATTCCTTGCAGCCCAAGCAGTTATTCAAGGAAGTATGACCTTAGGGATGATGTTAGCCATATCCTATATTATAGGTCAACTCAATGGCCCAATACTTCAATTGGTGAATTTCATGCATGCATTGCAAGATGCTAGAATAAGTATTGACAGGCTTGATGAAATTCATGCCATGGAAGATGAAGAAGATATTAGCAAAGAACAGGTCTATAAGCTGCCAGCTGGCTTAGGTCTATCAATAAACAACGTTTTTTTTAAATACCCAGGAGCCAAGTCTACCGTATTAAACGGCATTACCTTTTCAATTCAAAACAATACAACCACTGCGATTGTAGGAGCTAGTGGCAGCGGTAAAACTACCTTAATGAAAATGCTCCTTGGTTTTTACAGACCTGACGATGGAAACGTTAATATTGGCCATTTTAATATAGATAATATTTCTCCCGTAGAATGGAGAAATCAATGTGGAATTGTAATGCAAGAAGGACATATTTTCAATGAAACGATTGCAGGAAATATAGCTTTAGGCGCTGAACATATTGATACTGAAGTTTTATATAAATCCGCTTCTATAGCTAATATACTTGAGTTTGTTGAAAAGTTACCTTTAGGATTTGATACCAAAATAGGAGGAGAGGGATTAGGACTAAGTACAGGTCAAAAACAACGTATCTTGATTGCTAGAGCCATTTATAAAAACCCAAAATTTCTTTTCTTTGATGAAGCAACTTCTTCACTGGATGCAACTAATGAATCTGAAATTATGGTTAAACTAGGAGAATATTTAAAATCAAAAACTGCAATTATCATTGCTCATCGTTTAAGCACTGTAAGAAATGCGGATCAGATTATTGTCATGAAAAACGGGCTAATTGAGGAAATTGGGACTCATCAATATTTATTAAAAAAAGAAGGCTCCTATTATAATTTAGTTAAAGATCAGTTAGAATTAGAAAAATTGCATAAAGAATCATTGAATTCGCAAATGTCAGTTCATAAAAATGGTACCGTCAAAATATTAAAATAACATGTCAAATCAGAAAGTAAATTTTCGTTCACAAGAGGTGCAAGATATCTTGAATCATATTCCAGGCACTTTTTTACGTTGGGGAAGTACAACTATTCTATTCATTTTATTTGGAGTTCTTTTCTTATCTTGGGTTATTAAATATCCTAAAACTTTAGAAGGCGAAGGTATTTTGACTACGACAACCTTACCAACCATTATGCATAATCATCATAGTGGTTATATAAAAGATATTTATGCAAATGAAGGGGAATACGTTAAGCTTGGGGATAGGTTAATTACTTTTCATGAAAAAACAGATAATAAAGCAGTACAATATATAAGCGAATTATTAAATCAAATTGAAAATTCTTTGCTTGAAAATTCACCACTAGACATTCAGTTTAATACAGATGATAAGGCCTTCGGGTCTTTACGAACAGAATATAATGAATTGAAGGTTAGTGTTATTCAATACCGATTAATTGATTATAAACATCATTATAATCAAAAAAGACAGCTGAAGGCCAAAGAAAATGAGTTATCTAATTTGGATAAAAACCTTACACGCCAATATTTACTTTCCAAACAAAACTTTGAATCAGCTGAAGTACAATTCAACATGCATCAAAAACTTCTCAACAATAAGGCAATTGCACTCTCTCAATTTGAGATTGAGAAACAAAAACTTATACAAGCTGAATTATCCATAGAAAATGCAGAACAAGCTAAACTTCAAAATAAATTGGCCTTAAACGAAGTAACTTCACAAATAATAGAGCTCAAACATAGTTTTCAAGAGGAAAAAACTACACTCAAAAACTCAATCAAAGCTAAAATTGATGACATTAAGTTAAAACTAGAAGACTTGAAACATGAAGCTTCTATCATATCTCCAATCGATGGAAAAGTGACATTCCTTAGACCAATTTCAGAAGGCACCTACCTAGATGACAATATTGCAATAATTGCAATTACTGATGAAAATTCTGACAAGCAAATGACTGTAAAAATTCCATCAACTGGATATGGCAAAGTTAAATTAGGTCAACAAGTTTATATCACATTGAACAATTTTCCACAAAACGAATTTGGCCTTTTATATGGAAGAGTTAAAAGAATAGGCCAGATTCCCAATGAAGATTCTTATAATATAGTGGTAGAAATTCCTGACGAATTAATTACAAGTTTTGAAAGAAATATTCCATTCAAACCAAATATGCATGGCTCAGTTTCTGTCATTATTGAAAATCAAAGATTGATACAAAGAATATTTTATGATTTGACTAAAGTTATTAATAACTTATAAACTTTAATGATAACCAAACTCATTCAAATTTATCTATACAAAAATAGAACATTACGAAGCTTCTATTATTAATGAGTTAACTTTAAAATATTACGTGACTAAGACATTTAAAAGCTTAATTTCACAATTTATACTATAAGAAATGTGAGGTTTGTTTTGAATTCATTAGGCACCTAAAAAAGAGCTAAAACTAGACAATATCACTCTCTCTTTTAAACTGTGCGTTGCCTATCATTATGCATGGAATTTTTTAGATAGTCAACATCCTTCTATACAACTTCAATAAAGTTGTATAAACTATCATAAAAAGTAATCAATAAAGGCTCTTATACCCAAGAAAGCAAACACAAAGAATGATTTAGAATGAAACAAACAAGACAAAAAAATTCCCTGTCACTTTCTTCATTGACAGGGAAATCCTCTTCAAAATACAAATGCCCGTTTGGGTTTTCCTATCATTTAGGGAAATAGGTCTAGAACAGTTCAAGAACTATTTGCCGCATTAAAATCAATAATACCTTGGCTAGCAAATAATCTATATGTTAGCTTGATCAATAACGAATGAACCAACCCCGACCCAACGGTACGGGGTATATATGGCATTAATTTAATGATCGACTTATGAGTCAGAGGTGCCAAACTAAGAAATTAATATCCCTTAGGGATTAAAAACTATATCTCACTCCGATATTAAAGTTCCTTTCCGCAGCAGTCCATCCAAAACGATCAGTATAATCTGCATTGAAAATGTTGTTGACTGAGCCCGAAATAGTTAGGTCATCAATCGTATAGGAAATATATCCATCAATGAGGTCATAAGAATCCAATATGACTTCACTATTTTCTGGAACTTCTCCTACATGCAAGTGAGTAAATTTCACTAGTAAATTCTCAGTAGGAATAGCAGAAAGTGTAAAACCATATTTATTTTCAGGTACCCTTCTCAAAATCACATCGTCAGTCAAAGAATTTGTATAAGTATAGTGGCCAGCCAGTGTGAGTTGTGGAAGGAAAGCATAGCTCGCATTTAATTCTAACCCATCCACCTCTGTATTTCCTGCTGCATTTACATACCTACCAATTGTGAAATCATCATTAAAGACGAAATCAATTCTACTTTTATCTTTTCTATAGAAATAAACGGCTCCAAATCGAAATTTCTCCTTTGAAAACCATTCAAACCCGCCTTCTACAGTCTGCGATTCCTGTGGATCAAGATCTGGGTTACCAGCATCTTCCGCTAGGAAGCCAAAATCACCCGCAAATAATTGGTTAAGTGATGGAGACAAGAATGCAGTAGCATACGAGCCCAATATTTTTAACTTACTTGATCCTACATTAAAAACATAATTTGGATTAACATTCCAGACAAAATTTGACCCATACAAACTGTGGTTATTCAGACGTCCTCCAACTTGTACATTAAAACTTGCCAAATCATAAATTAATGATACATAAGGATCAATAATAGTAAAGCTTTCACTATCAGCATCTTCAGGCTCCCAAACTGGACGTTGAAGATTCACACCCCCAATAAGCTTTAATTCATCAGTCAGCACTTGATCTACGATAACATCCGCCTGAAACGTATTTCCATTAAATTCACTGATGCTTCTTACACTAGGGTCGAAGAAACCAGGAGAATCAAAGGTTCTTTCATTGCTATGGTAAGAAAAATTTCCTCTTAAACCACCTCTATTCCATTTATAGGTAGGAGAAATCGCAAATTTAAATAATGTTAAATCGAGCTCTGAATCATTATCACTAAAGGCACCACCATCAAAGCCACTCTCAACTTGATCATATGCTGCCAATAACCCAATCGAAAACTGATCATTGAACTGATAGCCTAGGCGACCCAAGAAATTCAAGCTTTCTATACCATCATCATCAAAATCCTCAGTACCCAGTGTATCTAATGCTGCCGAAAAACCATTAGAAGTTCGATAAGTACCGCTTACCAAGTAACTTAGTTTATCTGATTTACCAGAGATATTAGCATTCGAGTTAAAAGTATTAAAACTACCATATTCTAAATTTAAGGTAGTTTTAAAAGTCTCTTTTGCCGCTTCTTTCAATTTAATATTGATTACACCTGCGGCAGCCCCAGTTCCATACAATGAACTCAACCCACCTTTTAATACTTCAATGGATTCTATTTGTTCAGTGTCTAACATGCGGAGATCAAAAGTCTGTGCAAGACCAGATGGATCATTAAATGGAATACCATCTATAAGAATCAATGTCTGTTCACTTTGAGCTCCTCGTATCCTGTAACCTATATCTGTACCAGGTGTAGCGAAATTACCATCTATCTGAATACCCGGTATTTCATTGAGTAAATCTGTGATGTCTTTTCCACGATTGGCTTCAATCTCCTTTCTATCTAATTTAAAGATTGTTTTACCTGATTTTTCTATCGAGGTTTCAACCTTATTACCTGTGATAACAACATCATCTAGCTGGACAACTTTAAGAGAGTCCTGTGATTTTGCAGCTGTACCAAAACATAAGGCAGCCGCAAGGAAGAAATACTTTTTCATCTTTGAATATAAAATTTTTAAGTTAGTGTTTATTTTTACTCAAATAAACACATCATACTGTGTTAAGCTTTCTCCCGAAGCATACACCTAATTGTTTCTTTTCGGCAGGTCTCCTGACTTGCTCAACTCTGACTTCCTTCCCATCCGCCAATTGACGGTCAGTGGATTTCGATGTGGTCAAAGCTTACTGAACTCACAGTTGCGGGGACAGTTCTTGATTTACACAAGATTCCCTTTCAAGCTCAAGTTTTAAAGAAATAAAACCTGAACACCGAATTGAGCGCAAATATAGAATTTTTCATGAATTAAAAAAGGTTACCAAAACAGGTTTGTTACAGATAGTATTTCTCAGCTATAGCGATATACTATTCTATTATTCAATTTTATGACCTCTCGAAAATTTAGTGATAGAGAAGTAGGTATGTATTTAGACTTTTCTAATCCTACTTTGTCATCTTACTAAAATACCCCAATCTGTTTCCTGGCCTTGGCAGATTTTAAAAGGTTGGCTGTGAAGACACAGCCAAAGGCATGAAGTATCTACTTTTGTCCAAGATGACAAAGTAGAACTAATGGTAAAAATTCACATATCCCAAAATCAGAACCAATCTGTAATAAAAGGCATTACTCCAGGGCAAGTTCTCAATATTATTAAGCTAACGAAAAAGGAAATGGAACTTAGGGCAGGGATAGAGGAGGCATCCTTTTTCTGGTAAGAAAAAGATATAGCCGAAAGCCCGGTTCAGCCCCCAACATGCTTAACTTAATAGCATTGAGGGAATTAAACCCTAAAGTAATAATGCCTAAGAAATAAAACCAGGTTGATTTAAAGGAATTTGATCATTTCCAGTTCAGTAGTCTATAAGAATCAACATAAAACTCTATTTTTGCATTTGAATAAGGTGCGAAAGCATAATAGGGAACCCGGTGCTATCTAATATGATAAAACCCGGGGCTGCCCCCGCAGCTGTAAGCCACTCTCATATTTTTGAGGAGTTTTATATTTACGCCACTATTTGCCCGTAGGTAGATGGGAAGGCATAAAACTTGGTAAGCCAGAAGACCTGCCTATTTAATTCAAAGATTCGACGCTTAGGGGATGAAGTCATCGAATGCGGACAACTTATTGGGAAATCCATGTTCCATTCAAACATTACCTGTGTGTCAGTCATTATTGCTTACAAAACTTAAGTAAGCTTTTCAATCTCCTTTAGGGATTAAAAATGAATGAATGAGAACATATTTGATTGTTGTAATTTTAGGGGTTTCGTTGATCGCCTGTAGTAACCCTATGAATCAACCAGAAGTTAGTGAAACAAATACTTTTCAGGAGACATCATTCTTTTTCAAGCCAAAGATCACCTATTCAAGATATTTCACTATCGATGTTCGGGAAAATTACAAGACGGTAATCGTGAAAAACCCTTGGTCAACCAATGATACATTAGTCTCCTATGTTTTATATCCTAAAGGTAAATCCGTACCTTCTATTCAGTGGGCTGAGTTTAAAATCCCTGTACCTATTGAAAAAGTGGTAGCCACATCCAGCCCGCATATTGGAAACTTAAAATTGATAGAAGAATTGGATCAGATTATTGGTGTAGCTGATGATCGGTATTTATTTAATCCATATATCTATGAGAAAGTAGTTCAGGGTGAAATTTCTCAAGTAGGATCTTTGAAAGACAGCAACCTAGAGGTGTTACTAGACCTTTCCCCAGACCTAGTGATGAAAACAGGCGTGGACAATGTAAGAAATGAAGATGTAAGATTGATAGAGGCCGAGATTCCTGTTTCTTATAATGTAGAGTGGATGGAAACCGATATGCTTGCCAGGGCAGAATGGATAAAATTTATAGCCACTTTCTTTAATAAGGATGAAATGGCTGATTCCATTTTCCGACAGGTAGAGAAGGATTATTTGAGCACTATTTCAATAACAAAAAATATTAAAGAAAGACCTTCCGTGATGACTGGCAATAATTTTAAAGGAACTTGGTATATGCCCAGTGCTGATAGTTATTTAACTAAACTGATTCTGGATGCTGGTGGAGACTATCAATATAAAAATAAAAAATCTACAGGTAGTTTACCAATTAGTTTTGAAGTTGTACTCGATGACCTAATAGAAGCTGATTTTTGGATTGGCCCTAGAGCAGAGTCACTAAAAGGCCTAGGGTCACAAGACGAAAGGTATGCCCTTTTTAAACCATTTCAAGAAGGGAATGTATATACCTTTAATAAAAGGGTGAGCCAAAACGGAGGCAATGACTACTGGGAAAGCGGCATGACTCGGCCTGACCTTATATTGAAAGATGTCACTAAAATCCTACACCCCGAACTATTGCCCAACCATCAATTGTTCTATTATAAAAAATTACAATAACAACCCTAATTAACTAGAGCAATAATTATATGCTAAAACCCAGTTTGATCATACTTGCAGGTATTGGATTGACAATCGTATTGTTTATCCTTGACTTGAGTTTGGGCAGTGTTAAAATTTCTGTAGAAGAATTGTTTCAAATCATTTCTGGGAATGCCTCTAAAAAATCATGGGA
>CALGOB010000119.1 GCA_937958005.1 uncultured Cyclobacteriaceae bacterium
TGGCTGTAAAGCTTTAAACAACCATGATTGTTGAGGCTAAAAAACGCAAGGTCTCTTGCAGAAGACCTTGCTTAGACGAAAGAGCACAAAGTAGGATTGTTTTAAAGGAGTAAATGCTGAATATCAGATGGTATGACTTTAATCTTGAGAAATCAATATTTTTAACTTCTAGTATATCTCACCATGGATTCGCGACAAGGCCTTCTGCAAGAGACCTTGTTGCCATTTAGATAAGCAACTGATAAGATGATTAGAAATATAGGATGTTGATTGATTGCCTTGTTTAAATCAATTCAATCAAATAAGTGCTGTTGAAATCATGGAAAATATGGCTGTAAAGCTTTAAACAACCATGATTGTTGAGGCTAAAAAACGCAAGGTCTCTTGCAGAAGACCTTGCTTAGACGAAAGAGCACAAAGTAGGATTGTTTTAAAGGAGTAAATGCTGAATATCAGATGGTATGACTTTGATCTTGAGAAATCAATATTTTTAACTTCTAGTATATCTTACCCTATTATATTGGATTCGCAACAAGATCTTCTGCAAGAGACCTTGTTGCCATTTAGATAAGCAACTGATAAGATGGTTAAAAATATAGGATGTTGATTGATTGCCTTTTTTAAATCAATCCAATCAAATGAGTGCTGTTGAAATCATGGAAAATATGGTTGTAAAGCTTTAAATAACCATGATTGTTGAGACTAAAGACGCAAGGTCTCTTGCAGAAGACCTTGCTTAGACGAAAGAGCACAAAGTAGGATTGTTTTAAAGGAGTAAATGCTGAATATCAGATTGTATGACTTTGATCTTGAGAAATCAATATTTCTAACTTCTAGTATATCTCACCATGGATTCGCAACAAGGCCTTCTGCAAGAGACCTTGTTGCCATTTAGATAAGCAACTGATAAGATGATTAGAAATATAGGATGTTGATTGATTGCCTTTTTTAAATCAATTCAATCAAATGAGTGCTGTTGAAATCATGGAAAATATGGCTGTAAAGCTTTAAACAACCATGATTGTTGAGACTAAAAAACGCAAGGTCTCTTGCAGAAGACCTTGCTTAGACGAAATTTCTAACTTCTAGTATATCTCACCCTATTATATTATCTGGAGTCTATAAACATAAAAAAGGGGATCTAAATCCCCTTCAATGTCAATACGAGATTAGTTGCAATCGTATCAGGAATAATTGTAAGGCAAAAATCAACCCCCTATATGAATTATATTTAAGTACCTGAAATTGGATGAATTATCAAAAATATTGCGCCAGATACTGTAGAAATAACAAATTAGGGGTTGACTACTAACTGAACTTACTTAACCATCTATTTTACCACAATAGTGTACTCAGGTGTCGGGTTTAAAGGGCAGAAGTAAGTATATGTACCCGGTTTTAAATTCACTACTTTGGATTGAGCCGACTCACCTTTCTCAACTGTTTTTGCTAGGTACCCTTCTTTGATGTGTTCCCCTGCTTTTCCGTCTTCTCCTTTTGGGGCTACTACCAAACCAACTGGTTTAGCGACACTCTTATTTTTTACTTCAAAAATATAGTTACCCGGTTTCAGAGTTAATTTCTTTTTAGTGAATTCACCTTCTACTTGAGTCAACTTGATAACTTTTGCTTTACTGTCTTGCGCTATTGCGTTGTTTACAAATGCTAATCCAACAACTAATAATAGGGTATAAAGTACTTTTTTCATTTTAATTCTAAATTATTGTTTAATATATCATATAAAATTATCACGGTTTTGAATTTTTAGCATTGACTATGCTTTTGTTATTCAAAGTTTTGACCACTTTAATCTCTAAGGGATATTAATTCCCCTACTCTTGGGTCGATCATTAAATTATTGCCGATAGATACCCCGTACCCTTGGGTGGGGGTTGGTTCATTTAGCAATTATTTGCAGGTTATAAACTGTTCTTTCAATAACGATCAATTATGCGCTAAATAATTAACCGTGATAAAGTATTGGGAATTATAAGTAATTAAATATTTTTTGCTAAAGGAAAATCAATTGGAGTTTCAGCAATGTGATTCAAGTAGTTAGTAAATGTATTAGTAGCTACATGACCAATTAATTCAGAAAGTGCTGCAGGGGAATAACCCGCACTGAAAAACTCGTCAATTTTACCTTGAGCTGGTTTACCTCTTGTGATGGTAATCTCTTTTGCTAATTGTGTTAACGCTTGTAATTTTGCGTCAGATGACTGTGCATTTCTTAGCTCAATTGTCTGCTCTTCAGTAAGTCCATTCATTTTTGCGATAGCCGTGTGTGCTGATAAGCAATATCCACAGTTGTTAGCTTCACCTACTGCTAAAGCAATTGCTTCAGTTTCTTGGCCTGAAAATTCACCACCGCCTAGATTTTCCCCTAGTGTTAACAAAGCATTCAATGCTTTCGGTGAATTAGCTGTAGCCGCATATAAGTTAGGAACCATTCCAACTTTTGACTTTAATGCATCATAAACTCCTTGTGTTTCTGCATTTACCTCTTCTCTGCTAAGTACTTTTAAATTTGACATTATTCTATTTTTTTTAATTGTTTCTTTAATTGTTACAAATACATAAACTGAAAAGTAACTTATAAAGTTTCGGATAAATGCATGTTTTTTTAATTTATTTTTTAAGTCGTTGTTTATGAGGGGATTAATTTCTAGAAAGCTTAGTAATTCTGCTCAGAAGTCATCTTCTAGAGTCTCCTTAAGGAGTCCTGAAGTAACTAAGTCCTGATTTCTGATAGAACTTATTGGTTTATCGTTATTCTCTTCAATGGAAGCTAATCAGCAACAAACTAATATTTATCATATAAATAGGGGAGGATTTGTGACTGATATATAATGCGCTGCTTAAAATCAATTTGATGTGAAAATTGCTCACTCAAGATCGCATATTTAAATTTTAACTTAATTTATCTCTATTCAATGTTTTTTGTAAACTATTAAAACAAGCATTAAACCAAGAAAAAGAGACACGATAATGATGAATGGTGACATTTTCTGAGCTTCAATAATAGGCGCATCATCTCCTATTGTGATAAAAGCTCCCCAAAAGAAAGGATTAGAGTTAGTAATTGTCCCTTTTTCTAAATACTCAAGTTTTGCATCTTTTAAAGCCAAACTTTTTGTTTTTCCTTTAGCCAAATGTTTGTAAAAATACCCCATTAATATCGCTGTTGCTTTATCATCTACAGCCCAGTGGCTCATGATAACACTTGGACAACCAGCATAAGAGAATGCCCTACCTAAACTAATGAGACCTTCACCGTTTGCCAATAACCCATTGGCAGTATTACAAGCACTTAAAACAGCCATTTTAGCAGGAACTTCCATTTTGTAGATTTCAAATGCATGTAGATACCCATCTTCAATAGTGTCCAAAGAAGGGGAGAATACAAGTTTAGATTGCAATGGCTTTTCATCATCCATTATAGAATGCATGGCTAGATGAATGATGGAAGATTTTTTAGCATGGGCTTTGAAATTTTCTTCAGTAGCTTCTTCCTCATAAAAACTATTCCCATCAATGTATTTATTTAACTCTGAAATTTCACTTTGGTTGAAAAGAAGATCTTTTAAGGAATTGCGTACCAAGGTTTCTTTTTGAATCTCTCTTTGAGGCGAGTTGATTTTTGTGATGTATTTTGGAGCAAATGCTAATAGTGAATTAGGCTCGTCCAGACTGGTGCTTTTCTGGATATGAAGGTTTGTAGAATATAAATATTGGATGGTATACTTCTTTAGTAAATAGGATAAATTTTGATAGGTATTGCTTGATTGATCACTTATCTGGGTGACAAGAATTTCAAAAGGTATATAATTTAACTGACCATCAGGAACAATGATCAACTTGTTTACTTCAGTAGGGAGTTTTTTGATACTTTTTTCCAAGTAATTTTTGTAGAT
>CALGOB010000120.1 GCA_937958005.1 uncultured Cyclobacteriaceae bacterium
CTTCTGCGAGCGCCGTAGCTTTATTAGCAGAGGCACTGTGTCGGGGTTGGTTCATTGTTAACTGTTGAAATTTTGCAGAATCTCCTGTGATTAATATCTAAAAAGTTGAAGTCATCAGTTAAAAATGACTGCTAATCGAAAAACCTAATAAATCAAATACTTCATTAAATAGAAGTAATAACTTGTATAAAAAAAAGATTAAATGACCAGAATTTTACTAGTAATCTCCTTGTTTTTTTCATTTTCCCTAAATTTCCAATTAGCGGCACAAAATGCATTCATAACCACTTGAAAAACAGATAATGAAGGAATTTCTGAAGACAATCAAATTACTATTCCTACCACGGGTAATGGATACAGTTATACAGTGGAATGGGGAGATGGAAATTCAGATGATGGTGTAAGTGGCAATATTACACACTCTTATACAACTCCAGGAACTTATACAGTTTCTATCACAGGGGATTTCCCAAGAATCTTCTTTAATCAAAACACAGTCAATACGAGCGATGCAAAAAAAATATTGACAGTAGAACAGTGGGGTGACAACTCTTGGACAAGTATGGAATCAGCTTTTAGAGGGTGTAGCAATTTAACGATTCCAGCAACAGATTCACCTAATTTGTCAACAGTTACTGATTTAAGCTCTATGTTTTTTGGAGCATCTTCATTCAATCAACCAATAGACCATTGGGATGTAAGCAATGTAACTACTTTAACAAGTATTTTTGCAGGAGCCAGTAGCTTTAACCAACCATTGGACAACTGGGATGTCAGTCGGGTAAGGAATTTTGGCTCAGCATTTAGTAATGCAAGTGCTTTCAACCAAAACATTAACCAATGGGATGTGAGCAATAGTACTAGCATGGGGTCTATGTTTTCACAAGCAACCAGCTTTAATCAACCTTTAGACAGTTGGGATGTTAGTCGGGTAAGTAATTTTAACTCAGTATTTAGTAATGCCAGTGCTTTCAATCAAAACATTAATCAATGGGATGTGAGCAATAGTACTAGCATGGAGTCTATGTTTTCACAAGCAACCAGCTTTAATCAACCTTTAGATAGTTGGGATGTCAGCAATGTGACCAGTATGCAATCTATGTTTACTAGAGCGGAATCCTTTAATCAACCTCTTGATAATTGGAATACAAGTAGTGTAATCACAATGAGAGAAATGTTCAATGGTGCCATTGCGTTTAACCAACCAATAGGCAGCTGGAATGTAAGCAACGTAACAAACATGTCTTTCCTATTCAATGATGCCATTTTATTTAATCAACCAATAGATACTTGGAATACAGGGAATGTAACCACTATGTTCTATATGTTTGCCGGATGTGAAACATTTAATCAACCATTAGGAAGTTTAGATGTAAGTAATGTCACAGACATGAACGGCATGTTTTTTGAGGCTTTAGTATTTAATCAACCTCTGGAAAGCTGGGATGTTGGCAACGTTACTTCAATGCTACTTATGTTTTCTAATACACAAGAATTTGATCAACCAATTGAAAATTGGAATACGGTTAATTTACTTTCTACCTTCGCTATGTTCAGCGGAGCTAAGGCATTTAATCAACCATTAAATAACCTAAATGTTAGCGCTGTACAAGAAATGGGCAATATGTTCTCTAGTACAACGTCTTTCGATCAACCTTTAAATGATTGGGACCTCAGTCAGACAAACAACATATCTGCAATATTTAATGATGCAGAGGCCTTCAATCAACCATTAGACAGATGGGATATTAGTAACATAACAAACATAGCATCTGCTTTTAACAATGCAAGTGCTTTCAACCAATCTATCGAGACTTGGGATGTAAGCAATGTTACAGACATGTCTCGTTTATTTTTTAACAATAATCTTGATCTCGAGGTTTATGACCGTATTTTAAATGCATGGGCCAATCTTCCTAACCTACAACAAAACGTTAACCTGGGCGCTAATTCATTAACCTATTGCCTATCTGAAGAATCCCGTACTAGATTAATCAATGAGTATAATTGGAATATTACAGGGGATCAGGAAAATTGTAATCCTCGCTTTATAAATGATGGATTTTCTGTTATTGAAAATGCCCCTATAGGAACTTTGATTGGCACTGTATCTGCTGAAGATCCAAATCAAGATAACAGCTCACTGGTATATGAGCTGATTTCCTTTTCTTCCTATCCTTCCAATTTAGGTGAAATACTTGCAGAAACAATCTTATTTGATCCTGAATCAAGGAATATAACGGTTGGCGAGAATAATAGATTTCTGGATTTTGAACTAGTAAGAGCTATCAGGGTGGAAATTAGTGTAACAGACAATGACAACAATACAGCAACAAGGCAATTCAACATTTCTTTAATAAATGAATTCGATACTCCTTTTATGACTACATGGGTAACTGATAAGCCAGGTGTATCAAACGATAACCAAATCACTATCCCAACTACGGGGGAAGGCTACAACTATTCTGTAGATTGGGGAGATGGAAATACCAATGAAGCGGTAACCGGGAATATTACCCACACTTACGAAATACCTGGAACTTATCAAGTATCTATAAGTGGTGATTTCCCTAGAATTTTCTTTAATAATGAAGGTGATAAAGACAAAATAGAACAAATTGATTCATGGGGTGATATGGAATGGACTTCTATGGAAAGTGCTTTTGCTGGCTGTAGTAATTTAAGAATTTTCACCAATTCAGCCCCAGATTTATCTAAGGTAGAATCACTTTCAAGCATGTTCTTTCAATCAGACCTGTCAGGTTCTAGATTATCTTGGGATGTTCATAATATAAAAGATTTCTCACATATGTTTGATGGCGTAACAGGCTTCTTTAATGGAATCAGTTCTTGGGATGTAAGCAATGCAACTGACATGTCTTTTATGTTTGCAAACATTAGGTTAAGTGTAGATGTAGATAATTGGAGAACAGGTAATCTTAGGAATGCAAGTGGCATGTTTGAAAACGCAATCTTTTTTGACAAGGATATCAGTGATTGGGATGTAGGTAATGTAACTAACATGTCCAGAATCTTGTCTGGTGCTGCTAATTTCAATCAAAATCTAGATAAATGGAATATCTCGAATGTAACTGATTTATCCAATGCATTTGATAACAGTGGGTTATTTACTGAAAACTATGATAGTATATTAATAGCCTGGTCGGATTTACCCCTTCAAGAAGGTGTCATAGTAGGGGCTGATAACGTTAACTACTGCAATAGTGCAGATGCAAGAGATCAATTAATCAATCAATTTGGTTGGATCATTATAGGGGATAATTCCCTATGCCAACCAAATATTTTTAATGACGCAATATTATTAACGGAGAATTCACCTATTGGCACTGTGTTGCCAGCAATCTCTACCTCAATACCCTCAAACATCACATTTACCTACTCAATTATAGATGGAAATATCAATAATACATTTTCTATAGACCCTAACTCGGGCACTATCATTGTAATTGATAGTATTGCATTAGACTTTGAAACCAACAGCATTTTCAATCTAACCATTCAAATTGAAACAGAAAATAATTTCATAGACAGTGCAACCTATAGGATTTCATTATTAAACATAAATGAAGCACCTATCATTGAGAATCAAACCTTCATGGTAAATGAAAATGTAAATGCAGGAGAAAAAGTTGGTAGCATTTTAGCAAGCGACCCTGAAAATGATGAATTAACATTTACTTTGCTAAGTAGCAATGCAAATGGCAATTTCGTCGTAGATGAGAACGGTGATATAGTAGTAATTACCTCTTCATTAGATGCCGCATTAAATCCAATAATCACCTTAAGTGTACAAGTTTCTGATGATGTAAGGTTTAGACAATTGTCTTCCATAGCCACTATTTCCATAGAATTGAATAAAGTAACAAACGTAGAAGATATTAGCAATCAAATTTCAATTTATCCAAACCCTGCTACAGAATCTCTATCAATTGAATATGGAAAACTAAGAATGCAAGACTATCAACTACAGATCATCGACAATACAGGGAAAATATTACTAAATGAAAGTGCAAAGAGTAATGTTTCTATCGCTTCTTTAAGTGGTGGCACTTATATTATCAGATTGATTAATAACAAAAAGGTAGAAAACCTTAGATTCATCAAGAAATAATTTAAAATCAGTAGTTAGCTAAAATTAGTTATCTACTGATTTTTACCAATATAAATACTAGAGTAGAATGAACCAACCCAGACCCAGCGCCTCCGCAAAGAAGCTTCGGCGCCTGCCGAAGAGTTGGGGTGCCTGACCAGAGGAAATGAACCAACCCCGACCCAAGGGTACGGGGTATCTATGGGCAATAATTTAATGATCGACTCAAGAGTCGGGGAATTAATATCCCTTAGGGGTTAAAGTATTTTTCCTTCTAGCAACTCCATTCTCTTCTCTAACCTAAGCAGTTTCTCCTCCACCAATTTAGGTGGGTTTAAGTAGGTTGAATACTTACCTCTAACTAGCCAATACTCCAATACATCAGCGGAATCTATATTAACTGCAGGATAATTTGGGTCATCCGACACGAGCTTAATCATTTGCTCATCCAATTTACCCAACCTCCTTATGGTAATCTTCTTCTCAGTCACTATCACCAAAATTTGATCAGCACTGATATGCTCGGCATCAGTTTTAGTACATAATAGTAAATCTCCATGATGAAGCCCATGCTGATGATACTCCATTTCCGAGCCGTTCATTTCAAAAGCCCTCATCACCCCCTTCTCATCCAATGGAACATTAACTTTGTCTAAATTTATCAGAAAGTCCTTATTCCTATGATTAACAATGTATTCTACATAGTTTCTCACAGAAACAATAGGCACTCCAGTGCCAATAGGTTTTCTAATAGGATTTTCCTTAATTTTATGCGCTTTATCGAGTCGCTGATTCAAAACATCTATGTGATACAAATCATTAACCGATAATTCTTTGGTCAACAACACATCAATAGACAAGCCAAAATAATGAGCAATTTGTATCAAAGTCTCAATTTTAGGCTCTGCTCTTTCTTCTTCATAAGCCCCTACACTAGTCCTAGACAACTTAAATAGGGCAGAAAACTGCTGTTGACTTAATTTCCTTACAGACCTTATCTTTTTAATATTTTTACCTATGAAAGACATATTTTTAAAAATTTATGCTAATTTTATGAGCAAATCCAAAACCATTGTCATTAATCTTCCGTAAACATAATTGTAACAAAATGAAAAGAATAACAAAAAGAATGAAAATTAACAGTAAACCCCCATAATAATTGAAATAAACCCCACGGTCAAAAACAGAATTTTATAAATTACAAAAAATCAACAAATAAAAATTTACCTAACTGAATTACACACTATGAATGAGAACTTTCAAAAAGTAAAAAATTATCTTCTTGAATTAAGTTTCAGTATCATATCTGAAAATGATGAAGATGGGGTGATCGTTGTAGACAAAGAAGATGATGGAATCAAAAACTTAGTACTAGTGGTCGCCGATCCATTATTGATTGTAGAACAGTTCATTTTTGAACTAAACAATCCAACATCAGAAGTTTACAAAAACCTACTGCAATTTAATAGAGATTTTATCCATGGAGCATTTGTCCTAGATGAAACAGGTAAAAAAGTAATTTTCAAAAATACTCACGAATTAGAGAACCTAGATCTCAACGAAATTGAAGCAACTTTTAATTCTTTGGCAGTACTACTCAGTGAGCATTCTCAAGAATTAATAGATTTTTCTAAATAAGGTATTAATTAAATAAAACATCGATAAAATGAACGTATTTAAAAGATTATTCAAAATGGGTGAAGCAGAAGCTCACTCAGCTATAGATAAATTAGAAGATCCTATCAAATTAACAGAACAAGGCATCCGTGATTTGAAAAAAGACTTAGATAGTAGCTTAAAAGCTTTAGCAGAAGTAAAAGCAATGGGTATCAGATCTAAGAATGATTTCCAAACACACAAAAACAAAGCAACTGATTACGAAAGTAAAGCGATGTTGATCTTGAAAAAAGCTGAGTCAGGAGATATTTCGGTTGATGAGGCAGACAGATTAGCAAGTGAAGCATTGGTAAAGAAAGAAGAATCTTTACAACATATGAACAGGGCAAAAGCTGAACAAGACAGGTTTGATAAAAATGTAGCACAGTTAGATTTAAGTGTTAAAAAAATCAAAACGAATATCAGTAAGTATGAAAACGAACTTAAAACTCTTAAAGCGAGAGTAAGGGTAAGTGAAACTACTAAAAAACTCAATAAGCAAATGGCACAAATTGATTCTTCAGGAACTGTCTCTATGTTAGAAAGAATGAAGGAAAAAGTAGCACAAGACGAAGCATTAGCTGAAGCTTATGGGGACATTGCAAATGAAAACAGAAGTCTTGACGATGAGATAGACAGCGTAATTGGCTCAAGCGAAGCTGAAGGAAAAGCGGCTACAGATTTAGCTGCCCTTAAAGCAAAGCTTGGAATGAATAAAGAAGGTTAATAGAAAGTGGGGAGGCCAACTTCCCCACCCTATTAAACCAATAAGTGATCTCAATATAAAGGTGAGAGAAGAAGTTTAACGAAACAATATCAACTCATAAATTAGTAATGTCAACCGATTACTGTTTCGTTAAGATCTTCCTTCAATCAAACACACACCTTAAGGGTTTTGAGATCACTTTTTAAACTTGACAAAACTTAACAAACTCACTTTAACAAAAACCACTCATGCAAGAACTTTTTGATCACTCCTTTTCTTTGATCAATGTGATTCCCACATTTCTCTTGTTTTTTTCTCTAGTATACTGGGTAATTGTAATGATTGGGGCTATCGATACAGATTTTTTAGATGTGGATATTGATTTGGATATGGATGCCGATATAGACATGGATGTAGACCTAGACGTGGATGCTGATGTGCCTGAAGGAGCCAGTATAGGATGGTTCAATTCTGTATTAACTTTCTTTAATCTGGGGCAAATACCACTGATGATCTTCATCACCTTTCTTGCATTGCCCATGTGGTTCATAGCCATTGTAGGGAATTACTATCTAGGAGTGAGTAACTTTATAATTGCCCTCCTACTGTTAATCCCCAATTTTATAGTGAGTCTATTTTTAGCAAAATTCGCCACTATGCCTTTTGTGAAGCTTTTTACAAGACTTAAAAAAGAAGGGACTAGCAATCAATCGCTTACTGGTAAAATTTGCAAAGTCATTTTAGTTGCATCAGATAGTCGATTAGGTCAAGCAGAAATAAATGAAGATGGCACCTCTTATTTAATTAGTACTAAAACAACAAATGGGCTGATCATTAAAAAAGGAGAGACCGCTTTAGTTATTGATTTTAATAAAGAAAGTAATGTTTATCATATTGAACCTTATCAAGTTTAATATTAAATCATGATAGAACTCCCTGTCTTATTAGTTGTGCTCATCATCCTAATTACTATTTTTAGTTTTTTACTATTAGTAATAAAATACTATAAAAAACCGATAGAGGGTGAAGCTCTGATAATAGCAAGCCCTTTCTCATCTAGAGTATCACTTAGTGGAACATTCGTTATGCCTCTATTTGAAGAGTTAGAAAAAATAGATTTAACAATAAAACCTATTCAAGTAAAATCAATAAACGATTCCCAGTTGTTAACTAAAGATCATGTTAATTTTGACATAGAAGCAACTTTCTATTTAAAGATCAATCATACTTTAGAAGATATTAAAATAGCCTCTTCAGCTATTGGGAGTATAAATACATTTAACAATGAAAAAGTAAAATCTTTCTTTAAAAATCGATTAATCGAAAGCCTTAAAGTATCAGTGAATCGAATTAGTTTTTTCAACAACTTTAATCCAGAGTCTAAAGACCAATTCAAGGAAAATAACAATTTAAGTAGGTAGGTATTATATTTTCAAATTCATTTACTTAACAAAAATAAAACTTTCAATATTCTAAAACTAAAAAACAAACTATGTTAGAAAACTCAATACTATTTATAATTCTTGTAGTAGTCGCAATTGTAATTGCAATGCTTGTTTTCATCGCTAAGCTCTACAGGAAGGCTAAGCAAGGGGAAGCTTTGGTAGTCACAGGAATGGTTAAAGGTGATAAAGGTGTACGTGTTTCTTTTGGTGGAACCATTGTAGTACCAGTAGTCCAAAAATTAGAAGTTATGGATATCACCCTAAAAACCATCGTAATCTCCAGAACTGCTGGTGATGGCCTCGTCTGTAAAGACAACATGCGAGCAGATATTAAAGTCACCTTTTTTATCAGGGTAAATCAAACAACTAATGACGTAACACAAGTAGCCCAGTCCATAGGGTGTCAGAGAGCCTCTCATCAAGAATCATTGGTTAACCTATTCGACGCTAAATTTTCAGAAGCTTTAAAAACAGTTGGAAAAAGATTTGATTTTGTAGAATTATATAATTCTAGAGATGATTTTAAACAGGAGATCTTAGATACTATAGGAACTGACTTAAATGGTTATGTATTAGATGATTGTGCAATAGACTACCTAGAGCAAACACCTTTATCTGATATGGATGAAAACAATATCTTGGATGCTGAAGGTATCAAAAAGATCATTGATTTAACATCTGCACAAAAGATCCAATCTAATCATATTGAGAAGGAAAAGGAAAAAACGCTTACCAAACAAAATGTAGAAGCAAGAGAAACTGTTTTAGAACTAGAGAAACAGTTATCTGAAACTGAAGCTAAACAGCACAGAGAAGTTCAGACCATCAAGGCAAGAGAAGAAGCTGAGACAGAGAAAGTAAGAGAAGAAGAAAGGCTTAAAGCCGAAAAGGCGAAGATTGCCACAGACGAAGAACTGAAAGTAGCTGAAGAAAACAAGGAAAGGGAAATACTGGTAGCACAAAGAAACAAGGAAAGAACGGATGCTGTTGAAGTAGAAAGAGTTCAACAGGCACAGTTACTGGAAGCTACTGAAAAAGAGAAGATTGTAGAACTGGCACAAATCGAAAAGTTAAAAGCAGTAGAAGAAGAAAAACGCAAAATCCAAGATGTCATCAGGGAGCGTGTAGCTATTGAAAAAACAGTAGTGAAAGAAGAAGAACTGATGAAGGATACTAAGGCTTTTGCTGAGGCAGATAGATTGAAAAAAGTAGCCATAACTGCTGCTGAAAAAGAAGCTGAAGAATCTTTGGTAAAGGAGATTAAAAGTGCAGAAGCCGCGAAAGAAGCCGCAGAGCATTTAGCTAAGCAAAAAATGATAGATGCGCAGGCAGCAGAAGCAGCCTCTCAACATGAAGCAGAAGCAACTAAAACACTTGCTGAGGCAAAAGCTGCAGAAGCAGCAGCATTAGGATTGGCAGAAGCGCAAGTGATGGAAGCCAAGGCATCCGCTAGAGAAAAACAAGGAGAGGCAGAGGCTTCTATCGTAGAGTCTCAAGCAGAAGCAGAAGCTAAAGGCATCAAAATGAAAGGAGAAGCTCAAGCGGATGCAGACGAGCAAATAGGATTAACGGCAGCTAAGATTGATTTAGAAAGAGGGCAATCAGAAGCACAGGTAATCTCTTTAAAAGCAGCCGCAGAAGAAAAGCAAGGACTAGCTGAAGCTAGGGTAATGGCTGAGAAATTTGCTGCGGATGCAAAAGGCATAGAGCAAAAAGCGGAAGCCATGCAAAAACTAGACGGTGTGGGACAAGCTCATGAAGAGTTTAAACTGAGATTAGAACAAGAGAAGGAGATTGAATTAGCCAGAATTAGTATACAGCGAGAAATAGCCAGTGCTCAAGCTAGTGTAATTTCTGAAGCTTTGAAAGCTGCTAATATAGATATCGTAGGCGGAGAAACCATGTTCTTTGATCAAATAGTAGGATCTATTACCAAAGGAAAATCTGTTGATAAGTTAATTGGAAACAGTGAGGTACTGAACCAAGTAAAAGACACTTTCTTTAATTCCCCTACTGGCGCCAATTTTAAGGATAGCCTAAAACAATTTGTGGATCAATTTGGAGTAAGTCCTTCTGATCTTAAGGAACTCAGTATTTCTGTCTTATTACTAAAACTCATGGGACAAGCTGATTCAGGGACAAAGGATGTACTAAGAAACCTGCATAGCGCTGCTGAAGCACTAGGAATAGGCGATCAAAAAGCTGGTGACCTAGGACTGTAAAATAGATTTTAGATACTAGATATTAGACTTTAGACACTATAGTTTAATTAGAAATTGTGCATTACTAATTAGCCCAAATCTAGTGTCTATTGTCTAAATATCTTATAACAAAACTCAATAACTCACTTAAACTACTCTAACATGCATATTATGATTTTTATTGCAATGATCATTATTAAATTATCCTTCACTTTGTTTAGCTGGATAAATGCAATCATCGGTTAAAAGTCACTAAAAACCAGATCATTATTCATATAAAGCAACCACATAACAATACTAAATGGCTCAAGAAGACAATACATTAAAATCAAAAGAAGGAGTAAAACTAGAAACAGGTACCTATGAGCTGTTAAAGAATAGGCTCAAACAAAATGGTGGTTCACTTCAGGATTCTCTTGAAAAATTAAATGATGCTAGAAAAGCAGTATTTGGCACCATAGAAAATACGGTAATCGGTACCGAAAGAATTACAACTCAAAACAATTGTATCCCTTGGGATATGGTTCCTATTGGTGAAATGTTCTTATTTGGTTATAATGTACACATGGGTCTTAAAACTGAGACTGAACTGTCAGATGTTTTCAGTATTTATGAATACAGGGATAGAGAATTTCATGAAAAGCCACTTGATATTATCAAGCAGAAGAATTTTCTGTCGGACTTTGATCAACTATATAAGTATTACAAAAACACACAGTTTGTAAAGTTTGCTAAGTTTGGCCCTTTTTTACATATGGTCTTTAGAATTGGTAAAGACCTAGAAGATGTCAAAACCTTTAAATGGAAAATATTTGAAGGCAGTATTGAATATATAGACAACAGAAGCACTCACGAGTTTACATATCCTGAACAACATCAGTTTAGATGGAAAAGAACCACAAGAGATGATCATAGAGATGGAAAGCATCCTCACATCTCGGTAGAAAATAAAGTTTTTGTAGAGACCATCAGGGGGGATTTGACCATTAAAGTAGAAGACAACACTGATGACGGCCTAGGGGTTTATAGTGAACCTGTTGAACAAAAAGACCAAACACTGGCAGATTCAGAAGTGTATTATACAATTATAGGTCACTTAATCATTCTTAAAATAAGGCCTTATCAAGAGGACTTCAGATATGTAGTTTATAATGCTAAATTAGAAACAGCTCAACGCATAGATGCATTAGCAGAATCATGTATCTTATTACCAGACGATCATGGAATCATCTTTACCAATGGCTATTACTTACAAAGCGGTGAATACAAAAAGTTTGAAACCAGTTTAGACCAGATGGTCTTTGAAAATCGGGTTGACTCACCTAATGGTGAAGATTATCTTTATATTTTCTATAATCGCGAAAACGGAATATACCTGTTATTAAATTATAACATCATCCAACAGAAAGTGGAAAATCCCTTGATCTGTCATGGGTATTCTATCTTTGAAAATGGAGAAATGTGCCTATTTAAAGCTGATAGAGAGCCTAAAAAGCATCATGTTGTTCAAATTTGGCAAACGGCATTCACAGGCCCAGATTTTCAACAAACCGAAGTAGATGACAGTATGATTTCCAGAATTGGTAATAAGGAAATTGTAAGAGCCATGGCCGAATGCAATGAAATCATCAATTTGATTAACAAAGAACAAGTCTTTGCTTCTCTATATATTGACTTGATCAAATTGGCAACCGATGTGATTGATTCTTATCACTGGTTAGATAAAGAGGAACTGTTCCAACTTAAAACCCCTCTCCTATCTGTTAGAGAAACTGCTTCTGCTACTGTTGAGGAGTTTGAGAAAGTCACCAGAATCAAGGAAAGCACTAAAGAGACTTTAAAGGAGGTTTTCAGCAAAACTGACCTGATTATCAGGAAAGTAAAAAAATCTCATTTTGAAGAAATCAATGGGTTCGTTGAGTTGCTCAATGAATTAAGAAGCATAAGAGGAGAAGTGGTCTCTGCAAAAGAACTTCGCTATTCAGACTTACCTGCGATTGAAAAAAATGATGCCTTACTAGAAGAGTACATTACAGATACCTCGCAAAAGTGTGTTCGCTTTCTATTAAAAGAAAATTCGCTCAAACCTTATATCGATCGGGTGGTATCTATTGGAGGTTCTATAGAGAAAATATCAAAAGTAAAAGAAGCAGATCATACAAACGATCAAATAGATCAAGTATCTGAAGAACTGAAACTATTGATTGATACCGTCAGTGGTTTATCTATAGATGACACCACTGAAACTACCCGCATCATTGATCAAATTTCAAATATATATGCTGATATTAATCAGGTAAAATCCGCTCTAAAGAGAAAAAGAAAGTCTTTAAATGCCGCAGAAGGGCAAGCTGAGTTTATTGCTCAAGTAAAATTAATAGATCAAGCAGTAATCAATTTTTTAGATGTTTCAGATACACCTGAGAAAGCAGATGAATATTTAACCAAATTAATGGTCCAGTTAGAAGAGCTGGAAGGAAAGTTTGCAGACTTTGATGACTTTATAGAAAAAATCAGTCTCAAAAGAGAAGATATTTATAATGCTTTTGAATCTAGAAAGGTAACCTTAATAGAAGCAAGAAATAAACGTGCGGCGACTTTACAGCAGTCAGCTGAAAGAATCATTACTTCTGTTCAATCTAGAATTGGGCGTTTTAAAACCGTTACCCAAATCAATGGTTATATGGCTTCTGACCTCATGATTGAAAAAATTAGGAAAATCATAGAAGAGTTGAATGAAATAGGTGATCCGGTAAAAGCAGATGATCTATTAAGCAAGCTAAAAACGGCAAAAGAAGATGCAGTAAGGCAACTGAAAGATAGAACCGAGCTTTACAGTGAAGGAGAAGGGTTGATTAAATTTGGAGAATACAATTTCTCTGTAAACAATCAAAAATTAGATTTAACGATCATTCCTAAAAATGGAAAAATGTATTTTCATTTAACGGGTACTAATTTCTACGAAGTCATAGAAGATCAGTTATTCAATAATTTAGAAGAATATTGGACACAAGAGTTACCCAGTGAATCAAACTTGATTTATAGAGCAGAATTCCTAGTCAATGCGATCATTCATGAGGCCGGCACAGAAAACATCCCTCCATTAGAGGAATTATATAATACTGACGAAAAGACAACTCTTGATTTAATCAGGAAATTCATGGGGGTACGTTACAATGAAGGCTATTTAAAAGGTGTTCATGATCACGATGCCTACCTCCTATTGAAGGCTGTGCTAAATATAGATCATGTGGCTGATTTGTTGAAGTTCCCTTCTCAATCAAGGGCAGCAGCTAATCTATTTTGGAACAAGCACATAGATCCAAGTCAAAAAGAAGTCCTGAATCATCAGCTAAAAGGTGCAGGACTTATTCTAAAAGTATTTCCAGACACAAAGGAATTTGAGGGACTTTTACTAGAAATTGAAGAGGTTTTTTCAATTTACATCAGAGATAGCAAATTATTCCCAGAAGATATTATATCAAACAGTGCTAGGTATCTTTTTCTAGAAATCAGTAGAGGTGACAAATTCATTATTGATAAAGAAGCAGGTGCACTCTACCAAGCTTTTAATCAAAGCTTAACTAAAAGTAAAGCAGCAAAAGATTTTAAACACTCAATTAAAGTATTAGAAAATCATACGGAAGAGTCTTTCAAATTGACCAGAAAATGGATCAATGCTTTTATAGATCAATCAGGTAAAGAAGAATGGCGAGAATATGTAGACGAATGCGCCTTATCTCTACTATTAGGTGACTTCCATGAAAATAGGGTCGTACACGTAAGCATGAAACAAATCTTGCCAGATTTCAGAGGCGATCACCCGTTAATAATAGATGGCGCTTATCAGTTTGATTATAATCGATTAACCCAAAAATTGAAGGATTATCAGACAGAAGGATTACTTAATTACAATACGTTACAGGAACAAAAGAAAACACTTAACCATGATTTCAGTGAAGAACTAAGGTTAGAGAGTTTTAGACCTAGAATACTTTCATCTTTCGTCAGGAACAAATTGATTGATGAAGTTTATTTACCGCTCATTGGAGCTAACCTTTCTAAACAAATAGGTGCTGCTGGAGATCAAAAAAGGACTGATTTAAATGGGCTTTTATTACTCATATCCCCGCCAGGTTATGGAAAGACCACTTTGATGGAGTATATTGCTAATAGACTAGGGATAATTTTTATGAAGATCAATGGTCCGGCTCTTGGACACAGTGTGACTTCTTTAGATCCTGGGGAAGCTCCAAATGCCACGTCAAAAGAAGAACTGGAAAAGCTTAATCTAGCCTTTGAGATGGGCGATAATGTCATGATTTACTTAGATGACATTCAGCATTGTAATCCAGAATTTTTACAGAAATTCATTTCACTATGTGATGCCCAAAGAAAAATAGAAGGTGTCTACAAAGGAAGAAGCAAAACTTATGATTTTAGAGGTAGGAAAGTATGTGTGGTAATGGCTGGTAATCCCTACACAGAGAGTGGTGATAAATTCCAAGTACCCGATATGCTTGCCAACAGAGCTGACATTTATAATTTAGGTGACATCATAGGTGATACCGAAGATGTTTTCAAGCTAAGTTATATTGAGAACTCCCTTACTTCTAACCCAATTCTAAAAAAAGCTGCTGGTAAAAGTCATGATGATGTCCTTAAAATGATCAAAATTGCTGAAACAGGTAAGCAGGAAGGTATCAGTTTTGAAGCGAATCATTCTACAGACGAATTGAGAGAGTGTATTGAAGTATTAAAAAAGTTATTATCTGTAAGAGAGATTATCTTTACTGTAAACAAAGAATATATACTTTCTGCTGCACAAGCTGATGAGTTTAGAGTAGAACCCCCTTTTAAATTACAAGGATCTTACAGAGATATTAACAAGATCGTAGAAAAAATAGTCCCTGTAATGAACGATGATGAATTACGTACGTTAATAGAATCACACTATCAGAATGAAGCGCAAACTCTCACAACTGGTGCAGAAGCTAATATTTTAAAGTTTAAAGAACTGTATGGTACTATTACACCTGATGAAAAACAAAGGTGGGAAGATATATTGAAAGGGTATTTAAAAGGACAAAAAGCTAAAGGATATGGTGAGAATAACCAAACAGGTTTGGTTATAGAACAAATGGAGTCTATAGCAGACAGTTTAGATGGTATAAAGGATGAAATTCTTAGAAAAATGAGAGTTTTTAACGTGAACAAAAAAGACAAGAAATGAATGATTTAGGAAATGTTTTTAAAGGAGCTATAGGTATAATTATATTGTTTTTTGTTTTGGGCTTCCTCTTTAAGGTATTATTTAAGATTGGCTTGCTATTATTAGTTGGGCTAGGTGTCTTGTACTTGTACAAACAAGTATTTTCCGACAATAAAAGGAAATATTAAAATAGAAATAAGGTAAATTTGAAAGTAAATATTAACAACAGATAAATGGGCATTTTTAACATATTTGGCAAGAAAAAAGAAGAACCATCTTACGATCCTAATAATGTAACTGTACATGACTTAGATTTCAATTTTATTATAGAATATGATCTCAAGTCTTGGAAAGTAGAAGAAGTATTTGAATTTGACTGGGGAAGCAATAATTTCTCAAAAGAATATAAGATAAATTCGGGGGATGAGATTGCTTACCTTCACGTATCAGATGATGGTGGACTTCAATTAACTCTTACGAAAGAAATTAAAATAAGAAAACTGGATGAAGATTTAGTGGATACCATTGTAAAAACTGAAAAAGCCCTGAATAAGTTACATTGGGAAGGCGAAAAATACTTTTTAGATTCAGAAAGCACAGGATATTCAAAAGACTTGAGCAAAAGCACTAATGATTGGGAAGAATTAATCTCTTTTGAATATTACAACGATGAAGAAACAAAAATAATCTCTATCACACAATGGGACGAAAGGAGTTTTGAGGCCTATGCTGGTATAGTAATCAGTGAGTTTGAGATCTCAAGTATTATCCCAGCATAGTAGTTTGATTTTATTTATATAGCTTTACGCTGAGCATGAAAACATTAAACATTAAAAGAACCAAACAATTATTCGCTTTCAATCAATATGTCAATCTATTTCTAGATGGGAAATTCTGTGGCAAGCTAGGAAATGGAGATAAGTTATCTTTGAATATTGATGTTAAAAATGCCAGATTGGAAGCTAAAAGCTGTTTTGGAGACAAGTCTATTCTTATTGAAAGAGACGATGTTTCATTGAGTAGCATTACCATACAATTTGGGGTAAGTGATTTATTGTTTCTTTTATCCATGCTTCTCTTCATAGTAGTTGCTACTATGATATTAGGGACAATAGGGTATGTTAATATTAATTTCAGTGCTTTCATCTTTTTATTCAGTGCCTTTTTCATCATTAGAAACAGAAAGCAACTTCACATCATCAAAAAATAAGCAAAATGAAAAAAATACAATTGCTTTATATCATTTTCGCAGGAATTATGTTAGCGTCTTGCGGTAGTGATAAAAATTTAAAAAATCCAGTAGATGACATGGTCAGGGATATGCCTACTGATCGTGTCTTTTCCATCATATTAAATGATATGGATGTCCAAGGAAGTTTTTTCACACATTATTATCATCAATACAAAATCATAGAAGAAAAGGAAAAAGGGAAGCCAGAAGAAAGAATCACTAAGTTTGTCGAAGTGAAAGAATCCTATTTTAAGATGCACGCCAATGACATGGGAATGGAGATCGTCTCAAGAGGTGAGGATGGAAAATTATCTAAAAGCACTAGTCCTCCGGGTTACAACAATTACGTTGGTAATGAAAGATATGGTAGATGGACTCAACGAAATGGAACTAGTTTTTGGGAATTCTATGGTCAATATGCTTTTATGAGTAGCATGTTTAGAATGGCCACTTACCCAGTAACAATGTCATACTATACAGACTGGAGGAGTAACTATTATGGAACTGGTAGAAGTTACTATGGCCCTACTACTGGTGGTAGAAGTTATTACGGTACAGGAAGTGCCTATACTAGATCTTCTTCACCCAACTCATCTTGGAGTAACAATACTTCAAGATTTAAGCAACGTGTTCAAAATAGAACATCTAGATCAAGCTCTAGATATAGTGGCTCTAGCTCCAGGTCTCGCGGTGGCGGGTTTGGAAAATAATAATCTTTACCTGATTTAACCTTACTTTATCATGACACTGATCTTTGACGGAATATTAACAACAATAGCTTACTTGACGGCTACTTTCGTCCTATTCTTTATAGGAAAAATTATTTATCAATTGTTTCACCCAGCAATTAAGGTAAACTTTCAATTAGTAGAAGAAGACAACTTTGCTTTTGCATTTTCCTATGTAGGATATTATATTGGTTTACTATTAGGAATTGGAGCTGCTTTAATAGGCGAAGGAGAAGATGATTTAATCTTGAATCTAATGGACATTGGTATCTATGGCTTATTAGCTATTGTTCTATTAAATTTATCTATAATTGTCAACGACAAGGTTATCTTTAGAAAATTCAAGATAAAACATGAGCTAATTGTCGATAAAAACATTGGCACTGGAATAGTAGAGGCTGGAAATAGTATTGCTACAGGATTAATTATTTTAGGTGCTATACATGGTGATGGTCATGGCGCAGGAGGCCCTATCATCACTGCCATTATCTATTGGATAATAGGACAAATAATCATGTTCTTGGTCTCATTAGTATATAATGCAATTACCCCATACGATATTCATGATCACATAGAAAAGAAAAATTCTGCCGTGGCCATTGGATATGCTGGAGCATTAGTTGCTGTGGCAAACTTGATTCGCTTCTCTTTAATGCATGATTTTGAAAGTTGGGTAATTACCTTGGAAGATGTTGCTATAGATACTGCAATTGGTTTAGCCTTATTACCAATCGTAAGATTCTTAGCGGATAAGATTTTATTACCTGGTCAAAAGTTAACTGACGAAATAATCAATCAGGAACACCCAAATCATGGTGCTGCACTAGTAGAAGCTTTTGCTTATATAGGAGGTTCTATCTTGATTAGTTGGAGTCTTTAAGTACTAAGTGAATAAGTTGCTTGACAAGTTTGGCATTGAAATAGAATCAGAGCTAAGTCTGTTAATTGAAAAAAATCAATTTATCAAGATCTTATCAAAACATCTTGATATTGATAAATTTAATCTTTTTGAAATCTTTTCAAAAAGCAACAACAAATATAAAGGTACAATAGAGGCAAACAATCTCGTGATTAAGAGAAAGAGAAGGCTATTTGGTAGCCGATTTGTTATAAAAGCAAAAGGCAGTTTTTCACAAGACGATGACTCTCTCAATATAAAATTTCATGTCACATCGTGGAATTGGTATGTAACAGTTATGTATGTTTTCATAGCAATTTTCTATTTTATTGTATTCTTAGTTCTATTTACTAGTATGACGAATAGTAAAATTGAATGGGTTCTTTTTCCTTTAATTCTACTTCATATGTTATTAATGATTGGAGGGCCACTTTTGCTATTAAAAAAAGCCACGAAGCTTGGAGAGCAACAATTAAGAACAGATTTGATAGATTTTATTCATACGTCAAAAAACCGCTTGACTTAAACAATCATAAATTGAAGGTAAAATCTAACATTCTTAAAATAGCCTTATTTGCTACAGGACTCTCTGGAATAGTTGCTGAGTATGTTCTCTCAACCTTGGCTACTTATTTCTTAGGGGATTCAGTTTTTCAATGGACGATGATAGTTTCTATCATGCTATTTTCAATGGGTTTAGGAAGCCGATTAAGCAAATATTTCGAAAACAACCTTCTCCAAAAGTTCATCTATATCGAATTCATTTTGTCTCTGTTAGCGGCATTCGTTTCAGTCATTACCTATCTATCTGCTGCATTTATTGGGGTTGAAGGATTGGTAATTTATTCGTTGAGTATTCTATTAGGTTTATTGATCGGTATGGAAATTCCCTTAGTTATTAGGATCAATGATTCCTACGAAACTTTGAGAGTCAATATTTCCTCCGCAATGGAAAATGACTATTATGGTAGCTTATTGGGCGGAATATTTTTTGCCTTCATTGGACTCCCCTACCTTGGTCTTACCTACACTCCTTTTATATTGGGGTCGGTCAATTTAATAGTTGCCATCTCATTATTCGTCTTACTAAAAGAAGAAGTAGAAATTAAAGTAAGGAAAAAGTTGATCGCTTTCTCAGTAGCTTCAAGCTTGGGCATTCTGATAGGACTACTATTTGCCGATAAAGCAATTGATTTTGGTGAAACTGAGCGATATGCAGATAAGGTGATTTACACCAAACAAACGCCCTATCAGAGAATCTCAATCACTCAATCTAAAGGTGACTTCTGGCTATTTATCAATGGGAATCAGCAACTAAGTACCATAGATGAAGTAATGTATCATGAACCACTTGTGCATCCGGTAATGGCAATACTGAAAGAGCCTACCTCTGTATTAGTGCTTGGAGGTGGGGATGGTGGAGCAGTAAGAGAAATATTAAAATATCCATCTGTTCAAAAGATTACGCTAGTTGATTTAGACCCTGCAATGACTAAACTAGGGCAAGATTATCCCTTGCTAGTTGAGATGAATCAAAATGCCATGAATCATAAAAAATTGACCATAATCAATACAGATGGTTATAATTTTCTAGAAGATACTAAGGAGTATTTTGATGCCATCATCATAGACTTGCCAGACCCTAAATCAGTAGAATTAGGTCGATTATACTCCTATGAATTCTATAAGTTATGTTATAAACAGCTTAGACCAAATGGCACTTTAATTACTCAAGCAGGCAGTCCTTATTATGCAGCTAGGGCATTTAATTGCATTGATAAAACCATGCAGGCAAGTGGTTTCACAACTCTTCCATTACACAATCAAGTAATTACCTTAGGGGAATGGGGCTGGGTTATGGGCGCAAAAAGCATCACCAAAGCACATCTTAAACAAATGGTTCAAAATTGTAATATTTCTAAGGTAGAAACAAGATGGATGAATCAAGAATCGCTGACCCTGATCACTTCATTTGGTGAAAACTCCTTCCCTAATCAGACTGATTCTGTAGAAATCAACAAAATTCACAATCCCGTACTGTATAAATATTATCTTAATGGCAACTGGGATATTTATTGATCACAAAAAGATCAGTTTAAACCGAATGATGCATTAGACTTTTAAGAGAAAATCATAAATGGCTGTTAGATAGCTGCTTAAATTCTGACTTGCAACGCAGACATAGTCTCCATTATAGTGAGTAGGAAATTAGGATTTAAGTGGCTAGATGACTGTTAGTTATGGCTTGCATCATTCGGGTTTAACCTATAGCATAATATTAATAACTTTCTCCAAATTTACCTGACTTACTAATCTTCAATTCTTCTTATGAAAATAGGTCCATTATTTCGTCTTTTGAAATCTGTTTCATTACATTTTCATCTGTTTTAATAATAGAATCTGCAACTGATTGTTTTCTCTCTTTATATTCCATGATTTTCTCCTCTAGGGTATCTTTGCAAATCATTCGGTAAGCAATTACTTTTTTGTCTTGTCCTATTCTATAGCAACGATCAATGGCTTGATTTTCCACCGCAGGATTCCACCAGGGATCGACTAAATAAACATAATCAGCAGCAGTAAGATTAAGTCCAGTTCCACCAGCCTTTAGGCTGATAAGAAAAACTCTAGGGCCTTCTGGCTCTTGAAATTCATCAACAGCTGCTTTTCGTTTCTTTTGGTTGGTTTTTCCATCAAGATAAGCATAAGGTATTTCTAATAGGTCTAGTTCCTTTCTAATGAGTGCTAACATCCCCACAAATTGTGAAAACACCAAAATCTTATGTTTATTGGTTCTTTCTTGAATATGAGAAAGTAATTCCTTGATTTTGATACTCCTATTTCCATAATTCTCCTCATCACTTAGTAAGGAAGGAGAATCACAAATTTGTCTCAGTTTGGTTAATGCTTGTAACACTAATAGCTTAGAATTTTCGAGTCCATTATCTTCAATTAACCCTAAAATTTCATTTCTATACTGATTCCTATAAGCATCATAAACCTTCCGCTGATCTTTTTCCATTTCACAGTAAATGATGTCTTCAGTTTTTGGCGGTAATTCTTTTGCAACCAATGCTTTAGTCCTCCGCATTATAAACGGGTGGATCATATTATTCAACTCTAGGGCAACATCTTGGTCACTTTCCTTATCTATTGGATTAGAATAGTTCTTTTTGAAATGTTCCATGGAAATAAAGAATCCAGGATTTGCAAAAGACATTTGGGCATAAAGGTCAAAAGTATTATTCTCAATAGGTGTACCTGTCATTACTAACTTATTAGTTGATTTTAATGACACAAGTGCCTTATACCTTTTGGAACTTGGATTTTTAATTGCTTGAGATTCATCTAAGATTACATATCCAAATAATTGTTCTTTAAAAGTTTCGAAATCTGATACCACAATTCCATAAGTTGTAATAATCAAATCAAATTCATTCCACTTATCAGTTTCCTTTTCCCTATTGACTCCATGATAAATATGAAACTTAATAGAAGGACAAAATTTTTCTATTTCATTTTTCCAATTAAACAACAAGGACGTTGGCACTACTACCAAATGATGTTTCATACCTTTATCAACCAAAGATTTTAGAAAAGCTATAACCTGTATGGTTTTCCCTAACCCCATATCATCAGCCAATATACCTCCCCACTTAAATTCATGAAGAAAATTCAACCAATTAAACCCATCCAATTGATAGGGTCTTAAAGTTGCTTTTAACTCAGGTACAGCCGTATTGTTGATCTTTTTGAAATCTCTTAATTTTTTCTTTTTAGCAGCTATTTCCTGAACGATTTCAGTTTGATCTAACTCAGAAAAAACATCTTCAAAAGCATTAAAACCAAACTTACTGATTTTTACCTTTTCTTTCTCTACCTTACCTATTCTTAAGTACTTTTCTAATTTCTTTACCCATTCTTCAGGCAATACTGCTAATTTTCCATCTCCTAGTTTTATGTATTTATCCTTAGAGAAAATGGCTTTTCTAACCTCTTTTAAGGAAACGTTAGTATCCCCAACAGTAACGGTAACTTCAATATCAAACCAATCAATTCCACTGGAGGCATTAACTTGAACTTGCGGTCTTTGGGTAGCATAATTAAAGTTTTTAAATTCATTAAAACCGTAAACAGGTATCCCATTATCTTGAGCCTGTTCAATTAGCTTTAAAAACCAATAATCTTTTATAAAATCTTCTATGTGTAAGCTAAAAAAACCTTGATTAGTATCACTCTCAAAAGTAGGATGAAGGTTCTCCAAAAAATTCAATAACCGTTTTTCGATTTCTATATTTCGTTTTACCTTAACTAGATTGCCGTCTATGAAATCCAAGTTGTTCTCATCTTCCAAAATATTAAAATCAAGGGAATCATAATGAACTATGGGCTTAATAAGAATAAATTTATCCAGTTCTTTTAAAAATATTGATTGTTTTAATTCCATTACTTCTATTTGCTTGTACTTCATCCCATTGGGCAAATTTCCTATCTCTATTTTGTAATGCTTTGAGATAGGTTTTATTTCATTTTCAAAAAATGCTGGGAAAGCTTCAGGAACTGCCGCAATTGATGGCTTCTCTTCAAAGTTGTTAATTAGATAATAGTAATCCTTAGCTGAATTCATCAAATATAAACCATTCTCATAGCTAAATACTAAACGGTTTAACCATTTAATCTTATTCGAATTTAACTGATATTTTTTCTTACCAATTTGAATTTTAGGTACTAGATGAAAAAGACCTTCGGAGAAGTTTAAATAGAAAATCAATTCAGCTCCTAATTTAGGCTCCCATCCCCCCACTAAATCACTTGGGTGTAAATTATAACTTGTGTAGTGATAGCATATATACAATTCTAAACCTTGCTGCATGAACATATCCCAAGCTAATTTCAAAGAAGCTAAATTAATCTCGGCAATTAAATAGCTTTTTTCGATATCAGTCTCTGCTCTTCTAATCTTACTACCATATCTCAATTCAAACTCACTGGGAATAGTAGTTTTAGAAATTTCGATCAACTTTGATTGATTTTCATCTATATCAATTGAATCAGAATAATTTAATTCAAAATACCTTTTGATCCCTGTAGCATATAACTCTCCGGTATTTTTCAGTCTTCCAATAAATGGATTGATAGATACGATATCTTTAATCTCATTCCAATTAATGTAAAAAAATAAAGACCGCTTATTTTTTTCCTTCTGCTGCTTTCTCAAAAAATTCCGTTCTAACAGGCTCTTAAAACTAATCTCACTTTCATTTTGAGTATAGATTATAGGTGTTAAATTGGGTGCATTTGGTTTTAATACTACTGGAGATATAGGGTTTGTAACATCTATTTCAAAATACTTATTGGCATCAGCAGCAGAACTTATTCCGTATTTAGAAGATTCAGCAAGGATTAGTTTCTCTCTGGAATTCTTACTTAAAACTTGAAAAATAGATTGAAAACGATTTCTGTAAATATAAATTAAAGCAGCCAACTCTTCATCTCGAAGCTTTTTAACTTTTTTTGCTGGTTTAGATGAAATGAGTATATGTTCTTGATCTTCAGCTAAAGTAATGAAGACTTTAGCATCATTATTTTTTCCACTTTGATAATAGTAACGATCAGCAATTTCTATCTCTAGTACATAGTTTTCAATTTCCCAATAATGCTCACCCCAGCTAATTTCTTCTGCAACACCAAAGTTTTGATCATGCAAAAACAGGTTAATATCTAGCCCTTCTTTAATCGGGATTTCAAATACTTCAGTTGTTTTTCTTTGTTTTAACGAACTTGCTTTTACAATTTTCTTTTGTATAGTAGTTTCCTTTTGTATTTCAAGTTTGTTTTTTAACATTAATAAGGAAGCAACCGTATGCTTGCAAATACCTCCCCAGTCATAAAGACATGTACAAGAATTATACTCTAGTGAATTATCTATAATTTGGATGTAACAATCATAATTAGAATTTCCTTTAACCTTAGTGTAAAAGTTAATTTCACCATCCACTATTGAAAAGCCAACCTCCTTTACTTTTTTAGTATCATTTAGCTCTTTCCCCCTAATAAAGGTAGATTTATTTGAGTTTTCTTTAATGATTCTATCAATATCAATCATGTACGTGCTTGGTAAAAGTATTTGGTATAGTATCTGTGATAAATAATTTCCATTCCTCAAAAATGATATACTAGTTGATTCAGAATCCAAAAAATTAGTAAAGATTTTTACAGAAAATCATTTCACAATAGCATTATAAAACTATGGTATCAAAGATTAATACATCAATGTAAAATATATCTCAACAGTAATGGAATAAATCATATCATGTTATGTCACTGCCTTAAGAATGTAAAAAAAACATTTTCCTCTATATTTTTCACAATATAAATGCTATTATTTTTATAAAAAGATGGACACATACAACCTTGTCTTGTATAAATGTTATCTAAATGGCAATTGGGATATTTATTAACCTGAAATTTATCAATCAGCGTAGCTAGTAAATTTAGCCTTAGAATTCTTATCATAAATTTCCAAAATAGAAGTAACCTGATATTCCCCCTCTTGAATCCACACAATCTTATGAGGTTCTTTTCTGGTTGGCTCTCCTAAATTTGTCTGTACTCTAGCAATTAGCTTAGCAGTTTCTTTAGCTCCATTGGTTTCAACAAGGTAATTTTTTAAAAGATCTCTATCCACAAAAATCTCTACATAACAAAAACCTATTTTTGAAATCTTTGCTTTTCTATATTTCAAATGCTGTCTAGCGGCAGGCATCAAAACTTTATTATTTCCGTCTAAAACAGTATTGCTTAAAGGTATTGGACAAGATTCCCCATTGCAATACCTAGAGTTACTTCTTGGTTGTCCTGCCAAGAGAATATCGGGAAATTTTACTTTCTTGCTGAATTGAATGGTAGTTTCTTTATCTGCTAGATCATCGGCATTTTGAGCAAAAGATCCCATTGCAAATAAAAGTGCTGAAATAGTCAGTAATAGTTTCATGTATTTCAATTATAGGTCAATAGACATTTGTAACAACAGCGCCTTTAAAAATGAACCAACCCCGACCCAAGGGTACGGGGTATCTATGGGCAATAATTTAATGATCGACTCAAGAGTCGGGGCGCCCGGCCAGGGGAATTAATATCCCTTAGGGATTAAAGCAAGTATGTTTTTGCTAACTAATTTTATAAAACTTAGATCTCCTTATACCGAGATTTACCAGAAAAAGAGGCTGATTCTAATATTACCTTAGTAGGTCTCCCTAAATCAGTTTCCAACAACCATTTCATAGCCACTAATTCATCAATAATTTGCACCTCTTTCCATAGTTGTTCATCTACTAATAAGGTAACTTTAAAATGATCGCCTTCAAGTTGTAATCGTGCGATATTTCCATATTCTTCTCCAAAAAAATCACTCATTTTCAATTGTTTTGTGAGTTTTTGAGCATCTTCTACAGTGACAGATTCGTCATAATAAAGTTCATTCCCATTCACCTTTAATATGTCCCCTTCATAATAGCCTCTGTTCAATGCAAATCCAAAAATTATAGATAAATTGATTATCAATCCTATAATTGACAATCCAGCTACTGCCCAATTAGATCCTATAGAAGCCCCACTGTTCAAAGCTTCTTCTATTTCCTTTGACATAAACCGCTCAAAAAGAAAATAAACACCCACACCGATAATGCTAGTAAAAAGGACTCCAGGGATTTTATCTAAAATAGCCTCTGGTATCTGGAAAAGAGCATAGAAAAAAGTAATTGTAAAGATGAGTGTAGATGCTAAGGTGATGTAAGCTTTTTTTTCTTCTCCTAATGTTTTGAAATTTCTATAAAACAAAATCCCAGCAGGAATAGGTCCAGCAAGAAAAGCAGCTACATTTACTTGTTTCTTTGAAAATAATTTCATTTAGACAATTTTTAGTTAACAGATTAGTAGATAGCAAGATAAGGTATTGTTTTGTATACAAAATAGTATTAAAAAAACCTAAAACTGCAAGGAACACCTTTTCAAGAGATGCTTTTCAATCAATGAGACGATCAATATAATAAATAAAAAAAACAATTGAAGAAGATCTTCAATTGCTTTTTATAGGCTAATAGTTTATCCAGCCAATTTAGTTTTTATTTTTTCTTTAAAAATTTGCTCTATCTTTTCAACCTTTGGCTTAATAACAAAGCCGCAATAAGGTTGATTCTGATTTTCATTATAATAATTTTGGTGCTCAATGTCCGCATGGTAAAAACCAACGTATTTAGCAATTTCTGTTACCACAGGGTCATCATAAATCTTCGCATTGTTTAGTTCGACCTTGTAACTCTCTGCTGCTATTCTCTGCTGGTCATCATGAAAATAAATCACAGACCTATATTGCGATCCAATATCATTTCCTTGTCTATTTAAAGTAGTTGGATCATGTGATTTCCAAAATATCTCCAATAACTCTTCATAACTGATGATTCGTTCATCATAAGTTACTTGTATAACTTCTGCATGTCCTGTTAAACCAGAACAAATTTCTTGGTATGTAGGGTTTTTAATTTTACCCCCTGCATATCCCGAAACAACTTTTTCAACACCATTAATTCTTTGAAACACCGCTTCTGTACACCAGAAACATCCAGATCCGAAAGTTGCTTTATTCATATGTCTTAATTTAAAATTGTGATCTAATCATTTAAACTTATCTAACTGATAATTGATATACCTCAAGTCATTGATGTATAGCATTCCTTTTAAGGTTTTAACGAAGCATAAGAATATTTATTCAAAAAAATAGAGAATAAACCGCCCGTCAAAACTAAAGGGCTAAACAGCTAACTATTAATATTAATTGTACTTAAGTTAAGGTTGAAATATTTCTTGTATGAGAATAAAAGGTTTAATACCTCCACATTCTTTTTTATATATTCTATTGTCATTTTCAATATCATGCAATAACTAATTGTTCTATATTATATACGTTGTTTGTTCAATATAGTTAATAATTCCCAGATATAAATATCAAATTCCCATAAACTTCTATAGATTAATGAAATTTTAACACAAGTAAATTCATCTGTTTAACAAAATCACAAAGCAAAATCAGAATCATTGAAATAAGTGATTTTGATTAGCTCATAAGCGAATATTTATACTTGGTAAAAAAGGTTCTCTCGTGTAACAAGGCATATATTATCAAGTATATAGTTAAATTTTTTCAAAATTTAACTCCCCTCCATTCCAACTTTTCAACCCGTACAATATGAAAAATCATCAAAATCAAAAACTCTTTAATCAGAGTTATCAAATTACTAGTTGCATTAGGAAAAAATAACAATTACATAAAGGCACAGTAAACACTTTATCGGCAACGCAAGCTTAGCCTTCATGATGGTAATAAGAACTTAAGTGACTGAGTGATTGTGAGAAATGGTTGCTATCAAATTTATTATGAATAATACGAATTAACCTATCTCCACATATTTTATTCAAAAAAATGTTTTAGATTCATTCATTTTATCAGAAAAGTATCCCTAAATCAATTTATCACCGATCTTTTTTATAAAATCCACTCCCATTGATAATTGTTCTTTACTAATAAATTCATTGGCTCTATGAGCTTGCATAATATCGCCTGGGCCGCAGATAATTGCTTGAAATCCTCCTTCAGCAAATTGTCCTGCCTCCGCAGCATAAGCAACTGTATCTAATTCCTTAATTCCTGTCAATTCTCTTATCAGCCCTACAATCTCGGCGTTTTCTGGAGTATCCAAAGACGGTACCGCTGGGTGATAGGCTTTTGTTTCAATTTTAAAACCTGGATAGATTGCCCTTAGTTCTTCCTCTCTTTCTTTACTATAAGACTCAAACTCCGCTAATACGTCTTCTGGTTTGTCTGCAGGAATAGATCTTACATCCCATGTGAAAACACATTTATCAGCTATTACATTAGGAGCAATTCCTCCATCAATTTTACCAATATGGATGGAAGTATGGGGTGGGGTAAAACGATGATCTACATGGCCTTTATCTATCAGGCTATTCATTTTATTCTCAAGCCAAAGTACAAGTCTCATAGACTCATGAACAGCACTTACCTCTTGCTTTATCCTACTACTGTGTCCTGCAGAACCATTAACGGATGTCTCATAAATACAAATACCTTTTTGACCATTGGTAGGTTTCATCATACTTGGTTCACCTATAATTGCGAACTTAGGTTTCTCATTATAATACTGATTAATCGCTTTAACCAGATCTGGTGCTCCAAGGCATCCAATCTCTTCATCATAAGAAAATGCGAAATAAATTGGTTTACTTAGATTAAGTGATTTTAAATAACCCACATTGGCTAAACAACATGCTATGAATCCCTTCATGTCAGCAGAACCCCTTGCATATAGTTTACCATCTTCTTTTTCAATTAATTCAAATGGTTCAGTCACCCATTCTTGACCTTCTACTGGCACCACATCTGTATGACCAGATAAAATAACACCACCGTCAACTGCAGGACCAATCCTCGCATGTAATGAAGCTTTATTCTTCTCCTTATTATATACCCTTACACTGGCAACATCCCTTTCAGAAAGAAAATTTTCTATGTAATCTATAATCTCTAAATTTCCCTCTCCACCTAATATTGGAAATGAAACTAGCTTTGATAAAATTTCTTGGGCTTGTAACATGATTTCAAATAGTAAGTGATAAAAATACTCCGTTTTATCCCCTGCCCCTAAAGATTAATTTGATTTTACTTCAAAGGTAATTATCCCTGATCTATTACTTACTTATGCCCATTCTATCCAAACAGAAAATATTAAAAAAAGCCAGGAAGTGACCAAGATTAAAAATGTAACTGGTAATATAAACTTGAGCCATTGATTAAAGGGAATTCTGCATAGTGAAACCATTGCGACTAAGCCTCCTAATGTTGGATTAAACAGGTTGGTCACTCCATCTCCTATTTGAAAAGCCAAGATTGTTGTCTGCCTAGTTAAGCCAATTAAATCCCCAACAGGTATCATTACAGGTAACGTTGCCAATGCCTGACCACTTCCTGAAGGGATCACCATGTTAATTACACATTGTGAAGCTGACATACTTAAAGAAGCTATATAATTTGGTAAATTCTCCAATGATCCTGCTAAATAAAAAGCAATAGTGTCCCCTACCTCACTCGTTTCAAGTATAACTTTAATAGAAGCGGCAAAACCAACCATGAAAGCACCAGGAGCTACCACTGCTACAGATTTGAGAACTGTCTCCCCCACACTATTTACTGAACCACCAGCTACAAGGCTTACCAAAACAGTTACCATAATGAAAATAGCAGAGATCTCCACAATATACCAATTCAAATTAAAGACTCCCCATAGCATAATCCCAAGCCCTCCAACAAAGATGAAAAGTATAATTAAATCCATTCTCTTTATTCGGTATTCACTTAGTTTTTTAGAGAGTTCAAACCCTACAGAATCTACTCCTAAAGCTAGACTAGCCTCAGGTATCTTTGTGATTTTCTTAAGGTAATTAACATTATAAATTGCCAATATCCCTAAACCTGTCATACACAATAAAGACCTTAACAAAGCACCAGAATAGATAGTAAGTCCAGCGATCTGATGTCCTACCCCAACTGTATAGGGATTAATGGGTGAAAGCCCAAACCCAACTGCTATTCCGCCTGCGGCTATTCCTGCTGCCAACATCAGGTCTGCCTTCAGTGCTAGACAAATCACTGCTGCAATAGGTACCATAGCTATGTTATTTTCATAGCCAACAAACACCCCTAAACATCCATATAAAAATGTCAATATAAACACCAATCCGTACCGGTATTTCAGCCCTGCAATCCTTATGGCTGTGCCTACTACGTTTTCAACCATTTTTGATTGTTCCAAAGCACCAAACATGATCCCACTGGCGATGACAATAAAAACAACATCCACTGCTGTCCTGAAACCTTTTGGGATCGCGGAAAAGACATCAATAATACTCAATGGTTTTTTTTCGATCTCATGATAGGTTCCTGCAATTACTCTTGCCCTTCCATTTACCTCTTCTCGTTCATATTTACCCGAAGGCAACCAGAAGGTGGATATTGAAACAAAGATAAAAATCCCGAATAATAGAATTACAGGATGTGGAATAAGTGAGAACCAGTTCTTCATGATAAAAGTAAGGCAGAAGATAAATAATCTTCTTTCAAAAAACCAAATCTATTGATTAAAAAGCCAGACGAAGGCATGACATTAGAAAGAGTATCTATACCAAAACATCAATACCTTCAACACCATGCCTATTTAAAATGATGGCATCAGCTCCCTATCATTTATAACTTAAATAAGATTAAATACTATATGAGTTGCCATCAAAAAAAGGGACAGTCATGGAGGATTATTCCCTATAAATTAATTACTGTTCTTTTAAAATTTTAATAGCGATTTGCTCCCCTATTCTTAGAGGTTCAATATAATTAGTGAAGGGATGAACTCCAACCCCATTTCTATCAATAGAAAATCAAATAGGTGATTTCCCTGCAAAATAAGCAATGCAATTACAGGTTTACGCACCTAGTACTCTTTGCTACCTAATACCGAATTTAATATCATCTAAGTGATATTCATTTTTATTTATCTTATTAAAGATTATCACCGTTGATTTTGTATACCTAACATATCTGATCAACTTCTCTAGTTTAACCCGAATGATGCAATAGAAATTTGATGCAAACCATAACTAACAGTCATTTATGATTTTCTCTTAAAAGTCTAATGCATTATTCGGGTTTAAGTGATCTGTGTCCCCACAGATCAAGGCGACATTAGTAAATGAACCACTATAATAAATAAACCGTGATAATGTTTATTATATGAATTTAGATTTATGAGAACGTATATCTATTAGCAAATTTAGTAATTGCCATGCGTTAAAAACACTCAACATTGTGATACCATGCTTACGTTAGTTTTTCATCATAAAACTAAGTAAATCAATTACTCCCTAAACAAGGCCGTGGTTTATCGTGAATATTCCATCTAACCTATCATTAGACATCTCAAGTAAAATGTGGGTAGGGAATCACTATTATTTCCATAGGATTTGACATGGCTGCTAGTAACAAGTTAGCTCCTTTTTGTTACTTTGGCCAAGTATTGAAATGCGGGTTAAAAGCATCATCTCTATCATCTGATTGGCATACCTATTGTAAAATGCATAGTGCCACCAGTAGGATTACTAGAACCAGGAAGTTTATCAAATCCATACGCCCAATCTAACCCAAATTGGCCAACAAAAGGTAAACTAAACCTAGCCCCTACACCAGCAGACCTATATAAATCAGTAGGGTTGAATTTACTAATACTAGCCACTGTATTTCCTGCTTCTGCAAATCCATAAACGTAAGCGGAATAAGTTGAATTTAAACTAATTGGCATTCTGAGCTCAAGGTTAATTTTCTGATAAATAACACCGCCTTCCAAACCGCTATTTGGATCTAAGGGAACTAATGATTCTGCAGGATATCCTCTGAGGCCAACCAGGTCATTTCCCCTAAAAACATCTCGTCCAGTAATTCCAGTCCCTCCTAAATGGAACCTTTCAAAAGGACCCAATGGAATAGAATTACTATAATTTTCTATCAGTCCAAAATGTGCTCCTAATTTCAGCGTAAGCTTACCTACTAGTCGTTTATATTTTGAATAATCTATTAGAATTTTAAAATATTCACCAAATTCATAAGGATTATCAGGATCCACTTTCTTTTGGAACAAAGAAAAAGGAGGGGTTACACTTAAACTTGCTGAAAATTGGCTCCCTAATGTTGGATAAAATGGATGATTAATTCTATTCCTACTCAGTGTATTGGTAAACGAAAGGAGGTTTGTTTTACCTTCTTGAATATCCAATGAATTATCATAATTATCAAAAGCATAATGAAAAAATGATATTGATTTAGTCCATGAAAAGAACTGGTCTGGCCAAGTTAGCTTTGTAGTAATCCCTACGGAACCTCCCGTAATTTTTAAACTCCCATCTATTGAATTTCCATTTTCATCTTCCGTGGTATTTATTAAGCGAGAATAGTTTGTACTAATGAAAAAAGAAGAAGGTTTTTTGGTTTCAAGCCAAGGGTTACTGTAGTTAAACGTAAGGCTGTTATAACTTTTACCTGAAGAGTTATATCGAATAGCCAATTTTTCCCCATCTCCCCTTGGTAAAGTCTGCCAATTCTTAAATTTAAAAAGATCTTTTGAAGAAAAATTATTCAGTACTATTCCTAATCCCCCAGCAAAACCAGTTGGGCCATTTAAAGTTCCTGTAAATTCATATTTATCCGTAGGCTGTTCTTCAAGTACATATAATAAATCCACTGTGCCATCATTTGGTCGTGGAATTGGTTTAACCTCTATTGTATTTGGGTCAAAATATCCTAGAGTGGCCAGATTAGACTGAGTTCTTATTAGTTCGTCTCTGTCAAAATAATCTCCTGGCAAAGTATTGATATTTCTTAGAATTACTGGATCTTTGGTGATTGTATTTCCCTTAAATTTGACCTCTCTAATGACTGCTTTTTCACCTTCGTTGACCTGCAATTCCAAATATACTTTATGGTCCTTGACTGCAGTTATGTGTTGATTAACATTAAAGAACAAATATCCTTGATTCATGTACAAACTGCTTACATCTGTTCCATCAGGTTTATAACGCAAAGCAGATTCAATTGCTTCAGGATCGTATATCAAACCACTTTTTAATCCCGTCAGTTTTGCGAGTTCATCATCACTATATTTCTCATTTCCTTTCCATACAATATCCGCTATGTGATAAATCTCTCCTTCCTCTACCTTAATGTCAATGGCTACTCTTCCTTTGGCATTTTTATCAATATTCTTCTCTTTAACTTTAAAATCGGCATATCCTAAGGACTCATATTTTTTAGTTAAACTTGTTAATACCTCTTGGAATTTTTCTTTATCATAGCTTCTACGGAACACCCCCAATTTCTTCCTCAATGGCCTCAATGATTTCTTTAATTTTTGCTCAGAAAGTTGATGATTGCCACTTATTTGATATTTATCTATTCTAAACTTTTTAGATTTCTGAATCAAAATTTTTAAATCCGATTCCTCTTCGTTTAGGTTGAGTTTAAAATCAACTTTTACCTTCCCAAATCCTTTATTCCTGTAAAAAGAAACCAATCTATTCCTAAGTCTCTTACGAGCGGCAGGTGTGACTCTTCTACCTTTTGCCAACCGTATTTTAGTGGAAAGCTGGCTCTTTTCTTTTTTAGTTATTCCTTCGTAAGAAATTTCTTTTAACCTAGGAGAAACTTTTAACTTTATTATTATTTTACCTAGGTCATCCTCTTTATGAAGAATAGATACTTCTTCAAAAACATCCATTGCCCAGAGGTTCTGAATGGCACGTCCCATAATTAATTGATCATCATTCACCTTAAATCCTACCCGTAGTCCAGCCCTATTTAGGATAGTTGTTTTATCCAACGTTTCTGCCCCTTCTACCTTTAACTCTTTAATCACATATGGATTTTGCTTGGCTGAGAGCTGGGTACCTATTCCTGCCAGTATAATAAAAATGATCAAACTCCTTCTCATAAAATTTTGCCTAAAGCTATTTTAGTTAATATGCTATAGTGGTAGAATTCGTAAATTAGAAGAAGGGTTGTCGCTATTTTATTTTTAACTATTTTTAACCCTCTTTTACTCTTAATTTATAAGGTTATTAATCAAATATTTATTCATGGATCATTGTACCATTTACTGTCACCCCATTATTTATAGTGAATTAGTTGAAATCATTGACAGCAGATTAAAGGATGCTAAAGTATCTTACAGTGAAAAAGAGGGTTTCAAAAGGATAGATATTAAATTAAAAAGTACGTTATTCAAAAAAGGAAAAGAATTAAAAATCAGCTATCGGGAACGAAAGAATCCGTCCTATCAATTAGGTAGTATAGACTGTCCACTGACACAAAACCTCGCTGGCATGGTAGAGTTTGTAACCTCTATCAAGGCACAGAATACAGAAATTCATGACTTACTGTTACAAAAAATTGAAACTATAAATTGTGAAATAAGCTTTTCTGGAATTCCTAATTATAGTCCGGAAATGCAAGCTATACTAAAGGATCTCTGCAATAAATATGAACCCATAATTTTTGCCGCACCCAATAAATTCTTTGGGCAATCTAAAAATCAGCATTTTTTAAACAAAGAACTTAAACTTATCCTAGATACAAGAGGCTTCTCTAAAATCACAGAACTTGATATTACGATTGATGCGAATTATTATGATGAAACCAGAAAAGTATCTGCAAGTGAAAAAAGACGAAAAGAAGCCTCAGAAGCATTGTTGAAGGCAAAAGGTGTCAAAATCAATAAGCATTTACCTACTATCAATGAAAAAGTATCCATCAGACCGAAACAATCTATTGTGAATAGAGCCTATGCCCTTGCAACCATAGCGGCAAAAGGTGAAGGTGTACCAAAAGAGCAGTTAGATAATGTCATTGAAAGACTGCATATTACCGAGTTTTCTGAAAAAGAAGTAGCCTTATTAAATGCTACTGTTCTTAGCGACCAAGAGAAAAGCAATGCAACCTGGCGCTATGAAAGCTTGAATGTAATGTTATGGGCACTTTCTAAAACAGATACACTTGTTTATCCTTCCACTATTTGTGATGTTGAAAAAATAGTAGGAATTATGTTAAAAGAT